>CAYQIM010000037.1:0-12948 GCA_964417555.1 Rickettsiella sp. | reverse complement strand
GACGCAGGACGAATCGCGGCCTAATTTCAGTCGCGTGATGCGAATTAATTTTGGGGACACGATGGCCAAAATTTTTCATGAGCATAGCGACTCGCTTGATTAAATGGGACCGATCTAAACCGGATATTCCAGAAGGAGGAAAGTTACTTTGTTATTCTCAAAGTGAGGATGGAACCGCTTTAGCACACCAGGGATACCTATGTAAACGAGCTATAGGCATAGCAGATATCACGACTAATAAGAAAGCTAATTTTACCCTAATTGATACAGCAGAAGGTAACGATCATATACAAGGCTTTTTGCAAAGTCCTAATATCTTTTTAATTAATAATGGATTTAAGGAATTACTGGGTGGGAATGAAGATGATTTATTTTATTTAATGGGAAACAATACCACAGGTTATATTGATGGTGGTAATGGCACGAATATCCTCGACGTAAATGACTTTGCTAAGAGAAAATATTTAGAAATTAATTTAGATAAGAATCAACTGAGTACGAGTACAGCACATCAACCTGATTTGAAAATAGTTAAGTTACAGCAGCTTTCAGCAAGAAAAAAGCAAATGGATAGCATTACTTGTGATTGTGATACTAAGAAAGTAGATGGTAGAGGAGGCGCTAATAGTACGTACCAAGATACTCTCTTGATCCCATTCTCTTCCTCCCTCTGTTTTTATCAGCTATCTTGTATGGTTCGACCTAACACAGTGATAGAAAATAAAGCGACTAAAGGAAATTTTTTCTATGAAGTGCCGATGGATAAAGGAATAACATATATTCATTTATATAATGCTTCTAATGAAGCGCAGCATACGTTTAATTTTAACTATTCTATGCACGATGTTTATGCTATTGATGTTAAGCGTGTTCTGAGCCACTATCAAGTAAACTTTCATTTTATGGATAATACTACCTTTGTAGAAAATACGGAGGATAAATTTTTGAAGGTTACAATTGCTTCACATACGAGACATGATACGGCGTATCAATTGAAAGATGATACTAAAATCAAAGTTAGTGAAAATACTATCTATGCTATGCAAAATAGTTATCAATCGGTAAGAGAAATAATCCGAGATTATCCCTCCATTGTGAATAGACTTAAGTTACCGATGTTTATCTATTCTTCTATCACTAATAGTACGGTTAGTATAGGCTATAATCATCATGATGTGATGTTCAATAACCACTATTATCCCAGTCATTTATTTGGTAATGGTGGTAATAACACGTATGTGATAACGGTACCCGAAGAGACGGAACCGTTTTTCCAGATTCCGTCGGTGATACTGTATAGTTCAGTCAATGGCAACAACAACACAAAAGAGATCCTTGATCTTAGTCGGATTATACAACGTATTGAAGCCAATAGGACACTGCCTGTGCACGTTCTACTCAGATCGGATAACAATACTAATTTGCATCTCAAACTTAGAAAAGATAGGCATGAATATCTTAATTTAAGAATCAAAGGCTTTTGATAGATGAGCAATATACAAAATGGCAGGTTATTCTCCATCATAATGTACCGATGAGAATAGTTAGGCAAGAAAACAACTGGAAATTAGAGCCCAATCCGTTAGAGTTCGATCGATCAAAAAAGATAATTATTATAACGGTTAACGATGTAGAACCAGATTCTGAGTTGCGTTTCCCGCATCAAAAGGCGGATAGCCTGCAATTTTTCCGTTATGGTGAAAATTCAACCGATCTGCTTGCTACTAATGTCTTCAATAATGAGGTAGAAAATACAGAGTTTTTTACACTTAAATTATATCGTTTTTATGAAGAGCCAAAGCTACGCACACTCGAATTACAATTTAACGATCAGAGCATCCTACTTAGAGATATCAATGCCGTAGTAACATTTGAGGATCATGTACAACAGTATAGGTCAGCCTTCAATGTGACAGGCCAGGAAATAGGTGTTCTTCCGTTGAGAAATGTACGTCGTCGTAGACAAATACTTGATAGTGATGCGTTGCCAGTCAGTTCTGCTATGAGAATGGATTCTTGGCTACAGCAAAGTGTTATGGTAAGTACAAAAGCAATTCTTTATCTGAGGCAACAGATCGGCTTAGGAATACAATCGAATAGTCGTCATTCTGATCGTTCTGCTTATTATAAAGGTAAAAAAGCTAATACCGTTTATACACCACAAATTTCTCCTTATTCACTTGATCACCTCAATGAGCAATTAATGTTATTGCAAGTTGTGATACATGAAGGAAAAAAACTTTATGGCTGGTTTTGGAGTTTGTTCTACGAAAAAAATAGCAACCCTCCAATATTAAAAGAGTCGCAAACAGGGGTAACTACTTTTGTTACAGGAGAGCAAATAAGTTTATGGCAAGAAACCCTAGATAAGATAGAAAAACAGTTGACGGTTCGGGTTAACTTAGGTGTAAAAGAAACGGATTTGCGTTGGGCTTGGCATAGTTTAGAAGATAGAAAAGAAGAATTTAAAGATTTGAGTTTACCGTTTGAGAACAGTTTAGATAAAGTAAACGCCTTTACAGAGAATTTACAGGCCTTAATGATCGACCTCAATAATATTTTTTTGCCGAGTCAAAAAAATATTGAATTTAACAATAAAAGTAGCAACGCGTCTGTTTTCTGGCGAAAGCAAAGTTTTTTGAAAGCACAATTACCTGCGCCTATGTGTATATTAGTGCCTGCAATGAACGATTCTCTTAGTTTAAGTGTTAAATGCCACGTTGCTTAAGTTAGGCAGAATAGTTCAGACTTGATGTAACATATAGCGAAAAAATAAGGTTACCCACTTGAAAGGGTAACCTTACAAACGTTAGAAATGCGCGTCATGCAGAGCGGTTAATTTTAAAATTGGTATTTTTAATATATTCCATTGCTGCTTCTTTTGCCGCTTCTGCCTTTTGAATAAGCTGTTGATAAAACGCTTCAGCTTGTTCGACAGAACCCGTCTGCAAATAAGTTTCTAACTGCTGGCAAGCTTCTTCTAAATGCCGTGTGCCGCAATAACTTGCACTACCCCTCCATTTATGAGCAAAGGCTTTAATGGCTTGCCAATCATTTTCTTGACGTCATTGCTTAATAAGTTCTAATTCTTTTGTAAGGCCGCTTATCAATAAAGTTAATCCTTCTTTAACAAATTCTTTACTCCCCATGAACTGAATAGCTCTATCAATATCCAATACAGGAAGCTCTTTAAAAGATTCGATATCGACATTAATCACAGTTGGAGACGTCTCATTATAATGGCGGGGTATAAATGCATAGGCTATCTCAGCCGCCTTTTCAGGTGTTAGCGGTTTTGTATAAATGGCATTCATGCCGGCTTCAAGACATCGGCGCCTGTTTTCTGCATCGATATGTGCTGTTAACCCTACAATAGGTACTGAAGGATTACGCTTCCATTGTTTTAAACGAATTCGGCGTGTTATTTCTCCGCCATCATTATCGGGTAAGCCTATATCCATTAAAATAAGATCATAATGATTTTTGTCTATCAGCGCTAAAGCTATTTTTCCGTTTTCTGCAACCTCAACTTGATAGTGTAGTTTTGTCAACACATGCTGAGCTATTTTTGCCGCAATCACGTGGTCTTCAACTACAAGGACTCGGCCTTACCTTCAGGCGAACGTGCATATTGAATAAGCAGGGGGCCATTTGAACTACCCAAGTTGCCAAAATAAACAGCAGCTTTCTTTAAATGCTGAGTGTTTTTTTTCAATAAATTATTGATAAAATTTAAATATTCACCTGAAAAAATTCTATCAATCGATTTTTCTATTGCTTGACCTTTATCAAGATCATTATGAATAGTAAAAAAATATTGATTGCAACCTAAAAAGGTCTTGGTATCCTCTTGAATCCAATAGATAGAAGATGGTAGCAAATTTAAAATATTTAAAGTCATCATTTTTCTACCAAATATAAACTGACTAATAAGCGATTAAAGGAAACAGTTAATTTACGATCACGATAATTTGTAATTACGTGAAACATCAGGTTTACTGTTAGTTGTCACATTATTTTTTTCTGCTTTAAAGAAACATAATGGCATATTCCCCCCTTTTTTTACAGTATCAAATTCATGTTTTTGTAACGCCATGACTTGATCAGAAAAAACCTTAGCCGTACTATCAACATACTCTTGCTCAAGGATAGTATAATGGGTTCCTGGTATGGGGGTACAATGAAATAACTTATCGTTAACAAAATCTAACAAATAATTATTTTTGCTCTCGCTAGCCATATTTTCAAATGAGCTTCCTAGCATAGTCGCTTTCAATAAAACAACCCGCGTATGCTTCAGTTTTTTAGGCTTGAAAGCAAATCCAAGATTTTGTAAGTACTGATAACGCTGCTCTAGCTGATCCTTGAGCGACTTTCTTGTTTCTCCTATCTTACGACTCACTTCAGTATAGTAATTTAAAACTTCTTGCTTTAATTGTTGTTGGATAGCTTCACTCGCACAAGAAACAATCCAGGTATCAATTAGCACCACACCAATTAAATCGTTGTCTTGTTTTTCTTCTAATTGGGCAGCTATTTCCAGTGCTAACATACCACCAAATGAATAACCGGATAAAATAAACGGTTTCTTAATTTTTTCTCTTATTTGCAAAAGATAGTTTTTAGCCATTTCTTCAAGGCTTAAATTTTGCGGTAGGCCGTTGGATAGTACGGGATCCTCTATGCCAAAGAAAACATTTTTTAGTAAGGTTTTCTTTATTAAATCTTCATAACAATACAGCGCCCCACCTGCTGGATGTATAAAACCTATGGGCGCTAAGCTTTCATCACCATTTTGAAAAACAATCCAAGAAGCGTTTTGTTCCAATGTAAGATAATCCATTTGAGATTTTAATATCTTATCAATAGAGCGAATTGAGGGATTTTGACGTAATAACTTAAATGATAGTCTAATACCAAATAAGCGTTCAATTTCATAAACTAATTGCATAGCGATTATTGAAGTACCGCCCCAATCAAAAAAACTATCATCCAAACCTATTCGATATTCTGTCGTAGAAGGCAGTGAAAGTACGTTCCTAAATAAATCCATTATTTTACTTTGATTATTTGTTAAAATTTCTAAATGATTCTTTGCTGCAAAATTTAATTTTAGAAGTAATGCATTTTTATCAATTTTACCATTGGGCGTCGTAGGAAATTGATCCACTTCCTGGTAAAAATCTGGCCACATAAAGGGAGGTAATTTATCCCTTAAATAGTCAGAAAAATGTTGTTTATCGAGCATATATGGTTTTTCATTTTTAATATAAAAAGCAATTAGCTTTTTTTCTCCACAACCCGCCTCTTTTATGACAAGAGCAACTTGCTTTAAAGCGGGATGATGCATTAAAGCTGCTTCAATTTCAGACAAAGAAATCAAAACACCGGCTTTCTTTAGTTGTTCTCCATCCATTCGACCACAAAAAAGTAACTGAGGATTATCTATTCTACTCAACCTTACTTGGTCACCAGATAGATATAAGGTAGATTCAGAACAAACGATAAAACGTTCTTTCTGTAATTCAGGCTTATTAAGATAACCTTCCGATAAGGAATCATCCCCAATCGCTAAGTGTGCTTTTGCCCCCAGAGGAGCTAATTTATTAAAACGATTAAATAAGCGAATCTCTGTGTTATTAACAGGGCGGCCAATAGGCATAGATAGAAAATCATTAAGTATATCTGCTGTAATTCTACAAGTTGTAGCAAAGATACTTGTTTCTGTTGGTCCATATCCTATTATAAAATTGAATACGTCGTTTTTTACATGATGAAAAACTTCTTGTATTGCTTTTTTCTCTACAATGTCTCCGCCTGCTAGCAAATATTTCAAATTACCAAAAATCATTGGTTTTGTATAAGCATATTGGTGAAAGAGCGCCGCAGTTAACCACAGGGTGGTTACATCTTCGGATGAAAGTTTTTTCGCAAAAAGTTTGTCATCGAGTAATAGCTCTTTATCGATAATAACTAAGCAAGCACCATTTGTCCAAGCTAGCCAACATTCTAATTGTGCCGCATCAAAGGCTAAATTTGCCGCTTGGGCAACTTTATCTTGAGGAGTCATTTGAATGTAATTTGCAGATTTGACAACGCGGACAATCCCTTTTTGTTTTAAGATAACTCCCTTAGGAGTACCTGTAGATCCTGACGTATAAAGAATGCATATCCTGCTATCTAATGAAGCAGGACTTAATAAATAGGTTTTTTCTGGTATATCAATATTGGTTAATGTTTGCTTACTAATTTTTATAAGCTGTAGTCGTGAATCATGCTTAATAAGTAGATTATTATCAAAAATAACATAGTGTAGTTTTGCATTTTCAATAATATAGTTTAAACGTTCTGTCGGATCTGCTTTGGATAAGGGAACAAACACAGCACCTAATTTTAACAATGCTAGTTCTGCTATGAAAAATAAATATGCTTTTTCAAAATAGAGGCCTACTGGAACAGAAATACCTATGCCTGATTTTTTTAAATTATTTGCTAAATGGCTAGATAAATTATCAAGTTCCCTATAAGTAAGCCTCATTTCATTATGAGAAATAGCAATAGAATCAGGGTAATTAAAAACCTGTTGTTGAAAAATAGTGATTAAATCTTCATTATAATGCGTCACAGGACCCTTGCTAAAACTGAGTAGTTCAAGTTGTTCGTTTTTTGAAACGCAACTGATATCATGCACTTTTTGATGAGGATCCTGACAAATAGTATGAATTAAATAAATAAAATTATTCGCTATGCGTTGAATAAAAGAATCACTATACAATGACTCTGAATATTCAATGATGCAATTTATCTCTTTGCTTTCTTCTTGCATAAACAAACTAAATGCTCCGAATCGGCAAGTTTCTCTTTGATCGTATAGAATAGGTTTTTTAGGAATTTCCAAAACCGCCTGCTCACCATCTAGCACCAGTTTCGCTGGTTTATAACTCTGATAAATTAAAGCAGGATTTACTAGAATATTAGCAATACCTTGTTTTTGAAAAATTTCTAGTGTTTTTTCAAAAGGGAATTCTTGAAAAGCAAGACTATCTAAAAAAATCTGATAATTTGCTTTTGCATAATCAAAAAAGGAAATATTTTTTTCAAGGTCAAAAGGCAAAACGATTAAATTAACAAAAAAACCTATTACCTTATGGAACATGGGTGAACTTCTGCCATTCGTAGCCGTTATAATACCTATTTTATCTTCATAGGTATAAGCAGAAACTAAAATACTAAATAGTGAACTAACCAGATTAAAAATAGTTGTTGTCGTAGATTGCGCTAATTGCTGTAGCATTAATAGGTCTTTATGTGGAATAGAAAAATTATATCGTTTACAAGGATGTTCCGCAGCAAGGTTATAGCAATGAGAGACTTTATCGTATGGAAATTCGGTACTTGATTTCAAAGGGAATAAAACGTTTGACCAATAATGCTTTGCTTCTTCTTGGTAATTTTCAGTATTATAAAAAGCTTGCTGATAATAAACAAATTCACTGTATTGATAGGTAAACCGATCTAATCTAGGGTTTGAAGTTGTTTTGTTATATAAATCAGATAAATCTGATAGTGTGTTTTGTAGAGAAATGGCGTCAAAAATTCCGTGATGGATACGCAGCAAAATATAAAATTTATGGGATCCATCAGTAACAAAAACAGAAAAACGAATTAAAGGGATTTCATGCATGAAAAAACTTTTTTTTGTTGCTTCTAAAATAGCAGTTTTTACAGACAGTTCATTCTGAGGAGGATGTACTTCAAAAAAAAGCGGCCTATTTTCAGCTGGTAAAATAGTTTGGACCAACTCATTATTTCGAATATAAAAAGAAAAACCAAAAGCATCGTGTTTCTTGATCAGGTTTTCACAAGCCCGCTTAAAACGAGGGAGGTTTAAGTTATTAACCGAAAAGCATGCAATCATCATGTAATCGGAGGAAGGGCAAGCGTAGTTTATTTCTTTTTTTTCAGCAAGCCATATTCTTTTTTGCTGAAATGAAGTGCTAATGACTTGACTTTCTTGGCGAGAGGTTACTAAACAATCTACTTCACCATCTACTTCATCATTTTTGTATTGCTGTGGCCCACAGTAAGTAATTAAACTCTGCAATGTTGTCGTTTTGGCTAGTAATAGGGTAATAGGAATATCTAATTTAGTAATTTGATATAAATAATAACTTAACTCCGTTGCTTTTAATGAGTCTAGGCCAAGATAAGTCAGTGCTATGTCGTTCTGTATGTCGCCCAATAAAAAATGACAGAGTGTAACTATTTTATCTTCAAGGGTATGCAGATTTAAAAGTTTTTCCTCATCAAAGAAAAATTTATTTAACAGAAAAGTTAATGTTTTTGTTATGCGTTGAAGCTTGACTAAATAATTGTTCTTACTTAAAAATTCTTTTACGTGACGTTTCGCCACAGCAGCAGCATTGGAAGAAGAATCTCTACCATACATGTTATTTTGTGCTTCTAATAAACCATTAACTTCTAATCGAGATAATTGGATAGTTGAAAAACTTAGGCTAGCTTTTTTATTGTTCTTTATCTGCTTCCAATCTACAAGAGGATCATTGAATTTTTGTAATAACAAAGTAATAAACCCTTGCGCCGCTGTATTTTTTTCTGTTTGTTTAAAAGATAGGTTAATTTTCTCTATAGATTGACTAACAGCATATTGAGCAATGTGCTTAATTAGGTGATATTCAATGCCTTTTTTAAAAGCTCTACAACTAACAAAAAAGCTATCAACTTGTAAAAGATTATTTTTAATCTGACAAAAAGCAACAGCGATAAGGCCATAATCCCCAAAATCATCATGTGCTTTAACATAAAAAATAACGTTATTATTTTTTAAGGTATTTTTTATATCAGCAATATCTTTGGGTAAAGGAAATAGATTAAATTGATTAGTTTTACCTGATAATATACTGATTCTTTTGATGATTTCTTCTTGATTTTCTTTAACTTCATTAATTGAAATAGATAGATTGATAGCTTGTAAAAACTGAATGTAATTATTAAAAGTAGAAAGATAATCCTGCCGACTTTCTTCCTCTCGATATAATTTTGTTTTATTTTTATCTTCTTCGGTAATAATATTACTATCAAAAACCCAATTATCTTTTATTGCAAAAAACTCTTCTCTATTTTTGGGTGCCTGAATGCATAATATTTCTGGCAAATTATGTCTAACTTCTTCAAGTTCAAAAGGTGAATCGTCGATAAATATAAAACTATCTAACCCTAAATTGAGATCCTGAGCTAATTGGGATATATTTTCGGATTTTAACTGCCAATTAATCTTAAATTTTGACACATTTTCAAGTGTCAAAAGCATATCATTCGATCTTTTTTTGAAAACATCGATGACATTTTTTTGATCATTTTTGCTACACAAACAAATAAGTATACCGTCTTTATTTTTTTCAATTAAGAACGCTTGTAATAGACGGTGATGTTCCATAAAGCTCACATTTTCTGCGCCTATATCACCTACAACGCCTTGCCACAGCGTATCATCACAATCTACTACAATTACTTTATAAGGTTTAGTTATTAGATTGTGTAATTTTCTTGCTAAAAAACAAGACAAAGCTATGTAAAAGCTTGGTGTATAAGGTATGTGAGTTTCTTTACCGATTTTATTTTCAATTGATAAAAGGGAATAATAGGATTGAATCTCTGCTACCTTAATAAGTTCAATAGCTTTTTTATGCATTTCTTTATTAAAATATTCTTCTAAAAACTGTAAGTTTGGTAACTTATTTTCTAAACTTGGGCATAAAATAACAACAAAACGAGTAGCTAATTGATTTTTTACTGAATCAATCGTATCTATTACTAGTTGTAAGTTTTTTTTTAATTGCAGTAGATCGATGGATTCTTCAGTGCAATTGATTAAATCAATTAACCTAAAAAGAATCGTAACTACTTGATTTTCTCTCTCTCTTTTGAGCTCTAATAGTGAAGTTACGATATTTCCGTAATTAATTTCAATTTTTTCATTCTCAATAAATTGATCAATCAAAAATTGAAGTGGATTTCTTAAATAGTCAGAATTAAACGAAGACAAAATAATCATATTTTTATTGAAAGTTTTATAGAATTTTAGTTTTTTTTAGCTAAAAAAATATATCCTTATTAATTTTTTTAACATAAATAAGGAAAGGGGAAAGAATAAAATTGTTATTTATAGCTTAAAATTAGTACTTTAAACTATATTTAAATGAAAAGAAAGTTTTATAATAAAGTTATATAGATTAGATAAAATACCGCACTGTAGACTCAATAGGCTATTTTTTTAGGATTAGTACTTGCTTTGTATAAATTGTTTTAGTGATTGATATTGTAAGACTTGCCTTTTGCTTAATCAATTTATAAAGCTTTAATTTAGCTGAGTTTTTGGTAGACTGCATTAATGTCAGCTTAAATCGATAAATTATTTGTTGCGCATAAAGAAATATTTGATGCTCGTATTGAAAGGATGAATAAATTGAAAAAAAGGGACGCACTTGAGCTGATCGAAAAGAAGCTTTTACAAAACAGATATTTGAGCTTGAGAATAAGACGATGACTGTTTTTTACCCGAGATTAAAGGCATTAAGCCAATACGCTTACAATCTCTTGCCAATGAGTGGTATATCGGGGTGTTCGATATTCAGAACGCATTGTCCAGGGTTGCTTGATACCTTGAGCCGCAAAAAAAAGTGTATTTGACCCCATCATTTTGTTGATTGTATCTACGGTTTTCATTAAGGCTGTATTTCGAAAACTAAGCGGATCGGAAAAGAAATCGTGGTGATAATGCGGTTCCGATATAATATCCATTAATAAAATGCCTATTTTCTTATAATGGAAACCTGTTTTATAAAGTTGTGTGATGGCTTTTTTAGCGATGTTAATTAATTGACAAGTATCGTTGCTAGGCGTAGGAAGAGAACAAACTAAACCGTTCATGTATTGGGGTGCTGATAATTTGTTTTTATTGGTGGTAATAAAAACATAAATTCTTTGTGTCTTAGACTTTTGTTCTCTTAATTTTATAGCAGCTCGAGTTGTATACATGCTAATGGCCTCATGTAAATGAGCTAGGGTTGTGACAGGGCTTCCAAATGAACGGGAACACATAATTTGTTTTTTAGGCTGTATATTTTCGAGATTAAGACAAGAGATGCCCCTTAATTCTAGAATAATACGTTCAACAACTACGCTAAAATGTTGACGAATAATTTTTTGATTGGCTTTTTGTAAATCCAGCGCCGTTTTTATACCATAGCACTGTAATTTTTCAGTAAGCTTTCGGCCAATACCCCAAATGTCTTGAATAGGAAATATTTTTAATATTGAGTCGCGTAATTCAGCATCCCGTAGAGCATAAACACCTTCGGGAGTTCGTTTTGCATAGGAGTTAGCTACTTTTGCTAAGGTTTTAGTAGAAGATAGTCCAATCGAAAGGGGTATACCTGTCCATTGCCTTATTTTTCGACGTATATCAATTAAATAGGCTTTCAAATCATAATAAGGAAAATTATCTAATTTTAAAAAAGCTTCATCGATTGAATAAATTTCGATGTCTGGATACAGACGTTGTAAAGAATTCATAACGCGCTGTGACATATCTCCATACAGTGAATAATTTGAAGAAAAGCATTTAATCTGCTGTCGTCGAATTAAATCACGATATTTAAAGACAGGCACACCCATTGGAATACCTAAAGCCTTAGCTTCATTAGAACGAGAGATAATACAGCCATCATTATTGGATAGAATAATAATAGGTTTATTCTCTAAGGCAGGATTAAAGACCCGCTCACAGGAAACATAGAAGTTATTACAATCCGCTAAGGCAAAATAGGGCATATAACTATTAAACAGGGTGGATCACATTCGTTACCACGCCCCAGATACTAACGTTATTTTCTTCATTAACCTCAATAGAGGGAAAGTCTGGATTTTCGGCAACGAGGACAAATTGTTTGTTCTTTAATTTTTTAAGCCGTTTCACCGTTATTTGTCCATTGACAACTGCGATAACCACTTTATTTTCGCGTGGTTCTAGGCTTCTATCGACAATTAAGAGGTCTCCATCGTGAATGCCAGCATTAATCATCGAATCACCTTTGACTCGAACGTAATAG
This sequence comes from Rickettsiella sp., assembly GCA_964417555.1. GTDB lineage: Bacteria > Pseudomonadota > Gammaproteobacteria > Diplorickettsiales > Diplorickettsiaceae > CAYQIM01. The sequence goes on along the minus strand of CAYQIM010000037.1, from coordinate 817 downwards.
GTTGCTGCGGGGTGATGAATAAGGTATTTGTTAAGATCGAGTTGACCTTCTAAGAAATCGTCGGCTGGCGAAGGAAATCCGGCATGAACAGCTGATGAAACGTAAGGAATCGCATAGTTATGCGAAATAACACATTGATAAGCACTGGAAAACATAACCTTCACTCAAAAAATAAGCTGTATATACGATGTGACTTAAGGCTAATCCAGTGCCAATAAGAAAAAATAGCGATTTATGAATTTTCGCACAGAAAATACCGTGATATCAACATTATTGTATAAAACAAAGTTTTATTATTTGAACAAGATATTAATGGATATTTATATCTTTAAGAGGTTGATGGCTGATAGAAGGCTTATTGTCTTGCATCAATTTTCAATTTCTTTTTTTGCTAGCTTTTGGCGCAAAGCCGTTTCTAACTGTTCACAAGCTTTTGCTAAGCGACGGGCACCACAGTAACTCGCTCCGCCTTGCCATTTATGTGCAAGTCCGCGTATCGCTGACCAATTACTCGCTTGGTGATGTTGCTTTAGATACTCTAGTTCTTTCGTTAACTCATTGGATAATAAAGCTAGCAGTTGGTTAACGACTTTTTTACTGCTTACTAGTTCTACGGCTTGATCTTTATCTAAGATAGGAAGTGATTCTAATTTATCTGGAGATTGGCTGTGTTTTTCTTTAAAAAGATCAGAAGATTCTAGGTGGGTAGAAAGGCATGGAGTATTTCAGCGGCTTTAGCTGCCGTTAAAGGTTTGGTATAAATTGCATTCATACCGTTGTTAAGACAGCGACGTTTTTTCTCTTTAGAAATATGTGC
>CAYQIM010000036.1:0-10937 GCA_964417555.1 Rickettsiella sp. | reverse complement strand
TTTAGAAGCGCTAATAAAGCGTCACTGGATTGAACCAAGTCCTCGGCATATTCAGCAACTTTTTTAGGATTATTTGCTTGCATTTGGATCAACTGCGCACAACCTACTATTCCGCTTAACGGCGTACGGATATCATGGCGCATGTTTTCAAGGAATTCGGTCTTTGCCTGATTCGCTACTTCAGCTTTTTTTAAAGCAGCTTTCAAATTTTCTTCCAATTTTTTTCTTTGAGTTATATCTAAGGAAGTAGCTAGAATACCCGTAACTTTTTTCCTCTCATTGTATAATGGCGTCTTAATAACTAAGAAGGTAGCTTTTGTTCCATCTGCTAATTGACCAGAAATTTCTAATTCTCTAGGTTTTTTACTTTCCATCACTTCACGTTCTGTTTTTAAAATAGCTGGCGCCTCATCTCGCCAAGAAAAATCGTAATCTGTTTTCCCAATAACCTCTTTTGTAGAAGCTACACCTGCTATTTTAGCAACATAATCGTTGCAGCCTAAATACACATCTTCTTCATTCTTCCAGTAAACACTACCTGGCATATTTGTTATGATATTTTCTAAATAGTTTTTGGTTTTTTTATTCTCTTTTTTTAAGTTTAAAAAATTTTCTTTAACAGACGTAATTTCCATAACTAAACCCATTTTCACCTTTTCAGTGTTATCTGAGTAAGCTAAGTTCAACTCATGAATGAGCAAATATCTTTTAATTTCATCAAAGCCAACAATAGTTTTTTCAATAATATTAGCAGTAGTTACTGTATTTAAAACATTTTGATAGATTATTTTGTAATTTAAACTTTCATCTGTTTTTCCAATAATAAAATTTACTGAATCTACACCTAGTAATCGAGAAAAGTAAAGATTACAATCTAGGTAATAACCTCTTTTATCTTTCCAATAAACACCTAAAACTAATTGATCGAACTTTTCTTTGGAAAAATTTAACATAGATGAGATTCCTAACAATGCATTGAATATTTACTACTTAAACATATACTTTCCCGTTCTTGCTTGCAGTCAACATCCAAACACCTGTCAAATAAAATGGCAGTAGTTTTAACAAACGGACATCTTAACATAGACTCGTGATATCCGCGGACATTATATACTTGAAGATTGGAGGAATAACGATCCCAATAATTAGTAGGAGAGTCTTGATTATTCAATGCCTTACCTATACTTTCTTCTGCTTTAAATAAAACGAGAGGAAAAGCTAAAGCTGAAGGTACCTGATAGTTTAAGCCTAAACCCATACGATGTTGACCAAGCTTTATCCAAAAAGATAAATCGATAATAGGTTTTGATTGAAAAAACTGAGCACTGTATTCATTCTGTTTTTCTGTTTTGTATTGTTTTGTAAGCGTTTCTTTAACCTGCACATTTAATTTATCTTTACTTCTCGTACTGGCCCATGTATCGAATAACGCTACTAATTGTATATCGTCTCCTGATTGCTGCAATTGCCGTGCTATTTCAACCGCTACCATACCGCCAAAAGAATGCCCCGCTATTTTATAAGGACCTTTAAGTTGAATGGTTTTGATGAGCTTAATATAACAAGCAGCCATTTCCTCAAGACTTGAAAAAAGTATCTTTTCCAAAGTAATACTTGGATCTTGTATTGCGTAACAGGGGCCGGAAAAGGTTAAGTTCTTTATTAATTTTTCATAACAGAATACGGTACCGCCTACACCAGGAATAAGAAATAAAGGTAATCCATTTGAAGATTCTTTTAATAAAACAACTGAGTTTATTGAAGCTTCGATGATTTTTGCTTGTTTAAGTTGATTTTCAACCTTAGGCGCTAACTTTTTAATCGTTGGTGCATCAATAAGTACGTTTATAGGCAGGTTTATGCGGAAAGCTTCATTTATTATAGAAATTAATTCAACAGCGCGTAAAGATTCTCCACCTATGTCAAAAAAATTAGTATTAGTACCTAATCTATCTGTATTTAAACAGGACTTCCATAGCAAGCTTAGCCTTTTTTCAATATCAGTACTCGATAAATCAAGAATATAACACTCTTTTTTTAAATCGAGGCTTTGTAATAGTTTTTCATCTGTTTTTCCATGTAAAGTTAAAGGCATTTCTTTAATAAAATGCCAATTAGCAGGAACCATGTAATCTGGAACAACTTCCTTAATTTTTTTCTTTAAGTCAATTAAAATTACTTGTTTAATTTTGTTTTTTTGTGGTTGATTCGCATAGTGCAACCAATCTTCCTGATTAAGTTGATTTTCCCGAATATGAACGTGTTCGAAGATATGGGCTAATTGATCACTACGATAAAAAACAATATCGAAAAGGTTTACCGGATCTTGTTTAGACCAACTAATTAATACTTGATAAGCTAATGTTTCCGCTAAATGGAATAAGACTTCTGGGTTTTCTGCTTGATACATTGGCATTTCATCTATCTTTTCAGTCGAAATCAATAATCGAGCATTTGGAATACCTTGAATAGCTAAATACTGGGGAGATTGATTAACTAAGTGTTTTTTCATAGTTTCTAGCGTAGTAAATGCTTCACCCCATTTTAACCAATCGATCTGTAATCTAGGAATGGGATTAGGCCCTTTCTTATAAAGAATTGCATCATAGCGAAATTGAGTCATTTCATTAATGTTTTTGCCACGACGTAACTGAGTAATAGCACAGTCAAGGAATACATGATTTTCTGCAAACTCCTCAAAGAAATTAGCCTGCACAAGCAACTCTTCTTCATGATCGATGTTTTCAGCCAGTTTTATCGCTAATGTTTGTTTATTCTTCGTAGCGGGTTGCATAAGCTTATGATGAAACATTTCCAGATGGGCTAAACTTCGGATATCGCCAATAAATAATTTACCTCCTGGTTGTAAGCAAACAATCGCCCTTTCCATTACTAAAATAAGCTGCTCAATATCTGGAAAGTATTGGATAACAGAATTAATAATAATAACGTCATAAGAGTCCTTTTCATTTTCGCCGAAATCATCCGCGAAACGTTGTAATACTCGCACTCGTTGTAGATTTAAAGCATCCTTTAATTTTGCCAGATAATTAATAGCTGCAGTCGAAAAATCAGTAGCCATATAAAAATCACAATGGGGTGCTATCCGTGTCATTAATAAGCCCGCGCCACAACCGATTTCCAACACGCGTTTTGGTTTAAGCGTCATTATTCTTTGAACGGTTGTATCGATCCATTCTTGCATTTCTTCCTCTAAAAAAGGTTTCTTAGTGTAAGAGCTATTCCAACCTAAACAATTAAAATTAATTGGCCTAGTAACGTCTAATCGTTGATAAAGATGGTCATATAATTTTTGCCATTGTTGGGTTTGATCTTTTATGTGTAAAAGATAAGTATTCTTTTCGGAATAAATAGACGGTTTGACAACCAGATAGGCCACCAAATGTTGTTCATTAACAATTACTGCCGCATTAGCAATGGCAGGATGTTTAAGTATGTGCTGTTTTATTTCTTCTTTTTCAATACGTAATCCACGTAACTTGATTTGCTGATCATTTTCTATCCTTCCCAGATATTCAAGTCGCCCGTCGATTAGCCACCGTCCTCTATCACCCGTTTTATAAAGTCGTTTTAATTTGCCATTTAATGAAATTCGCAAAAAACTTTTTTGTGTTAATTCTGGCTGATTTAAATAGCCACGTGCTACACCCACTCCACCTAAGTATATTTCGCCTGACGTACCGACAGGAACAAGCTCAAAATGAGCGTCTAAAACATAAATTTCTACATTCGCAAGTGGTCTTCCTATTCCTAATTTACCATTTGCTAAATCAACCTTTTCTAATGAAGAGCAAATGCTCGCTTCAGTAGGACCATAGGCATTAATTACTTGGCTCTGCCGACTCCATTTCTCGACGAGTGATAGTGAAGCAGCCTCTCCTGCCAACACTAAATATCTTAAATGGGGTAACACGGCCCCTTCGGGAATCGTTTCTACAACAGAAGGAGTCAGTGTCGCAACCGTAATACGTTCAGTTTTTAGGATTTGCAACAGATTGTGACCTACTAACTTAATTTCACTTGTCACTAAGCATAACTGAGCACTAGCCAACCAGGCCCCTAATGTTTCCCAGAAAAAAGCATCAAAGGTGAACCGCGCAAATTGTAAAATACGATCACTAGCCTGTAGTCCTAATTCATCAATCTGGGCATAAGCCATATTGATAACTCCTTGCTGTGTAATAGGTACACCTTTAGGATGGCCTGTTGAACCAGAAGTATAAATAATATATAGAACGTCTTCTGATGAAGTGGTTAGTGTTAAATTTTTTTTAGCTTGCTGTGTGACCGCTGGCCATTCCTTATCAAGATCCACAATAGATAAATTATTATTAACATTAGCTGACCCGTTGCCCTGATTTAGCTTTATTGTTAAATCGTTATGAAAGCTACTTTGCGTTAGCAATAATACGGCTTGACAATCATTTATAATAAATTGAACTCGGCCTTTAGGATAATTTGGGTCGATACAAACGGGTATAGCACCTACCTTCCATAAGGCCAATAAACCAATCATTAACTCAAAACTTCTCTCCAAATAGATACCGACCACTTCTTGTCGTCGTAATCCTAATGCCAGTAAATGCGACGCCAATTGATTTGCCGTCTCGTTTAATTGCCTATAGGTAAGCATTTGTCCTGCAAAACTCAATGCAGTCTTGTTAGGTACTCTTGCAAATTGTTGTTGTAATAAGGTGCATAAAGATAAATGAATCGGATAGTCTTTCTTTTTTGCACTCAAACCCATTGATAATTGGTCTCGTTCCATTTCATCTAATAAAACTATTTTTGATATTTTTAAAGAAGGCGTAGCTGATATTATTTGTAATAAGTTTTGAAATTGTGTAATAAGCCTCTCAATAGTCGTTCGGTGAAATAATTGCGTATTATATTCAAAAAGAGCTTGTAAACCTTTTGTTGTTTCTTGCAGATACAAAGATAAATCTACTTTTGCACTTTCATAATCCGCTAATAGTAAGGATTCATTATCAGTTAATATGCGCTGACAACTAACTCCAGGTAGTTGCAAAGCAACAACAGGATAGTTTTGAAAAATAAACATGATACTCGCAAGGGGATTCTCTCCTTTTCCACGAGTTGGATTTAAAGCAGAAATAACGTTTTCAAAGGGCAAATCTTGATGCTGGTAAGCATTAAGTATCATTTCTTTATTCTTAAGTAAAAGATCCTGAAAGCTAGGGTCGCCCTGCAAATCTGCACGTAATATTAAAATATTGACAAAAAAACCAATCATAGTTTCTAGATTTGGATAATGCCTACCCGAAATAGGTGTTCCTATTACAAGATCTTTTTGTGATGTATATTGACTTATTAAAATAGAAAATGCAGAAAATAAGGTGGTAAATAAGGTCGTTTGATTAGCTTGCGATATTTTTCTAATAGTAGTCAGTGTTTTTTTACTAATTGAGAAAGCTATTCTATCTCCTGCATAACCTCTATTTAAGCTTGTGTAGTCTGAAGGTAATTTAGTTGGGACAAAATCAGCCAGTTGCTCCGTCCAATAACTCAATAGCTGTTCTTGCCGAGCTACATTTAGAAAGTTACGCTGCCAATGTGAAAAATCAATGTAATCCCACTTTTTTTTGACTAAATCAATGGGTTGTTTTTCCACTAAAGCAGAATAAATCTCCATTAGTTCTTTGCAAAAAACATGAAATGACCAACCATCATGAATGATATGATGCATATTTATCATTAGAATATATTGGTGCCCATTTTCTAACACTCGAATTCTTAATAAAGGAGCATTGTTAAGTTGAAAAACGTGTTGTGCCTCTTTATGGGCTAATTCACGCAAATTTTTCTTAGACAAGTTCAACATGGAGTCCCAACTAAATCGGAGCAATTCAGGGTTGTAAGCTAAAACCGTTTGATAAGACTTACCTTCTTGATTAAAAAAACAAGTACGTAAGCTTTCATGTCGCTCCAATAAAACTAAAAATGTTTGCTTTAGTAATTCTTGACTTAAATTACCTTTAAGTTCGAATACGACAAACATGTTATAAAGTGATCTATTTGGTTCTAGTTGGTCTAAAAACCAAAGCCGTTGCTGAGCAAAGGAAAGGGGATATAACTCGCCTTCTCTTTTTTGTAATGTTGTTTGTTGGAGTAAAGTTGGGTTTTTTTCTTTTTCTTCGATTAAAGTAGCAAGCTTACTAATCGTGCTATTCAATAAGTCACTTATTTGTAGTTCCGTATTATAAATTGAATAAATTTTACCTAGAACTAAAGTAGCTTTTATTGAATCACCACCTAGTTGAGTGAAGTTATCTCCGCAACTTAAATTGGATATATTTAAACTTTCTTCCCATAGTACAATCAGTTCTGCCTCCAATGGTGTTTTAGCTGCAATAAGAACAGAATCTGTAAAAAATGATCGATGATTATTGTTCTTTAAAAAATACAAAATTTGTTCGACTGTAGAGAAATCATGGGCAATCCGCAAGTAATCAATACAATCTTTTTTTTCTATAACTACTTTTTTCCTATTTATTTCTTTTCTTATTTCTTTAACTTTTTTAGCCGTTACAAATTGCTGTGTCATTTCGTAGTTAACCGAACAAGCTTTTTCTGTGGAAATATTAAAAAAAACGCCATTATCGGTTTTTACAGCTGGCCCACAAACACTTGTTAAAAACGCTTCTGCTGGCTCATTTCTATCACTCGATATAAACTGAAACTTAATCAATAAAACATCATGTTCTTTAGCTAAGCAGCCAATTTCATTAAGGATGTGATGTTCAGCCCCACGGCCTAATACTTCACAACTTAATAAAAAATTTGATATTTCTAAAGCTTCTTCTTTAAGTTCATAGATCAAAACACCTTTCAAACCGTAATTTTTTTCTTTGTCTTTAATATGGATAACTAAACAAGTTTGTGAGCCTGTTAAAAGACATTGCAGCTGTTTATCGGTAAATCGCTGTGTTGTACAATTAAATTGATTAACTTTCCGAGTTAGTTCAGCGGCTCTTTTTAGCCGCCCTACTTCAGAAGGATTATCACTGGAAAGTGGTAATAATGAGACTTCTAGCTTTAAATCATTAATGAATTGATTTAAAGAGGAAACATTTGACGACAAGTATTTGACTTTTTGTTGATAGGACGTCGTACGTTGAAGATCTTCTTGTGTAATGTTTAATCGATCTAAACACCAAATATGCTGTAGAATATGAATAATATTTTCTTTATATTGGATCGTTAGCACTTCAGGATGTGCTTTCTGCATAGCCCGGCATTCATGGCTATTATCATCAATAAAGATAAAACTATTCAGTGATAAATTGAGCTGTTCTGCTACTTCTGAAATATTAATGGTTTTCTCTTGCCAATTAATCCGATGGGATGCAAGATGGTGGCGTTTTATCAGCATACCGGGATGTTTATCAAATACAGACCAAACATCTACTTCGTTATTCTTACTACATAAGCAGATTAGCATCCCTATTTTTTGTTGCTCTATAATGAAGCGTTGTAAAGCCAGCTGGGTTTCTGTAACCTTTAAATCGGCTATATTCTCTACTTCACCACAAATACCTTCCCATAAAGTATTATCACAATCTAGTACAATTACTTTGTAAGTTGGCTGAAATATGGCATGTATTTTTCTAGCCACTGTGGCTGCTAACGCAGAAAAATAACTTTCTGTATAAGGAATATGACCTATTTTATTTGCGTAACTATTATGATAACCCTTGACAGGATAATAAGTATCTATAGCCTTAGTAGAAATAAAATAGATGCCTGTATAGTGTGTAACAATTTCTTGAAATTCTTTTTCTAACCTTATGAAAATTTTCTTTAACAAAGTATTCTCATAAATAACAGAACTAGGTCTACATAAAACTATAATTAAAGGTACCTTAACTTTATTTGTCATATTTTTAAAGGTTGACAAAAAATTATCAATCCTCTCGTTAAGGGAATCAATTAATAAATTATGCTTTTCAGATTCTGAAGGTAGCCAATCTTCAAGCCGAATCAATAGAATATTGACCCCTTGCTCATTACTACAAAATAAACTACAGGGATCAAGTAATTGCTGAAATACCTGCGCATAGGGCGTCAAACGTATTTCAGATTCTACGTTTATTAAATCTAAAAAAAGTTGTAAGGGGCGGATTATTGGATCCGCTGTAAAGCTAGCTGTAATTAGTATCATTTCTTTTTTTGGTGTGCTATAATTTGGCCGCTTTATCTCTTACAGAGGCATTGTATTTTATTAAACAATAAAATAGCGGCTAACTTAGATTAAACCAAATGAACAAACTATTAAAGAACTTTTCCTGGTGCCGAACCTATGCTTAAAAACAGATTCATGTCCCCCTTAATTTAAGGTAATTACCCCTCATAACCATTTATCAAGCATAAATGGCTTACAGCATGCTGCGATTATTAGCAGTGACAATGCCCTGGTTTTATAATTGTTAAAGTCAATTTTTTCTTCGTCAAAATATCAACGGTTTAAATTACGTAGTTCAAAAACTAAGCTTTTTACTTCACTGGTAGCAAGTTTATAACCACGGCAAGCTAAATCGAGAGATTTCATTTCCAGGGTGTCTAACAGAACCTCTATCTCGACGTACATCAGAAGTGAGGGACCAATAAGTGGTTTATAATCAGGAAAATAGAAGCGTTTTAAAGTATTTGACTGTGAAAAAAACTGTTCAATCTCTATTAACTCTTTGACTGAGTAGAAATCATCAACCGATGCAAATAGAATATTTTTTAAGGCGCTTATACCTTCATTCAGACTTTCTAGTTTACTTAGCCTAATACAAACACAGTTTGTCTCGCGTAGCATGGCTTCTTTTAATTGCCTTAAGAGTTGTGCCAGGGATTTTTCTATCATTTTATTGTTATCTTCGGTAGTTAACATGGTTATTATCTAGCTAGTAGGAACTGAAAATTCTTTAAACTGAGGCATTTGCAATTTCCTCATCTTTGATCGGTGGTTCGAGTCCACCCATAGTCACCAGAATAATGGTGTTAAATCAAAGACTTAGTCGAACTTCCCTGCTCTCTTTCTTATACCATCCGAGAGCAATGTAGCAAATTTGTAGTAACTATTCTCCGCCGCATCTTTTAAGTGATCACTGCTCAAATGAGCATACCTTAAAACCATGTCATATTAGGTTAACAAAGCAAAAGGCTTTTACGTTTTTAGAGACTCCGGCACAGGCTTTGCCTGTGGTGTCGCGCTGATAGGTAAGCGATTTTAGCAAGTTCAAGGAAAGCGCTAAAACTGGACTGCTTTGCAGTCCAGTACATGGTAATCCTTAACATTAATTTTTCCTAGTACCCTTTTAGCACAAGCAACGCCTGTGTGAAATCAGGTAGACAAAATTATAGTTTTTTTAAAATTTTAGTTATGCTTATTGGCTTTGTTCTTAATGTTCTGACTGGGTTTTTCGATACTCGGATCATTATCAACAGTTTTACTACCTTCTTTCATGCTAGATTCGGCCATGTTAGATGTTGTTTTGGGGTCACTAAACGCTTTGTTGTGTAGCTGTGATGTTTTCTGCATTTTATCCATGAATTTATTTAGAAATCCCATAACAGCAAGTGCTTCATGAGATTCTTCTCTAAGGATTTTAGCCTCCGTATGAGCACCTGGAATTTTATCCCCTAAAGAGCGGTTAATACCTTGAACATTGTCTGCAATATCATTGCTAAACGAAAATAGGCTGTCAAATGTCATAATAATTTTTCCCTTTTAAGAATATTTACGATTGGCGGTAAAGCGGCTCATTAAGATGAGTAAGTGGTTCCTGCTCAAATACCGTATGCTCAACTTCCAGTGCCGAAACAGTTTCAGCCAATCCCTTAACACGATGTTGTTTGTTCCCAACTAACCCAAGTAAATTAATGTCACGAGCAACGATAGTGGACGTGTAAGGGGGAACAGATTGTGGCGGATAATGTGTAATTTTAGCAGGCACTGCATACTGAACAGCAATAAATCCAACGAAAGTGATCGGAATATTATAATCATATTGCTTTTTAACTCGGCGTTGAGTGGCAAGTGTTTTTACTCGCGAATTAGCCGGAATTACCCCTTTTGTCCCAGAAGTAGACGTCGATGAGGTTGTCAATGAGCCACCTACTGCGGCTTGAATAGCAAGTCTCAGTTGGGCAAATACCTCTGCTTCACCCACTGTAGTTGCATTATTTTTAAAATAAACATCGACACTTGGCTGATCAGAACTTCCTCGAGCAAGGATTTGGGACTCTACCATTTTTGAAAGATTAGACATTGCTCTCGTACCAAAAGTCAACTCGGCTTCTCCTTGAATATGCCAGGTAATGGTATTTGAAATTGTAAAATCAACGTTATCTTCAAACTCACGTGAATAAAAGCTATCTCGATTTACATAGGTTCGAGAAGAAATGGTATCAACAGTCGGCGGGTGAATATTTTTTCGTTCTTCAATAATTGGCTCGCCAATATTCATATACGAAAGCCAACCCCGCTTCTCTGCTGTTATTTCAGGAAAATCACCCAACGCCTTTCCATTAATTGAAATTCCAATAGGTTTATGTTCTTTTAGTTTATCATCCTTAAAAATAAGTTGAGGAGCTTCAAGAATAGATTCATCGATTCCTAATTCTATTAAATTTTCTGACGTAATGAGCTGCCGATTTGTGCGCTCTAAATTATATAAAGTTCCTTTACTAGGCATTGTTTTTTCCAGATTTAGTTTGAAAATAGTATTGAAAATAATTTTTCATGCTTAACGTTATATTTATTTATATATTTATAATTTCTATAATTAATACATTTTATTTTACAACAAGCGAGTCGCTATGCTCATGAAAAATTTTGGCCATCGTGTCCCCAAAATTAATTCGCATCACGCGACTGAAATTAGGCCGCGATTCGTCCTGCGTCC
>CAYQIM010000035.1:0-14727 GCA_964417555.1 Rickettsiella sp. | reverse complement strand
ACGCAGGACGAATCGCGGCCTAATTTCAGTCGCGTGATGCGAATTAATTTTGGGGACACGATGGCCAAAATTTTTCATGAGCATAGCGACTCGCTTGTTTTTGTAAAACTTCTATAAAAATAGAGTATTTTGAATAAGTTTCGATATTAAAAATTTATATTTTAAAAGTAAAAGCTCGTTTTTCTTCTTTTTCGAAGGGCCGATAAGTGAGTGGTTTTGGAATAGTAAACAAATTAAAACCCATACGTAATTGGGTGGCAATGGTTTCGTTAACACGAATATTTCGCCAATAAAAGGAATGAATTTCTTTTTTAAACACGGATAGATGTGTCCATACATTTGCATTTCCTAATTTATCTCTATAGGCTTCGCCATCACTTCTAAAGCGGTCAAATTCGCTCAATAAAAAATAAGTAGGGGGCAAGTGGGTTAACTCATTTGACCAATAAGGAGAAACCTCAGGACTTTTAGGATCATAAGTATCGGGTAGATAAAGTTTTATAAACCATTGGGTTAGCCACGGAGGAAAACTATCCTTATTTTCAAAATGTACAAATTTTTTTAAACTACAGGATAAGTCGATTACAGGGGAAACTAAAAATTGTAAAGTGATGGGAAGCTTATCTTTTTTTGCTCGAATAGCCGCTAACGCAGCAAAATTTCCACCTGAGCTATAACCTAAAATGGCAATTTTTTCAAGGTCAATACGTAATGCTTTCGCGTGTTTAATGATATATTTAATACTGGAATAAATATCATCTAATCCAATGGGATAGGGATATTCTGGCGCTAAACGATGATCAATATCAATTACCTGACAATTGGATTTTTCAGTTAAGTGACTACAGGTAATATGAGCATAATACCTTGCCGATGTATTAAAGCCTGTACCTCGTATATGCAATACGGTGGGATAGCTCTTTCCTTGGGTGAAATGAAAAGGTCTATAAATAAAAAGCACAAGCTTACTTTTATCTAGTGAATAAAAAAGCGGTGTAATCTTTACATTTTTAGCCGCTGTCTTATCTTCTCCTTGTTGTAAGATCAAAATATTTTCTCGATGTTTATCGATGGTATATTCAAAAGGCATTAGAATTCCGATATTATTTTTTTGCAGTTAATATATAATAATCGATTAACTTTTTCTCATGGGCGATTTTCCAATTCATATCCCAGATGCCGGGATCGTTTTGTTTTACCCATTTATCATAGCCAAACCAAACATATTCGCTAATATTCTCTAATGTTATAGTTTGGAATGAATGTTGGTCTAATAAACTTAAAACTTCAGGTAATGCGTCTATTTCTTTGCTACTATCTGAGAGAATAGCCGGTCTTGGTAAGAGTGTAATTAACTCTTCGTAACAGCGTTTATTTTTAGCAAAAAAGGTTGAGATAACCAGTTTACCATTAGGCAATAAAACCCTGTAAAATTCAGGAATAGCGTATTGAGCATTGAAATGCTGAAAGGCTTCTACCGTATAAAGTTTATTGATGGTGTTATCGGGTATTGGAATAGATTCGGCAGCGCCATGTAAAAAATTTAACTTTTCTGATTCAATTAAAAGGGCATATTTTTTTTTGTGCGTGTTCTATATGAGCTTTTAAATAGTCCAGGCCAAGAATTTTTTTTGTAGGATAAAGTGAAGATAAAAGAGCACAACCGCCTCCGCGTGGCCAGAGCCCAGCTCTAATACGTGGTCTTGATCAGTTAATTGCAAACGTTGGAAAACTTGCTGGTAAAGATTTTTGTTAGCCGTGATGACATCGTATTCAGATATAATAGTAGGAACGTTTTCCCAGTAACCGAAATTAATAAAGTTACCTTTAAACAAGGTATCTAAATCATTTCCAGAATAAAGTTCTATAAGATTTTTTGGATTATACATAGTTTGAATTATAATATTTTTTATCATCCAATAATAATATAAATAGGGTTTGATATCTAGGTTTTCTGCTTACAATTTAATGATAAAATTAATATGCAAAAATATATAGGTGAAATGTTTTTTTTGGCAAAAAAAGCAGCTTATAATGCTTATGTACCCTTGTGTAAATTTAAGGTTGGAGCTTGTATCAGAACAAGGGAAGGTAAATTATTTAATGGGTGCAATTGGGAAAATGCGGCGACGCCATTGAGCCAATGTGCTGAAATTTCTGCGCTGAGTGCGATGCTGACAGCGGGTTATAGATAATATATCAGATATTTTATTAGTGACCCCTAAGCAAGTTTGTATGCCTTGTGGTGCGTGTAGACAGCGCCTGATCCAGTTTTCCGATTTAGAAACCAATTTTTATTCCTATAACAGCATTAATGAGCTACTGCGGGTTGTAAAATTGTACGAACTTTTACCTGAGAAATTTACTTGGAGTGCCTTTTAATATAGATTTATGACAAACAGTGAGGATAATTTTATCGCTAAAGGGAGCAAAAAAATAATGGTGAATCGTAAAAATATATATTCCAAATTTAACAAAGCAGAATTACGGAATTACATTGAAAAACAACAATTAGAGATTAAAAAACTACCTGGAAGTGTTTATTGGAAAAATCGGCAAGGGGTTTATTTAGGCCAAAATGATTATGCGAAAAAGGTGATGCGTAAACTTGGGTTTCCAGAAGCGATTGGTCAGACAGATTATGATGTTTTTCCTAAAGCAATGGCAGATGGGTTTAGAGAGTCAGATTTAATGGTGATATCGGGAAAAGGTGTCGCACAGGAAGAAACTTCGATTTTACCTAATGGAAGAAAGGTAGTTTTTTTATCGTCTAAAATTCCACTACCTGATAGATCTAAAAATATAGTTGGTGTTTTAGGTATCTCTATCGATATCAGCAAGCAAAAAAAGCTTGAAGCAAATTTAAAAGTTGCTTTAAAAAAAGCCAAAGCTTCAAACCAAGCAAAAACCGAATTTCTTGAAAATATGCGCCACGATATTCGTACCCCGTTAAGTGGAATAGTCGGTTGTGCCGCTGTAGTCAAAAGGTTGATTAATGAGCAAGCGGTTAATTCTAAAGAAATATCGGAGTATATAGATGATTTATTATATTCCAGTGATGCTTTGTTAGATTTTATGAGCAAAATATTAGAGAGTGTTCAGGTAAGCAGTGGAGAAATTCTTTTTTTAAAAAAAAGATTTAATCTTTACCATTTGCTGGAACAAATAGTACAGCTAAATAAGCCGCAAGCGAGTTTAAAACACTTAAAGTTGCACCTCGATTATGACAAAACCATTCCAAACTATTTACTAGGGGATCCTATTCGAGTGCAACGAATTGTTTTGGAATTGCTGGTTAATGCACTAAAATTTACGCATCAAGGTGAAATTATCGTCAGTGCTAGTTTAATGAGAAAAAAAACACGACAGCTGGTTATCAAACTGAGTGTGAGTGATACAGGAATAGGTATTCCGCTAGCTCGGCAAAGCGAAGTCTATACTCGTTTTAAGCGGTTAACACCTTCTTCTCAAGGTATTTATCCTGGAATGGGCTTAGGCCTCTCTGTTGTTAAACAATTTATTCATGATTTAGGTGGTGAGATCCAGCTAAACAGTAAATTGGATCAAGGTTCGACGTTTACTTGTTTAATACCCTTTGAGGAATCATCATCAATACAAGGTGAAAAAAAGCGAGAAGAAATTAAATCAATAAACTTAGTTACACACGCGCCAAATAAAAAAGTAGCAAAAGTGTCGACAGCAAAAAAAACTGATCAAAGATTGGCACGCCGTATTTTAGTGGTTGAAGATAATCTCATCGCTGCAAAAGTAACGGAGGCTATTCTGTCACAGTTAGATTGTCAAATAGATGTCGTAAACGATGGAAAATCAGCGCTGGCTTTTGTAGAAAAAAATAATTATGATCTTATTTTGATGGATATTGGACTCCCAGATGAAAATGGTTACGATGTAACACGACGCATTCGATTAAAACTACGGCCACGAAATCTTTTGCTACCTATTATAGGGTTTACTGCTCATATACTTGAGGAAAAAAAATCTGAGTGTATCGAGAATGGAATGAATGCGATCTATAGCAAACCTTTAACGGTAAAAAAAGCGGAGAAAATACTTAATAAATATATACGACCACAATCAGTGGATTTTCCAGGAGAAAAGCGTAATTAACTCTCAGAGGATTTAATATGAGATTATAAAAAAGGGGTTACAAAAAGATGTTTCTTGTATTGATTAGCTATAAAAAATCCATGGCAGAAATAGACCAATATCGTTTGCAGCATCGCAAGTTCCTTGAGATGGGTTATAAGAATAACTATTTTGTGGTATCAGGTCCAAGGGAATCAAAGACAGGAGGAATTATTCTGTCTCAACTTACTCATCGTAAGCAGTTAGAAAATTTTTTAAAGGATGATCCCTATTGTATTCATGATGTAGCCAGCTTCGAAATTATTGAATTTGCTCCAGTCCTGTATCACGCAGATTTTCTTAAGTTTATTAATAAATAAAATACCTAATGCTAACGGGGCATCCTTATAAATGTTCTAGATGCTAAATTTCTAGTAAACGTGCGAATGATAATTGTCAAAAAAGGAAAAATCCTAATTGCATTAAGCACATTTAGTGAGTTCCAAAGGGGTAGAGTTGCTAGATGATTTTTCTGCCAATAGCATATTGCTTGCTAAATAGCTGGAAGTTAATTGTGGTCGAAGCTGAAAAAAAGAAGCGTGCTTGCATTGATTACTACTATTAGCTTTTTCACCGGATAGATTAACTGTAAAATTTACTTTATGTCGGTTTTGGTTAATAGATTGGTCATTGGCAGCATATTTATTTAAAGCAGCTTTAAGCGTTTGTGCAATTTGATCTGTTGATTTTTGCTGAATAAAATGATCGTGGCAAGAAAGTACACGTTCTGCATGATTCATTCTCTCCACCATGGCATGTTTCCCCAAAAAACTGAACAAAAACTTAAATAAATAAAAATTACCTAAATTATTATAATCGTATTTTGGTGTAACAGTTTTGTTCGTTTCTATGTAAGGTATATTAGGCGTAAAATCTTCGAATAATGAGAGAGAATTAGCACAAGTATTAGTTTCTGGTTCAAAACGAGGATTTTTTTGTGCGCCTGCTTCTACTGTAGGTGCAAGTAATGACATGCCTACTGCGCCCACTGCTGCAATTTGTGCATTTTGCTCGCGCTGCAATTGAATGGCTCGACCTCTTCTAAAACGTTTAATAAAGTAGTAGAAACCTGCACCTAGTGCTATAGCTGCAATAATACTTAGAGAGCCACCTAAGCTTTTCAGCCAGCTGTTTGAGTTTGATGCTTTTTGATTCGGGATGTAATTTCTTCCTTGTATTACAACTGGATTATTTTCAACTTGATTGCTTTTAATTTGAAAATCTCCTATTAATTCTGAGTGAGTCGTTAGCGTGATTTCTCTGGTAGCATCTTTTGCTAAATAAATAACGTAAGAAAGGGGTATTATTTGTTCAGCGAAATATACAAAAGTATCACTGGCTAAATTTTTTATTTTTAAGCTACCAATATGTAGAGTATTGTTTTCTAAGGAGATGGAAGTTTCTAATAAAGGCGTCGGAATGTAAATTTTATCGAGTAATTTTTTAGCATCAATAGTCATATTGGCTATACTACTTATAGCTAATAAAGTAGAGCCTAGCTTTATTTGATAAATGATCGAGTTAATGGTGATTTGTTCAGTTGATTCCTTTAATATAAGATAGGTTTCTTCTGGCCAGTGTTTAGAGTCATGGGTCAAGATAAGAATCTGATTTTCTTTTCCTGACTCAAAACGATAGGCCATATAGTGGTCCATTAAATTTGTATCCTTTTCCTCTTTGATAAATACCATATGAATTAATTTTTGAGGTCTAAACAATAAGGTAATTTTATCAAAATTTTGTCGTTGAAAGACCTCTGAATTTAATATAAAACGTTTTATTTGTAATGATATAAATTGCGTATTGTTACCTGAATTGAGCTCAATTTCTAATTCATGTTGCCATTTATTTCCTGCTTTAGAAACAGCAATTCGGCTGAAATAGTCTTGATTATGCCACGAATAATTGCCATAAAAATTTACCATTAGATTTTGACTCATCGTGTTGATGTATAATTTTGGTGGCTCTTGTAATATATCTTCGTCTCCTTCATTGATAATTAATTGAGTTTGATGACTAAAAAGACGAGGCGCTAATTCTAGTTTGTTTAAAGGAAAGAGGATGTAATGAAAAGCAGGTTGTAAGCTATTGTTCATATATACTTGTAATATAGGGTGATTTAGCCCTTTTTCTATAACAAAGACGTACTTATCACTAATGTAGGTGCTATGTTTACCTAAATTAACTAAAAAATTTTTATAGCGCTGACTATCAAAAATAGCTTTGTTGTTAATCGAGCTTCCTTTTAAATGGTCAATGATAATGGTTTGATTTGAATTTAAATCAACTGCTCCATGAACTGTAACTTTATTTAGTGATAAAATTAATTTTTTTGTCGAATTTAAATGCGCTTGCGCGTTTCTTCCCCAATAAAGTACATTATTTTCTATTTTTACTATGCTGTTAATAAAAAAAACAAAGCTTTTTTCAGGAATTGAATTACCTATTACCGTGATGTCCTGATTAAAAATAATAAAATGTTCGATAGTTTTTAGGTTTTCTGTATTATCGACTAACATTTCTTGATTAATTTTTACTTCAGAAGCTGTTAGATAGCTAAAGTGGGTATTAAGAAAATTTCCGTAGATAGCCACGATTTTTTTGATAGCAGAATTAAATGAGGCTCCAGTTGGAAATAGTTTTACCTGATATGAACGTACTGTGGGTACATCAATTAATAAAAGAAGATTCGTATCGACGCTGGTGTAATTGTTGAGATGTTTGTGAACTAAAACAGCTGCAGCAGGAAATGAACCCGCAGGATTATGAGCCTTAGTTATGCCTGGCTTGGTGGTGTGTATACCTAACGTGCAATCTTCGGATTGTGTACCAATGAATAGATCATACAGACGATTGTTGTGAGAGAAGACGTCTCTTTTTTCACAATAAGTATTATTTTTTCCCAGTTCAAAAGAATAGTGATTATTGAGATCAACCTCAAGAATACTACCAAAACACCAGCTTCGATCCCAAGCTCTTGGAGGAGAATAACCTCTTGGGCAAACAAGCTTTCCTTGATATTCTATTACCCTTGTTTTTACACTAATCCGCTTTAAGGGTGGTATAGATAACATGATAAATTTAAAGAATGTTTTTGGCTCAGCGCCTTCAAATCGCTCAATATAGTTCAATAGTGCCTGGTAAAAATAACGTTGTTCGAGTGTTAAAGAGATAGTCTCTGGTATAATGCCTAAACCTAATAACAGTTGGTGATAAAGCCGTAGCAGAGGGTGCTCTATATCATCTTGCAAGTAAAATGATATGTCATGTAATTGCTTTCCCTCAGTGAGTAGTTGATCATAAGTTAAAACTGCAAATAAACCTAATGTTGGCCAAAAAGGTAAACTTGCTGCTATGCCCATTAAACTAAAATTAACTAAATTATTGATTAATAAATGGGCATAATAAGGACGATTTGGATCATTAGGATCACAGTTAATCAAGGCATTTGTGGAACCCACCAAACCGTAAATGGATAAAAAAGTGCCAATTACAGGAAGTCGCCCTGTTAGTTTTACTATTTCTTCCAGCTTATTGGCTAAAGAAGTAGTAAGAATCTGGGTTAATTGAGGATGTTTTAGCAAATTGTTTAATAGCTGGTGTAGGATACCATCAGCTACCATGATGCTAGAAAGAAATACTAATTCTTGGGGATCTTGGTTAACCAAACTACGCACTGCACTAGGAAAGAAAAATACGATTAATTGTGCAATTGCTTTGACATTTGATTCGCTTTGTATAGTTTTAATGGGTTCTTTCCAGTGATCTATAAAATTAATTATTTCATGACGTTCCTCAGAGGGTAATGCAGAGTCCGAAAGTAAAAAGGGTTTGTATGTTTTAACGGCGTTGTAAAATAATAACTGCGGTGGAATATCTTCCCCATATTTATTTAATAAATGAATTATGTTTTTACCATAGTTATCTAAATAAAGATTTGCATCGGCAGATATCCCTTCATATTGTGCAATGGGATATTTATAATAAGCTAATAGTAAAAGCAAAACTCCTCTAGTTTTGGAGTTTGCTGAAAGCCAAATTGTATGAAAATTTTCAGCACGAAAACTTAATCTTTCTCTATATAGGATAAAAAATTGGCCTTGATCCGTAGCTAGCAAGGTGGAAGTGGGTATTATTTTTCCATCAAGTAAAAAAAGCGTTTGTAAGATTGGTATAAAACTATGCTGTTGATCAGAAAAAATAGGCGCTTCTTCTAAATTAGATAAGACGGTAGGAAGATTATACAATATTTCTTTGTTAAACGGATGTAAAGTATAATGTGGACTAAAATAGAGGTTTAGCCAATTTTTTAGTTCTTCAGTGCTGAGTTGTGGATTTAAAGGTAAAGGGTGTATTGGGTTTAAAAGCGAACTGCAAAATAGCATTTCACGGTTTAAGAGAAGAAATTTTCTACCATCGTCTACTAGTAAATAATCAGATTGCTCGAAGACGAAATGGGTTAAATCAACAAAAGTATTTTTCTGTATTTCAGATAAAATAGGCTGTCCATGTCGATTATAATAGACATCAATTGCATCATTAAATTCATTTAATAGCACCTGTTCAGGCTGGCTTATTTTTTCGTTATTACGAATCTTATTTATTTCTAAAAAAACATTTCGTTTTTCTTTAGTTATCAATGATAGGATATTTATAAAATCTTCTTTACGACGCGTAATAAGATTATCTTGATTTAATTCTGCGATAAATTCTTCTGCAATGACTTCACAAAATGATGCTTCGGTAAGACTTCTTCGGCCACGAAATTCAACGCGTGGTTTGGGTCCACAAAAAACCCCTAAGAAACTCAATATACGATCAGCTCGAGTTATCGGAGTAATAGCACGCCATTCTGGTTTTTTTTTAGGTCCAGGATATCCTCTTAATAGAAGTTCTTCAGATAGCTTCCATCTAAATTTACTTAATTCCTTTTCTTCTGCAGTGGCTGCTCTATCTCCTGTGATTAATAATGTATCTAATTCTTGTTCAGCTTTGTACAAGGCTGTTAAAAAATTACCTGGTCTATCGGGATAGCTTAAAACATGCCATATACGGCGATTTTTATTTAAAGATAAAAAGTAGACATAATCCAAAAAAAGATCAAGAACAGGGAAATGCCTATTCTGAATCGCTAGTTCAAATGCTGTATGTCCTCCCAGATTTTCTCTATTGAGTAGCTCAACAATGGCTTTCATGTTATGAGTACGGCCATTATAGTTATCAATTAAAATTCGAGTAAACAGAAGCTGTAAAATTTTTACATAGCCAGATTCGCACGCGCGCATAAAAGCTGTGTTGCCGAAACTATCTTGATGCTGTAGCATTTTAATAGAGAGTTCTTTGTCTGAAGTTAAAAACAAATAATTTATAGATTTTCTATCGTTATTATTAACCGCCTGTAACAAAGGGCTTGTTTGAAGGGTATCAGATTGTAATAAAAAATTTTGTAGGAAGTTAGGGTTGGAGTTTTGATTAATGTCGATAGCAAGCAATAATATTTCTTTAATAAGAGCATGCTGTTTATCTTGTATTGTATTAAGCAATAGCGTACGTTGATGTTTATCTTTATATAATAATAATGTCTGTAATCCTTCATCGGAGCCATATACGCGACGTATGCCCTCAAAGATAGTTTGCACAATGGGTATTCTTTCTTTTTCAGCGGCTCTCATCGCAGAGGTGTTACCGTCAGAAGAAATTTGCAGCCAAAAATAATTAAAGCCCGGACTACCTACTTGACCAAAATATTTAATAGAAAACCGCATAAATGCATCTTCTAATGCGGGTGTTTTTTTTGCCACATGCTAGTGATTGCTGAAAGTCCTAATTTATTCTCTTCAACCAGGTATTCTAACAACGGCGTATATGACGTTAAGATGGGAAATAACTTCATATTGGCGGGTAAATGAAAAGCGTTAACTAGATTATCGAGAAAGAGAGTCAACACTTCATAATGAATGTTTTTTGATAAAGTAATTAATAATGTGTCACCTCGCACCGGATCTTGCCATAGGCAGACTTCAGGACGTTGTGAATGAAGCTTAGGAATAGCAGTTGTTGTTTTATAAAAAAAATCAACCGAGTAAGTGGTAAGAATATACCTAACTAATTCTGTAATATAATCAAAGTCTGTTTGATGAATATTAATGTATGTACAAATATGTTGTAAAAATTGGCTAATAAAAACGTTCAATGGAATGTCATTGATTTCTGTCGTATATTGTTTGCGTAGTTCAGCTAAAAAATCTCTTATTCCTTGTTTAATACCTAGCGGATGCGTCTTTTTTTTAATTAAATCATGAAGTTTTTTAAGTTATGGGGTAAAACTGTATTGCCAAGCGGCGTTAGGGATGGATCTTCAAAATCAATAGATTGCATTTAAAATCCTTGTTATGCATAAGCCTATCAAAAAAGACAATTAAAAGCGGTTCCTATATAACGAAAAATAGGTTTCTTTGCTATTAAATGGCAGATTGCAAATATATCTTTTAGATTTAAGTTTGTCAAAATATATTTAAAAATTAATATTTGCCATTAGCTCATGATTTGAGTTGCAAATATATCAGTGTGTTATGTCATCACTTTCTTGAATCAGAACTTTATACAACTCATTTTGCAACTATTTATTGTGAGGAAAGTCAGGTGGAAAGGGCAGTTTGTCGAAGATAGCAATAATTTATTAAAACTTTACTTGTCTATTTTTGTATGTAAAAAATAAAAATATATTTTATATATTTTATATATTTTATATATTTTCATGATATAATTATGTATTGATAGATAGAATTAAGGAAAATTATATTGCTACTATCCAAAGCTTAAAAAAACTGCGCTAGCGATGGTGTTATTTGTCAGTTTGTTATTGTTTCTTGGAATCTAATAATAATTAAAGAGGATTTAACTGATGCGAAAGATATTACCACCTTATATGCCCAAATCGTCCAGTTTTCCTAGAGTTAACCAACAGAAAAGAAAAGTAGCTGATGATAGAAATTACCTAAAAGCTAATCATGAACAGCCTTTTTTTCAGTTTAGAGTCAAACGATCGGATGATATGAAAGGTTTAGCAAGCGTCAACGAAAAACAAGTAGAAAAGATTTTTCTTAGCATTTATAAAGAAATATTAGAGCGTGTAGTAGGCCAAGAGATAAGCCGAGGAAAAAAAACCTTAACGAGTTTAAACCTGGTTATTTCGACTATTAGTTATATAAACCAATTAACAAAAGAAAGTTTAGATGCACTTTTGGATGAATTAGATTGGTTTCAGCTGGTAAATGAAGGGCAAGAAGTCGGCGAAGCTAAATTGAAAGCGTTACTTACTAATCCTAGAAAAGTAGCTAATTACCTTAATATGATAGTATACAAAGTGGACTTTACGTTTAGTTTAATAAGTCTATATGGCGCTAAATTAACTAGTTATTCTTTAGAAGAAGCAGCTTATGACGGAGAGGGTTATATTTATAACGATTTGAACTTAGCTAAATCTGAGATTTATTTACCAATGTTTTTAACGATAATAAAAATTATCGATAAAAATATCAATTATAAAAATTTAGAATTTTCTGATCAGGATCGACTTCAGTTTGATGAATATTGTATAAATTTTTTTTTAGAAACGTTTTATCATATTAAACAAGAACCTGATTTAACGCTTGCAATTGATACAAGTACTCGTTTTTTAGTAGAGGAGAAATATCGTAGCTTAAGGGATTCATGTAGAGATCTCGTGTTGGCCTGTTTACAAAACAATCAGTCCAATCTGATCGATAAAATTAAAAGTATTTTACAGATCGCTTCGGCAAAAGAAGCACTTCCTTTTGTTTTTCATTCAGCGTTTAAAGCCTTATTACTATCGGGTAGGCAAGAGGTTCTTGATACTTTTTTTTTGGAATTTAGCAAGGCCGGAGTTTCGCATAATTTACTCGGTTTTGATCTAGTAGAGGCTATTTATAGTACTAGTGATGAGCTAGAAGGAGAAGAAATTGAAAATAATCTAGAAAACTTGGCCGAGTATTTATTTCCATCTAAGTTATTAAACCTAGCAGAATTGTCGCCTAAAAATAATCTGGCGTCGTTAAATTGGATATGGGATAAGCTTATTTTTTCATTAGAAGAAGGAATACGCAGTAATATTTTAGTAAGAGCTATATCCGAAGGTTTTTTATTAGAACAAAATGATATTACCGTTTTATCATGGTATGAACAAAAGTTTGCTACATTAGATAATTTTTATGTTCAGAACAACTTAAATTATAAAGCTATATTGATAGAAAGATTACATCAATCATGGATGAGAGCCAGAGATTATGGTGCAGGACAATATACAAGAATGCTTAAATATAAAAAAATTAGCGCTGTTTTTAATATAGTAGAAAGAGAGAATGCTATAGATCTTTTAGAATGGACTAAAAATGTTGCAAATATTAACGAAGGCTTTGAGCAGAAAGAATTAATTTTTGATTTGGCGGTTAAAACAGAACAAGAAGCCCACTGGTTTAGCGCGTTAGACGATTTATTAAGAATGCCTGATATAGAAAAAATAAAAACAAGTTATTCTTATTCTCGATTTGTTGCAGTTTCTGTCATAAAAAATGACTTAAGGATGCTAGAAAAATTTTGGAACAAGATTGATGAACTTGATAATCAAGCGCTAAAAATGGCGATTCAAAAGAGATTGTTAGTTGATAGTACGTGGGCTTTTCATCAAGCGCTACGACATGGACAACTCGATTTTATTACTTTCTTTTTAGCTAAAGTAAATGATCTACCGGCAGAAGAGAGACTGGGCCACTTGGGTTATCGATGTGATTTATTATATGGCTTAGATTCTTTTTCTGCTGCAAGAAGTAAGCAAAATCCGATAATTAATGCCGTTATTTCTGGTGATACCCAGGTATTGGAAGCGGTATATAGAGAGATGAGAATGCTAGATAGAGGTTTAAGTCGTATTGATTCAGAGAGCGAAATATTTAAGCTAATCAATGCACCTATCGCTACGACGTTCCCTGATGTGGAGAAGAGACGAGGCATTCTAACGGAATTAAAGCGAGACTACTCTGGATCTGTTTTAAATGACTTAGGATATATCCCCGCTTTATATAATTATAGAAATTTCATTGAGCAATTTAATGAAATGTCATTGATTCAAGAACAAAGTAAAGAAAATTTTATTTTGTCCGCTCATAAAGCTGCAGTTAATTTTCATAATAAACTAATGCTACACGTTACTAGCTTGGTGCAGATGTCTAAAAGCGAAGCATTCCAAAAAATAGCTGATAATGAAACCCAAGATTTATTCGATGAGGTTAATGAATTAGAAATTAAAGAAATTCATCTCTATATAAAAATGGTGATCGCTCCTTTACTTTCTTATGAAGGATTTGATGTAAAGCAAACATTAAATGCCTTATGGGAATGGGATAGAATAAAGAATTCAAAGGATAAAAAACTAAAAGCGAAGCAATTTATTAGAGAGGAATTAATAAATATTCCTGAACAAAGGCATGGAACGATATTAGCGTGGTTACAGAGCCAATCCGCTCCCACTTCCGTGTTGGAAGAGCCACAAGCGGGACCTTCAGGATGGTTGCCCAGTCGGCAAGATAGCTTTCCTCACGATCTATTACCTGATTCGGATGAAGAGATTATCCCTGCCAAGAAAATATGTTTTTCTGGATCGAAACGAAAAAGGCAGACTAATAATGCCTGTGAAATGTGGGTTAAAAAATTAAACAAACGTTATAAAATTGAGCGGCATTTACAGAAACTAAGTCATGTTTCTGAGAGAGTTATGCAAGGAATGATGGCTAAATCAGTGTTAGGGGCTTTTCTGCGTAATGATTATAAAGAAGTAGCGATTAATCTAGGATTTATTGTCGGTGGGCAAGGACTAGCAAAGTTAGCGGAAGTGACATCTTTAACGGGAAGCAAATTAGTATTAAATAATAAATGGTTGTTAGGCCAATCTTTGCGAGTGGCTTCGCCTTTTCTTAAACGTGGTATTTCCGCCTTTGTCCTTTATGATTTGACTAGCCAGCTTGCAGCATTTCGTAATGGTTCAAGAGGAGCTCAAATTAATATTGCAGGAGATGCTACTTATTTAGGTATCGATGCCATCGAAACAGGGGTTGAGATAGCGGAAGCGTTTGGACTGTTTGAAGGGGTTTCCTCTATAACGGGTCCCATTGGATCCAGTATCGCTGCTTTGGTATTCGTCGGAACAGATATTTATCAATCCGTTGAAAAAGTTCACGAGATAGATGAACTCATTCCATTGACTGCCAATGAAAAGCTGATTGAAGGATTACGTGCATTTATTGGCATGCGTCCAGAAGGGTATATAGAGGAATTAATACATGAAAAACAGCTAAATAATCAGAGAGTGAGAGAAATTCTTAACTATCTAAAGCAGCATCCAACGATTCAACGCTATGTATTTCCTATCGGTCTCGATAACACAGTTGATTTGAGTAAAAAGCGATTCGTTCGACGAGACAATGAGAGCATTGCGGAAGCAATGCGAAGTTGAGGAGCCCGCGATAGGCGTGCGTTGACGGGCGAAGCAGGAAACGCATCACGCCG
>CAYQIM010000034.1:0-16120 GCA_964417555.1 Rickettsiella sp. | reverse complement strand
GACGCAGGACGAATCGCGGCCTAATTTCAGTCGCGTGATGCGAATTAATTTTGGGGACACGATGGCCAAAATTTTTCATGAGCATAGCGACTCGCTTGTGAGTCTTGATCTGAAAAGTAGCTATGTTCCTGTATGTTGAGAAATAGACGAATGGTTTGCAAAATGAGCCGATTGTCTTTAGTATTTAGTTGATAATATAGATAAGTATTTTTATAGGTAGTCGCTTGTTTGTCGTCTGCGCTTATAATATCAGCAGCAAGTTTCTGAATAATATCAATGCATTGTGTAAAAGGGTTTAATTTAGCCGAAATAATAGTTTCCGTTCTATTATGGTAATCGTAAAAATTTAAATCCTCGAACAATAGATAGCGTTCGTCAAGCTTATTTTCTGTGTTGCTATGCCAAACTATATTTTTTCCAGGATGATAAAAATAACTTTCATTCGATGTTGCATTAATTAATAGCGCACCGTCGCTTAGTTCCTTGTCTAGATGCTGGGTAAAAACATAGCGATCTTCTTTGGGGAGATAGTATGCTTTACCTTGGTAAGAAAGGCCCTTTGGATCAATCATTGGGTAATCTGTTATTAAAAGGGTATGGTTGGCAGACAGCGCGTGTTTTTCTAAATAACGCTTAACAGAAAGTTGATGATCTTCTAAATATTTAAAATTAAGCGATTCGATATCCAAGCTTTTTTGTTCTATATTGAGTTGAAAGCTATTACCTTGTTTGTCAATAAAAAAATAATCAGCGGGGGCTTGTGGTTGAATCTTTATTGGTATATCACCAATTTGGACGCCATTTTCTACAAAAACGAGTGTGTCATCTGCTAATTCTTGTGCACTCAACGTCCAAGTGTACGACCCTTGTGAATACAACTCAAGAGAACCTATTTTGTTTAAAACAATGGTACATTGACCGGAGACGGAGACATTCTCAGCTCGGAAATTATAATGTAGACAGGAATAACTGAAATCCTGTTCACTGAATTTGGGGACAAGAAATATTCTTTCTTCGCCATTTAGGACCAGCGTAATAGAAGTTTCAACCTGTTCTTCAAATAACTCATAAATAATGTAACCACTTGGAAAGTGATAAAACCGGTAAAAGAAATCTTCTCCATCGATTTTATCTAATATCTCAAATTCCTTATCATGCCTTAACTCTACAGCGGAAATATGTATCCAATTATATGAAAAATAACTTTTTGTCGTAAAGGGTAGAATCCATATCTTAGTTTGTTGCCAGTCGTGCGATAAGTTTATTTGTGTAGGATAATTCAGTCTTTCTCGAATATTTATGGCACTATTTTTGTCAATTACACAGGACGGAAAATTAAAACCGTTCTGATTGTGTTTACTACGATAAATAAACTGACTTCCATACTGGATACTTCCGTTTTTAAAATCGATAGACTTTATCACTGCGCCATAAAGCGGATTCATTACAGGTGGGTTGTCTTCATCGTTTTTTAATGTATAGCCTTCATTTCGATACGCAGAATCAATTTGCCAAAAATACTTACCTACTGCTTTAGCTTCATCCAGTACTTGGCTAAACGCTCCAACTAAACCCGTTACACCGATGCCTATGCCCGCCAAAGGTACACTCAGGGCGCCTATCGTTCCTGCAACAGCAGCGCTAGCGCCTAAATAAGGTGCAGTAAAGCTTGTACCCATCATCGCTAACCCTGCTAAATCAAAGGTTAATTGTGTAGCAATTATATTTTTTTCCATTTCGGTCTTAACATGGGCTAATTCGTAAATGTCAAGATTCACAGCCGCTCCTTGTAACAGAAAACCTACTCCTTCCGTAGCGAATAGTCTAAACGATTGCATAAAACTCCTTAGGGGTTTTTGTATTAGGTTTTCTTGATGTAATAGTGTTTTAACGAGACTAATAATTTCAAATGTTTCTAATGCCGTTCCATGCACCATTTGGGCAAGATTGACATAGGTATGTAGTTCAAATGCTAAAGTCAGAGGGCCGTGTTCTGTTTGAAATGATTCACGATTTTTTTGTTGAAAAAATGCAAATAATGCTTGAATTGTAAAACCTTTGTTCAATCCGCCACTATAACCTGCTTGGTCAATGTTGGGATTTAAATCAATAAATGAACCCTTTTTAAAATCAAACATAATTCTAAGCGATTCTTCTGGATGGCGTACGAGAAATTTCATTACTTCAGGCATACTTTTTAATTGTTTAAAAACTACTTGTAATCGCTTTTCAAAATAGGTTGAAAAACGTGATGGTAACGTTCGCTCCTGATGTGCTTGTATATAACGATGAATGAACGTTATTTTTTCACCCTCTGTTATAGTTTCAACCGTTGATAATAAAGGGATCCAACCTTCCTTCAGCATGTTCGGAAGAGATGACACAGATTCTTGCCACTGGTCTGCTGCTTCTAAAAGTTGCAAAGTATCATCCATTGTTTTTTCTTTCCCTACTTTCTGCAACGTTTTTTTCTCTTTTTCTTCGAGTAATTCTATGGACAATATACAGTTACCAATATGGCGTTTCTTTCTATTTCCTCTACACTGAGTAATAGCCATAGGTAAGGTTCTAATAGATTATTGGTGTGTCGCAAATCCGTGCCAGAAAAATTCTTGATACCTTGACTGAGTAAATGTTCCGTTGCTTCTTTAGAAAGAATGGCATCCTTTAATGATAAACGTTGCTTGTGTTCGTTGTTGATCTGGCCAGCTAGAGCCACTTCTGTGAAATCACGATGGCCTCGTTCATATAAATAAAGCAATTGCTCGACATTTAAAGTACTTTTTTTGAAACTTTACTTCTCCGAAAAAAGCTTCAAAAATATTTGAACGGGATAGATCGCAATCTTCATAGAGCACATTTATGAAGTTACACTGAGCAATCTCTAATTGTCCTGAATAGCCGCGGATAATAACGTTTTCTAATAGGGAGTTTTCTATTTTTAATTGAGGTAGTAACTTTCCAAAGTTCAGTACTTGATCTTTTGCTTCAATATCCCTAAAAGTAATTCCATTCAAGCGTTCAAAGACCAGCGCTGATTCTGGATCGGAAAAATCCCATGCCTGTATTTTTATATTATTAAACGTTGGATGTTTAAGCGTTTGAAGTGCTTCAGTAGCAGGATTCCATAACCAGGCATGATCGTTATTAGTGTAGAGTTGCAATACTTGTAAAAAAGAATGCTTTGAAAAGGATGATCCCTGAAAATCTAAGGGAAAAATTTCTCCGGGTTTGTTTTGGGATATCGTGCTAAACTTTTGACTAAATAAACTCGATAAACTAGCTTGCGAAAAATCTGTATTCTCTAAATAGGTTCCATAAAAATATACTTGTTCCAAAGCTGCTTTAAATTCTACTGACTCGAGATTGCTCGCTTCAAAGCTACATTTTATTAAGGGGATCTCAAAGATACTATTTTTTAAATCAGCATTCTTCATAAATTCAATACCAAATAAGGTAGGGGTGGCATCAAGCTTTTCATGTAAATTTAATTTTCGTTTTAAGGATAGTGAAGGATGTAATTTAAAATGCAAATCAGTAAAATCTGCAAACCCAAGCTTATTTAAATGATTAATGTAATCAATAAAGGAATAACCGGAGAAATAGCTTAACGAAAATTGTTTGAACTCATTTATGCTTTGGTAGCGGCTTAATTGTTCTACACCCTGAACCAAGGCACGCTTTATAAATTGGGGATGATTTTCTAGCAGGCGACGCACTATTACGTCATCTGTTTTTACCCACCTATCAAAATGAAAATAAAAATCTTGTAGAGATGTATTGAAAATTTCCTTTCTGAAGTAGGTCTCTGCTACAATACGCGAGAGCAGCGAAGATTCAAAATTACCTTCAAAAATAGGTGATAACCATTGGGTAGCTTGATTTGCTTTAATGCAATGCACTAAGTCATCTGTACTCTGGATTAAATGGTCTAAAAGTCGAACATTTTCTAGTGTAGGAAGTAGTTGACGTAGTTTTTCAGGACCTTCTTCTTTTAAGACATCAAGAATTAACCGTCGCCGAGTTTCATCTTTAGTCTTTTCTTTGACCCAGCTCAATTCGATATTATTATAATAAATCCTATAATTTGCTTCGTCGGGTAAAAATTTAAACTCTTTTAATGCCTCAAAATTAGGATCGTTAGCGAGTTGGTTACGCTTTCTAAAAGGACTTTCTTCACTACGTAAACGGCTTTCTTGACTTGTGTCAAAACCTAAATAGCCACTTTCTACTAAACGTTCGGCAATCGTTATTTTCAGTGAATTGATAGCTTGTTTTAGTTGAGAATTTCCGGCTTCATCGACTTCTAAAACCTCATGTAAAGAAAAAGCTTTATCGACACCTAATTGGTTTATCTGGCTTTCCAATGCAGATGTTAATTCAACATTTTTCAAAGAAAAAAGGGCTTGAAGTTTAGAGGCAATAAAGTCGACTAAATTATTAGCTGTTAACTGACTAAGGCAGAGTGTTAAATAATCAGCTACGAGTTGGTCGCGAAAGGCTAATAATCCGCGACACTCAAACAAGTTGTCATAACCCTTTTGAAAGTCATCATCTACAGCCAAAAAAGGAAAATCAGCGGAAACTTTATTCTTTAAATAATTAATAACATGGATTTCATCGCCTATAGGAAGATCAAATTGGTTTCTAATAATTTCAGCCACAGTGAATTTTCCATACGTTGAACCAAAGATTTTTACTAACAATGGGTTGATAGCAACGTCTTCGAAAGTTTTTTTTATAAATTCTTTCTTTAGTCGTGCAGGAGAAAAGGAATAATATGACTGAAATGTACTTCCAATATCGGATAAAATGCCCAAGCATCCGCCTGGACAAACTTCTAACGCATTTGAAGATAACAAATGACGAATTTGTTCTTTACGAAAACTTTCAGGTAAGCGAACATCGGATAACGAAACCGTAATAAATTCAAGCCATTTTTTTCCTTGACTATACATTACATCACGACGGTCAGAAAAAAAATCCGTTAATAAATGGCCTTCGAATATAGTTAATCGTTGCGTAAATATTTCGCTTTGTTGCGGTAACTCAGTAGTTATCCAGTTGTGTATTATTTCGGTACATTGTGTTATTTGTTCCCTAAAAGTAGCATCCGTTGTTAACTGTTCTAATCTTGCTAGGGTTTGTTCTCGTGGCTCACCCGATCGATATTCAAAATAAATCGCTTGCTTACCATACATGTCTTGTATGTTACGAGATAGTTCCTCTGTATTGAATGTCGCGTCTTCTTCAAAGTTTAGAAACTTATTTGAAAATAGGGGATCGGCTAGTTTGCTTGACTAAGCAGGGAAGTTGTTTGGCATAATCTACCCTTTTATTATTAAAACAAAGATAAAAGGATAATCGTAATTCTTTAATTATGCAATTGAATATTTAAAATTAATTAGTTAACTAATTTTAATCTTTAATTAAAGGCGATAAAATTAATTGAAGAAAGTTATTTTACGGCTTTTGGCTTGCTAAGGGAGTTTCTACGGTAAAAATCGTCCCCCTGCCTAATTGACTTCTAACAGAAACTTTTGCACCCATATCTTTAGAAAATTGACTAATAATTCTTAAACCCAAACCCTTACCTTCGTAAGTATCATTTTCTATGGTCGGTGTATTGTTCAGTTGCTTCTGGATAGCCAGTTGCTTTTCGGAAGACATGCCTTGGCCAGTATCTTTAATGATAAACTGAATTATCAGAGGATTAGTCTTTGTTAAGGCTTTAGGTTGCACTATCAAATGAATCTGGCCTTGCTGTGTGTACTGTAGCGCATTATTTAATAAATTTACTAAAATACTTTTTAAACGATGAGGATAGCCAATCACTGTTTTAGGTAACGATTCAGCATAATCCATAAATAAATGGAGTCGTTTAATTTTTGCTACGGGTGTAGACATATTTATTACACTATCTACAATATCGCGTAGCTGAAAAGTTAAGGGAACGAGTGGCAAGTTTTTGACAGCGGCTTTAGAAAAATCAAGGATACGATCGCAATATTCAAGCAACTCATTGGTGCAGGAAATAATAGCTTCTAAAAAGCTTTTCTTTTCGGAATCAGTTTCATCTTTTAAGAGAAGATTTGTTAATCCTATAATCCCCGTAAAAGGTGTTTTAGTATCGTGTTGCATATGACGGATAAATTCAATTTTAGCGACACCGGCATTTTTTACTTTAGTTTCTAAGCTTTTCAAATAGGTAATATCAAAACAATAGCCCATGACAGCTATAATCCGACCTTGATCGTCATAAAGCGGAATTTTATTAACGGATTCAGTCGTGTGTAGACCTCGTTCGTTGGGATAGGTATATTCTCTTACAGTACTTTTTCTTGCGCAGATTACTTCGAGATCGCCTTCGCGAAACATTTTTGCCATCTCAGTAGGGAAAATATCGACATCTGTTTTTCCTTGAAAATCCTCCAACGTTTTTGCTTCTTCACGCGCAGAAATTTGGATGCATTTTGTATTATCACGATTAGAAAATAAATAAATCCCTTCCGTATTTTTGCAGAAGAGACGGCCAGGTAAATTATCACATATCTTTTTTAGTAAACTATTTTTTTGTTTGAGCTGCGCGATCTCCAGATTTTTTTCTGCTAGCAAAGCCTTTAATTGTTCAAGAGATACTTTCTCTTCGATGAAGGAATTATCTGGTCCATTCATAAATGTTCCTATTTTGATTCGTTATTGTTATTGTTTTTACGCACATATATATATTTCAAATACTGAATGCAAAGAAATGACCACAATAAAATTGTAAATCTAATTGTTGCAGAAATAAAGAATTTTTTAAAAAAAATATATCTACTAAAAATGAAAACACTATAAATGGGTATTTTGCTTCGATGTTCCGGGTTTGTTGAAGATAGCCCAATTTATCGAGGGTTCGATTGACGGTACTCTTGGTATACTTGCTAAGTTAAAGCTCATTCGAAGCTGGTTAGCCGCTACTTCTAAAACGCGAATATTTTTCCAAAACATGCTATGTACCTCTTGTTTAAATAGAGTTTTATGCGTCCATATGCCAAATTTTTTTAATTTCTCTGCATAAGCTTCATTTTCGCTTCTAAAACGATCAAATTCGCCGAATAGAAAATAAGTAGGGGGCATACCCAATAAGTTATTTGACCAATAAGGGGATACTAAACTATCTTGAGTAGGGATCTTATTTTGCAAATATAATTCAATAAGCTGGTCGGCTAATTCTCTGGAAAATTTATCTTTATCTTCAAATTTTTTATGACTCTGTAGGCTCCCTGATAAATCAGTTAAAGCAGCAATTAAAATTTGTAAGGATAAAGGTAGTCCTGCATTTTTTGCTTTTATAGCCACTAAGCTAGCAAAATTTCCCCCAGAACTATATCCAGAAATAGCTAATTTGTTGGTATCAACCTGAAAAAAATTTGCATATTTAATTATAAACTTATAAGCATCATACACATCTTGCAAGCCAGCTGGGTATGGATGTTCTGGAGCCAATCGATAATCAATATCAATAACCTGACAGCCAGATTTTTCTGCCAGATGGCTACAAGTTAGATAAGAATAATATCGGCCCGATGAACAATAAGCCGTTCCTCGAATATATAATAACGTAGGATAAGGCGCAGTTCTTAAACGCTTAGGTCTATAAAAAAAAGTGATTAACTTGGATCTGCCCGCTTGGCTGCATAGTTTCAGAGGTGGAACAGCTTGGCTTACTTTAAAAAATGAATGTAAATATATGTATCTGATATTTACATCTTTTTTGGCGCCTAAGCGTTTTTCTTTTTTCTGTAAATCCAAAACGAAGTTACGTTGTTTCTTGGCCGATTTCTTATAATTCTCGTTAATAGGCAACATCCCTTTTCCCAGCTTCATTTTTAATATTGTACTGTTAAGATTAGAGCTATGAATCCTATATTAAGCTTTTCAAAACACTATTTATCAAGCTGGCCTATATTAGCTACGGTCTATCCTATTTAGCGCTTATTCATGTTAATATAAAATTTGCGACTTATAGCAATAAGGATATTTTAATTATAGATAGGATATCATGGATAAAAAAGAACTACTCCAACTTATAGAAAAACAGCATTTAGAAATAAAGCAACTTAAAAATAAATATGAAACAGAAGTCGCTATGCGGAAGCTTATTTTACAAGCTTTACCTGGTCCTGCCTTTTTAAAAAATACGGACGGTACTTATTTGTGGCAGAATAGCTGCGCTAAGAATTACAACCAAAAATTTTGGTGTATTTCAAACACCCTAGGGAAAACAGACCATGATTTATATACCAAAGAAATAGCCGATAGGTTTAAGGAAACAGATTCAATTGTTTTATCGGGTAAAAATTTTATCGATGAAGAAAAATTCATTTTACCGGATGGAAAAGACCATTTTTATTTAACATTGAAAGTTCCCTTATTTAATAAGCTTAGCGGAACGTTGAATATTTTAGGTATGTCTATCGATATTACTGCCAAAAAAGAAATTAAAGAAAGCATGCAGTTAACTAAAAGGACTTTAGAAGTAGGGAATTTTTTGCCCAAAAGTTATTGGTAATATTAATCGATTTTAAAACAGAAAAAATTTTACTTAAAAATTCAGCAGGGAATGCATTATAATGTATTAAAAAGTTAATTTTATCTTCTGTAGATATTATAATTGTCGTAAATTCCTTTTACACTGCTTTAATTATATCCATCTCAACCACAACCAAATTTAAAAATTTTTAACTTAAAAAATTCTTTATTCTATCTACCCATTTCAAAAAAATGCTATCTCATGTCACTCATTTTTGTAGTATAAAAAGCTATGTAAAGGCAATTATATTTATCTAATTTCAAAATTTATTTTTAAATTTATTTTATATCGTTAAATATTTATTTAATATTTATTTAATTTTTATTAAATATTTGCTGTTTATTATGTCCCCTTTCTTTTTATATCAGGTAATAATTAAATTAAAATGCATACTAAGACACTTACTTCAGAATGTTTAGTTCCTATTGGACCAGAAAATACTAATGCTTGGAAAGGAAGAGAGGAGAGACTTTCTTTAACAGAAGCAACGCGGCGTAAATATAACCAAACAACGTGTACCGCAATCGATATTGATGAGTCTGGGGTAAAGTCCTTAAACGATACTTATTATCGTAAAATTCAGGGTTTACCTGGATTTATTCATCGTTTTTTAGCAGGTAGACCGTCTATCGAAAGAGCATTATTTGTGCAAGCACCTGAAATTTATTCTATGTTTGACACGCCTTTTGATAATTCAAAAACGCTCTTTACAATCAATTTCCCCCACTTTGATAGTGCACAATTTCTATCCGATTGTGAAAACGTATCCCCCAGCTATGCCTTGAAGCAATTAAAACATTCAAAAAATGGCTTAGTTTTTCTTGCTTGGTATATTCATCCCGAAACGTTACCGTCTAATTTTCAAGCCGGACTTTCTACCCAAGAAGTCCTTGAAAAAAATAGGAGAGAATTAATGCATGAAGCAGAACGAGCTTGTCAGGGTGAAAGTAAAAAAATGTTTGCTTATTATCGATATGGACCAGAAATGAAGCGTCCAAGACGAGGCAGTTATTCATTACTATCGCGAACAGAGAGTCAGTGTCCTATTGTTGATTTAGAATCTAAAAGTAAAAGTATTTATTTCGCCTCTTTATTTGATTTGGATAGGAATAGAGAAAAGTCATTGATTTATTTAAAAGCACTTAGGGCTAACATTTTAGCCACCCTTGAAACGGTATATGGTGTTACGGCAGAAGATAAAATAAAAATATATTTTCATGCCCTCTATGCGGAACGGACTACAACGTTACATGCTCATATCCGAGTGAATCAGGCCGATCATCCCCTTGAAGATGCCAAAAGTTTTGGACTCAATGAAATTATTACTACCTTGGAGAAAGGTGGCACAGTAACCGAGATGATCCTCAGCCGTGGAACAATTTACTATACAAAATTTTCCCTCGCTGAAAATATTGACGGCGTATGCGTGAAAACCATACCAAATTTTAAACGAGATTGGCGCGATATTTTTGTTTCATTAGGTGCGAGCGAGGAAATGACTAGCTATTTACTTCAAGCAATTAAACATGATGAAGTAAAAAGTCGAATACAACTGCTTGACATGGATCAAATTGAAAAATTATTACAGAGCATTAAAACTGCTAGGCTTCCTGAAATTGAAGATTTAGTAGATATACTCAAAACATTGAAAGTTAATAAAGAATTACGAAAACTGGGATGGTCAATGGAGACGGGTACTTGTAGCGATTTAGCTAGGAATGTAAAAGTCAATCCAGAAAAAACTTTATGTCTGAAAATGGTAATGGAAAACTAAGGCTCTACCATCTATTTCCAAGAAACTATGCGTTAATGACTGATGTTATAGCCGATTTAGATAGGATTGGTCAGTTGGGATTTAATGCAATATGGATTTCTCCTCTGTCACCTACTTCAGATTTATTTATTTAGCGCTTTAACATTATTACCGCTAAAGATGAACTAGCCAAAGGGAGTCTTTACGCCGCAACCGATTTTTCTCAGTTAAACCACCAAATGTTTCCTGATTTAGCCGATTCCGCCGATCAAGATATGCCTGACGTAGGTAATCCACGGTATAGTAGTTTTCGAGAACGAGCTATATTGCAATTATTTACATCTACGGCTAAAAAGAATGGTTTAAGCCCTCTTTTGATTTAGTTTTAAACCATGTCGGCGCAGGTTCTGATTTAATTACAGGAAAATCCCCTTATTTTGTAAAAAAAGGGATTGCGACCGAAAAATGGTTTCAAAAAAATTCATCTAATCGATGGGATGATGTTTTTCTTTTTAACTATTCTGATCCGAGAATAAGAAAAGAAATTGTAAGAGAACTTTGGCTTCCCTATATTACTAAGTACATTAGTGATTTTGGCTTCGCTGGTGTCCGTATAGATTTTGCTGGCGGGCGATTAGGTGTTAGAGAAGTTGAAAAAATATTATTTCGAGAATACAACGATTAACGGCTATCAAAGGAACTACGGCAATTATTTATGCGGAGCTGTTACCGCCTGCTAAAAAATTGGAAGAAAACGCTACTGCATTACGTGGTCTGTATACGCATGTAACCAATAGTACTTTATGGGATATTGAGTCAACAGAACATGAAAGAGGTCTAAAGCAACAGGTAACACACTTAATGCCGGATAATGGGTTGCGTGATCTTCCTGGTGGAACCGTAGGGTTTGCTGGATCGCATGACAATGACCCTAATGCAAGAAATGCATTGAAATCAGCTGCAATGTAATCTATTGATAGTGATGACTTTAAACGTCATATTTTTTATGAAGCTGCTTCGAGGAAACAAGGGGATGAGCTTACACGTGCAATTACAGAACAAGTTCAACTAACGCGTGACTCTGAATATAAAATGAATGAATGTCTTTTAGTGCAACGGCAAAGATTGGTTTCAACGGCTTTAGTTTCTGATGGAGGCTGGTGTTTATTTGGTGGAGATGAATTTGGTAAGCAAATGCCAGTTTCTGTGTTTTTAAATCAAGACGAAAAGCCGATGTATAACGATGTTTATTTTTTTAATGAAGCTAAACAACAAGCTAAATCACACCACACAGGATTAATTAAAGGTATTAATGCGGCTATTGATGATATGCCTCGAGCTGTTTTTCCTCATTGGGCAAAAGTGTTGAATTTGCCCTCAAATTTGCCATTCTTTGATAGACATCTTGTTATTGTGATGAATTTCAATGGTGAAGGCTTTTCAGATCCTCAACCTGTGTTAACTATTGTTAATCTTACTAGTAAGCCTATTCAAATGTTTGATGCTTTTATTGAACAAATTGCGGCGGAGTTTAAATTTAGCCAAGGTGATAATTTGCAGGCTTTTGAATCGGTATTAAGAGCGAAGAAACAGTTAATCGGTAATTTTGATATTCGGCTATTAAAAAAGTATGAAGTTGTTGTCTACTATCACCCCGAAACGATAGATGTGGATAATGCAACTATGTTGTTGAAAATGGATCTACAATATGAAGCTAGATTGTGGGAAAGTAGTGATTTCCCAAAAGCTTCGGAACATGAAGCCATGCTGTGGGAAAGTGATCGCCAACAAGCGGTGAAAGATCAGATTAGTTTAAGTATTGCTCAGCTACGTAACTTATCAATTTTCAAGCAAAAAATTATTGGTCAGACCGCTAAACATGGTACTGCCTATCAAAAGAATGAGGCATCACATGAAGGTGTTGCTTGCGAGAATAATGGAGTATTGTTGCCTGTATGTGATGTTGACGAGGAGAATGAGACATTGTCTGAGTGTGATGCTTACGATGAGGCATCGTCTGAGTCTTATGCTCACAGACTTCACTAAGTTTGTAAGCGCTTGCCTCCGGGTTTGTATTTATAGAAACTGATATTGTTTTGCCAAGTAAGAGCCGAAGGGGAAAAAGAAATGAAGCGGGAAATCGCGAGATGAGTTTGTCAAAACTCATTCAAGCAAGAAATCCCGCTTTATGAAGTTACCTTGTCGTTTTGAGACTTGGAGTAGCTATACTATAATAAACCTTAAAATTTAAATATCTTGGTGGCTATTACTGCTTATATTCATTACCCCTAATAAACCCTTATCTCGAATTCGCTCTAAGTGCCTGTCAATTTGATAATAAAATATTTATCTATTCGTTAATAAAATAGTAATAATATATTTTACATATATAGACATACATACTATTGCACGAATAAAGTAAGAGTTTCTACTTACTTATTCATAAACAGCATTGACGAGCTATAATCTAAAAATATTTTTTTAATATATATCCTTTCAGATGAGTTATTATGACAATATGTTTGAAAAGAGATAGCAAGCGTTTTACTGCAGAATTCATATACAATAAAAATCAGGGGAAAAAATATGTATCCTTTACCAAGGCAAGGTTCAATAATCAACTCAGAAGAGCACTTCATGTCTGAAAATGGCAGCTGATGTTATAACCGATTTAGATAGGATTAGCCAATTGGGGTTTAATGCAATATGGGTTTCTCCTTTATTACCTACTTCAGCTGTAATGGTTAAGCGTTTTAATGCTATGACCGGTGAAGATGAACTAGCCAAGGGAAGCCTGTACGCTGCAATCGATTTTTCTCAGTTAAATCATCAAATGTTTCCTGATTTAGTCGATTCTTCAGCTCAGGTTATGTCAGATCCGGGTAATCCTCAATATAGTAGCCCTCATGAAAAAGCGATGCTGCAGTTATTTACATCTACGGCTAAAAAAAATGGTTTAAGCCCTCTTTTTGATTTAGTTTTAAATCATGCTGGCGCTGATGCTGCTTTAATTACAGGAAAATCTCCTTATTTTGTAAAAAAAGGGATTGCGACAGAAAAATGGTTTCAAAAAAGATCTAAGAGCTGGGATGATGTTTTCCTTTTTAATTATTCTGATCCGGTAATAAGAGAAGAAATTATAAGAGAACTTTGGCTTCCCTATATTACTAAGTACATTAATGATTTTGGCTTTGCTGGTGCCCGTATAGATTTTGCTGGCGGACGATTAGAAGTGAGGGAAGTTGAAAAAATATTATGTCAAGAAATGCAACGATTAATGGCTATCAAAGGAACTACGGCAATTATTTATGCGGAGTTGTTACCGCCCGCTAACAAACTGGAAGAAAACGCTACTGCATTACGTGGACTGTATACTCATGTGACCAACGGTAATGTATGGGGCGCTGAGTTAGCCGAATATGAAAGAGGTATCAAGCAACAGACAACGCACTTAATGTCAGATGATGGGTTGCGTAATCTTCCTGGTGGAACCGTAGGATTTGCTGGTTCCCATGACCATGGGCCTAATGCAAGAAATGCAGTGAAATTGGCTGCTATTAAGACTATTGATAGTGATGGCTTTAAACGCCATATGTTTAACAGAAAACTAACGCCTGAGTTTGCACGTGCAATTACAGAACAAGTTCAACTAACGCGTGACTCTGAATATAAAATGAATGAATGTCTTTTAGTGCAACGGCAAAGATTGGCTTTAACGGCTTTAACTTCTGATGGTGGCTGGTGTTTATTCGGGGGAGATGAATTTGGCAAGCAAACGCCTGCTTCTGTTTTTTTAAATCGAGATGAAAAACCGATGTATAATGATATTCGTTTTTTTAATGAAGCCAAACAACAAGCTAAATGGCATCACACAGGATTAATTAAAGATATTAATGCGGCTATTGCTGATATGCCTCGAGCTATTTTCCCTCATTTGGCAAAAATATTGAATTTGCCATCCTTTGATGGACATCTCGTTATTGTGATGAATTTCAATGGTGAAGGCTTTTCAGACCCTCAACCTATTTTAACGATCGTTAATGTTTCCGATAAGCCTGTTCAGCTGTTTGATGCATTGATTGGGCAAATTGCGGCAGAGTT
Source organism: Rickettsiella sp. (assembly GCA_964417555.1). Lineage (GTDB taxonomy): Bacteria > Pseudomonadota > Gammaproteobacteria > Diplorickettsiales > Diplorickettsiaceae > CAYQIM01. The sequence continues at coordinate 1,688 of CAYQIM010000034.1, read as the reverse complement.
TAAATCTAGCCAAGATGGTAATTTGGAAGCATTCGAATCCGTATTAAGGGCAAAAAAACAGTTAATTGGTAATTTTGATTCTCAATTAAAAAAGTATGAAGTGGTTAAATTTTATCATGCCGAAACGATAGATGCGGATAATAGAGCACCAAATACTGATCAGCAACAGGCAATGAAAGTCGAGATTAATAGCCAATTATACCCCTTCTCGATTTTCAAAGAAAAAGTTATGAGTCAGACTAAAGATGATACTGCTTATCAAAAAAATGAATCATCATCTGAGTGCAATAGTTTAACGAGGTAGAAAAAATTGCTCTTGATAACGGTATTTGTTAAGGAAATTGTTGTCTTAAAAAATCAAGCACTCTTCTCATGAGGGTCGTCGGTCCACGCAATTGCTGGATTTTTTTATAAAATCCAGCAAAAAATTCTATTTTTTTTTATATTTTGCAAGTGTTTTTGTACATAGAGTCTGCAATAGGGTTGAATGTATTTGCTATTTCTTTAAAAAGATCAGGATAATGAGTATCCAATGCGCTATCAATTTGATCAGTATATATATTTAAAAGCTCCTTTTTACAATAATTTTTCCAAGCTTCGAAATCAATTCTATGATTGTAAAAACGTTCATCAAGTAAAGGTTGGATAAAAATATGCGTTTCATTGCTTCGTTGATATAGGGCAAACAAACTTTTTAATAAATCGACAACTAAATTATCTAAATCTATAGTCTCAAAGAAAGAATCAGAATCTTCCTTGTTGGTTGTATATCGAGATAGTAAAATAATATCCATAAGTGCTTTTTGCATAGCTACATCTTTAGCACGCTCAAACAAATTTAGAAGACAGGGTATAATTCTATCTTCGGCAAACTCCAATGCTAATGCCTTTTGCGTGGAATTGAGTACGGAAATAGAAGGTATTTCAAACATAGCATACATAAGCTTTTCCTTTTAAAACAAATAAGCATTCTACTCCATCTCCGTAAGCGTTTCATTAAATATACACCGAGCCCATGCCAGGGATAACGCATCTTACATAGTAGTTTAGGCGTAACGTTTTCGTAAAGCCTATATCTAAGCAATCAATCACAGCTTTTACCTTTCTTTTACTTATGTTAATATCCGTTTACGATAAAATTTTATCAAGCTATAAGAAGACCAACTACTAATAAAAATTAAAGTTTACATTACATTTAAAAACTTATTTTCTTTCTAAATTTTTATGTATGGATACACAAGAAAGTTTAGCACCTGAAGTCATAAGTGAGCAGTTACAGGCTATTCGCGATCTTTTAGCAGAACACTCTTCGATTACAATGACAGAAGCAGACGCTGATGCCATTGCAAAAAAAAGCATAGAGGATATTTTAGCTATCCGTCAGTGCTTAAGATTTTACTGTGAAAATGAATTTTTAACGTCATCAATCTTTTTCTTTTTAACTCACAATATCCACATAAAAAAATTAGCTTTGTTAGTTCCTTGGTTAAAAAAAATCATAGTGTACAAAATAGATTTAATCGAATTTACCTCTAAACTATCCGCTAGTGAAAATTTAGAAAAAATCTTAGATCGATTAACAACATTAAAACAAGCGAGTCGCTATGCTCATGAAAAATTTTGGCCATCGTGTCCCCAAAATTAATTCGCATCACGCGACTGAAATTAGGCCGCGATTCGTCCTGCGT
>CAYQIM010000033.1:0-13942 GCA_964417555.1 Rickettsiella sp. | reverse complement strand
ACGGCGTGATGCGTTTCCTGCTTCGCCCGTCAACGCACGCCTATCGCGGGCTCCTCAACTTCGCATTGCTTCCGCAATGCTCTCATTGTCTCGTCGAATGCATCTGATAATATCGATTTTTTTATTGCGCTTATCGATATAATTAATCTGGATCTCAATTCATCATCTATTATTTCCTTTTTACAAAACGCAAACAATCCACTTATTTTAGCTGATGCGTATCATAAATTAAAAAAACAAGGATTAATAGAGTCTAAATATATTGATTTTGTTAGTCAAACTACAAGCGGTAAAACGGAAAATCCGTTTGTCAAATCTGAATTACTAATGCTATTACATCAACATCATTTACTTAATGATAAAAATTTTAATGCAATTAAACAAAATAGTAATTTAATTGTTTTTTTTCATAATTTAAAACAGCTCAGTGAAAAACCTCAATTATTAAAAAAATATTTTTCTTTATTTGTGAAGCATAATGCAACTTATATTAGGTTTTATCTAGAGTATTTAACCTACAAAAATATTTTTAATGAAACCTATTTAGATATATTGGCTCATCTAACAGCTAACGATTTAGTAGATTTTATATATATACTAAATTATTCTCATCTTTTTGTTAATAACTTTAATCAACTTACTCGATTAAGTTTGTTTAAATCAAATCACTTGAAGAAATTAAATAAGGCTTTTTTTTATTGCAACATGAGAATATCTTAACGCAGGAAACGAGTGATTTACTATTTTCAAATAGCTTCCACCCCGATGTAGTTTATGAGTTTGCGCAGGCCGTTGTTGTTCTAAGAAATAATGGAATTTCTTATCCATGGCTTTTAGAAACACATAAAAGTCCTAAACCGTTGTTAACTGCTTTTGCCATCATTGAGCTTTCTAAATCAGCTATTCTAGATACAACTAGGCTCGAACAAGTTAAAAATACGCATGTTATTCATCTCTTCGTTAGATTGCTAAAAAAAATAAGACGTTTAGATCTACTTAATTCTAGAACCTTTAGTGACTTAATTCAGTTAGATAGTTTATTAGTCAATTCCGATAGCTACCAAAGGATAAATAAATTAAAGCGCCTTTCTACGCAGTTTTTCACTGATGTATTTTCTCTTTTAACAGAAAATTTAACCAATGAACAAAAAATTGAAAAAATTAACGCCTATTTACTCGATGAAAATTATTTAATTCGACCAAGATTATCAATTAATCGTGCCGAAAGTACGCATATTCCTTCACTGCAAGAGGCATTTAAAAAAGCAATACAAAAATTTAATGAAACTTATGCTGAAGCTGTTCAAGGCGAAAATTTACAGCGTAATTTCATCAGCCTGTGTAATGAGTTAGAAACGATACTTGCTAGTCAACCCACTAACCCCCACTATCAGGCTGCTAGACGAGCTTTACATGGAGTCACGTCTGATCCTAATTTTATCGACACTCAATCAGGTCTTAATCTAAAGCAACTGCTGGTCCTTTTTTGGCAAGGCATTCTTGACTCTACAAGACGAGTGGGTACGCTTTCGGATGCAAAAAGTCAGTTTGTTGAGGCGCTCTATGAGATACAGCGTGGCGGCAATATTAATGCGGCGGGACAAGACAACGGATTAGCGGATTCGCCTATCTGTTGTACAGGCACTATACATAAGCTATTGGAAAAACTCCTAGGAATTCATCCATTTGTCACGCTACAATTTGTCACGCCAGAACTTGCTGCATTAAAATTTCCAATTATTGTAAAAAAAGAAATGGAGCGTTATTTATTAACCGAAGCTCCGGAGCTTATTTGTTTAAAATTTGATTACCTTAAAGAAGAAGGCGTAAGTGCTATTTGGAGATTTATTGAAGATTCAGTTCGCGAACAAATGTTAAATGAATTTAGATCGCTGTACGAAATTGCGGGTAGCGATGCTTTACATAGCAATTTTGACGACTTACTGGCGACTCATCAATATTTAGATATCGATATTGAGCTATTGAACAATATTAAAGCATCTTATAATCTTAAAAAATTGGAGTCGTCTGCTCACTTAGATAGTGCTTGTGAAGCTTCAGTTCCCTTGTCTTCATCCCGATCGAAACGTAGCCACAATCCTTGCCTGAACGAGGAAGAAGTAAAAGAAAAACGTTATCGACCTTTCACTAGTAAAAATGAAGAATTAAAAAAACTTTTAGTTTTTCTTATTGGTGTAATGCCAATAGAAAAACGCGAAGCTTTAATACAAGTTATCTCTAGAATAGAAGAAAGTGATGATCATTCTATACCACTTGCGTTAAGTGAATTATCAGAAAAAATGTTTACTTCACTAACAGAAACGGGATTACCTGAAGAAGCCGATTTTGTTGAATTAACTAACCAAGAAGGCAAACAGTGCTATTTAACACTCACGCGATCGACGGTTGAAGAGAATAATTTCTTTTATGTTTATTCCCCTGATTTAGATGACAGATATTTTTTTAAGTTTAATAAAGCAATTGACATATCGGAAGGACTTGATATTTTTCAACAAATTTTATTTCCAGAAATATCAAATTTTCAAATAAAAAAGCATTATTATAAGTACCCATTGGCTAAACAAGTAATGTTAGAAAACTTGAATGAAAATTTAATCAGCAATTTGCCTCAAGTTGCCTCATTACTTCGCTTAGATGACGTAATTATTCCTTATTTACAAAAAGAACAACTTAACTATTTGCTTATTGATTCGCTTCCAGCTACCGATCTCGATCAATTAGCCAACACACTAAAAGATCAGCCTCAACGCATTAGCTTTCCGCTTGAAAAAATGACTGACGTATTTTCACTCCTCTCTAATCAACAACAGGTAAATTTAGGAAAACTTCTACATCATTATTCTATAAATATTAATGAAAATTATCAGCATTATCCAACTTCTTTTTTCTCGCCTTCGCTAGTTGAAGTGCGAAAAACGCTTTTTGATCAATTTAAAGCTTTAGCGTTAAACGATCAGGTCTTAACTGAAACGCAGATCACAGATACAATATACCCGTATTTATTGAATGAATTAATTCGGTATGATTTTCGTCACGATGAGGCTACTCTATTTTTAGACGAGCTGGTCTCTTCTCACCAGACGGCTAAAAACAAATTAGTGACATCTGGACGACAAGCCATTGTTCTATTACCGGCTTTACTGCAAGCTATTAATGGCCATACAGAAAATCTAGCCCATATGGCTGTCTTAATGCTAAGCGATACAGGATTTAATCATCTCTATGAAAGTTTGATTGGCTCAGAAGCATTTACACGTTACTTTTCCAAAACAAGTTTAATTTTAAATCAATCCAGATTATTGACTAGCGCGCCGATAACAAAAATATTACTTATTAGTAGCTTTTTTGAGTTGTCTCGTACCCTTGCCCAAACGGACCCAGAAACTGCCGAGCATGAACAAGCAAAAGCACTTTTATTGAACAATAGTGTTGTTTTCGGCGCTATGTTTGCAGAAAGTTTAGGTTTAGAGTTAGGTCCTGCAGGCATCCTGTTAGACTTAGGCATTACGCTGCATCAATTGTTTATTACGGCTGAATATTTGCGTAGCCATTACCAATTACAGGTTTCTTATTGGGAAGCGATTAAATTTGAGCTTGGCTTTCACAGTATTATTAATGACATTCTGCTCGAGCGCCAAATACTACATTTACATTTGCAAGAAATCAATCAATTAAGTCAAAGTTTAAATATCCATTTTAATTATACTTTAGTTAGTATCCCCGAAATAATAGAATTAAAAAAACTGACTCTTAGCATAAACGAGGTGCCTGCTATAATTTTGCGAACTGCACAAACACTAAAGACAGATCAGATAAGTACACTACACTACCATATTAAAATAAATAACTATTTAAGTACTTCGATATTGTCGGCCCCTTTTTATATACCTACTGAGACGATATTTTTTTATAAAAAACAATATAAAATCAAAAGCGCGGATTACACACCCTATGTATCCTTTTATCCTGCTACACAAGGCGAACAAGAAAATAATGTTTTTATACACCCGAGAAAAAAATGTCAGTTGTTAAACCAAATTAGCTGGTTGCTTTCTCCCAGAAACTACAAAACTATCTGCGTTCGCCAAACTTCGGAAGTAGAAGGTTGGCAAGTCGTGGCTTCGCGTTTGGATTCAACTTCTCAAGAATCTGATCCCTGGGATTATTGCTTAAAAAGGCAGAAGAAGAAAGTTTTAACAATCAGGGAATAACCAATAGTCCAATTACTATAGTCAATAGTATAGCGGGTCTTTTGAAAAACAAGCCTTCCACTGATTCAACTGTTCAAACCCTTCGATTATTAATCCTATTTAATCCACGCTATGGAAATATGTTCATCATTAATGGGCCTTTTTTAGGAAAAAATACGATTGTCTTAATCAAAGATTCCCCTTTGCAGGATGTTATTGTAAAGAAACCAACAGCGATTCCTCCTGAATTTACATTTGTAGACTATCTGTATGATCAGCCAAATAGATTGACTTATTGGATAGGCGATTTAAGTTATGACTGTTTAGTCGACGATTATTCTGATTACCTTGACATTATTTTTTTGCATGTAGAATCGAGCTATTTATCTAAAATAGTCACTATGTCAGATAATAATACGCTGTCTATAAAGGAAAGAGGTGTAGCTTTCAAAAAATTGCAAAGTAAAAAAGAGATCCATATTGATTTTAATAATCGATGTCTATTACGTGGTGAATTCTACTGGTCGGCGCAAAAAGTCTTTTTAAAAAATTTGATTAGTCATCAACATGAAAAGGTTAAATTTAATCTGATTCGCCAAGGGCAGTTGGAATGTTATCAGCTAGTAGGGAAGCTCCATTTACTGCTTCCTGAAAATGAATTTGATTTAACTATCTCTCACTCATCAACAACACAATTGCAGTTTAAAAAATATATTGATACTTTCTATTTACAAAGCAATTTATCACTCAATAGTTTACATATTCTTCCTTATTCAATCGAAGATTCGGTAAACTCCTACTTTAAAATATTTTGGCAGCAACAAAATGATTTTCCACTCCAACTTGATGGTTCGCCAGGCACGATGAAGTTAATTATAAAAGGAAAGATTAATTTTCCTAAACTTACATATGTCGCACATTTTTCCATTGATAACCGCACTCAAACGGCTACCTTTTTTGAATTAAATATACCCGAACTATTGCTAGACAATCAGCCTACTTTCAAACAAATGTTGGCCAATGGTTTCACACATTTTTTATTTTATAATGATCAAAGGCTAACAGGCGTTAATTACTTACCGGATGGGCAAATTATTTACCAGAACATTTGCTACCGTTTGGATCCGGATTTTGGTTTAGTCGCTATAAAAGCCAACCTAAATTCTTCACAAATAGAAAATTTTTCTTACCTATTAAAAGATGTTCCAATTGACCTGCGCTTATACACGTATGTCAATAAGAAAACAGTAAATATAATACAGGTCGGTGATCGACAACTGGCAAATATTGCCCCTGACGCACGTCTTTTAACGACAAGGGGTGAATTCATTATCGCTTTATTACCCAATTTCACAGTCACCGCTGAAGCGCCGCAGGCCATGGCGTTACAATCACAATCTCTGTCAACGAACGTTTCTTCTTACCTTACGCCTCCACTAAAAATGCCATTAAGCCATTGGCTAGCTTGGGCGATTGGAACGAGTGTAGCGCTGTTAGGAACCGGAATTGTCTTCAGTTGGTGGTATTGCCAGCGCAATAGAAGATTGCCAAGGACAAGACAAACGATTGAAATAGCTGCAGCTATTGCAGTACCGCTACTTACTCAACCAGCTCATGCCGAACTAAACACTGCTGGAAAAATAGATACGAGAAATAAGCCGTATAAACAGGCATATCGAACAGAAATAAATTACTCTACTCGAGATTACTTCGAAAAACTACCTCAGCAAATTCTATTTTTTCATTGGCTTTCTGGTTTTTTTAAGAAATTAAACGCTAAAAATAATATAACACTAGGAAAACAACCCCAGTTTTACGAAGCATTAATACATTTAATACAGACAGCCAGCTATTTCGCTGGTTCAGTTTCCAATACTGAAAAAGCTGAGATCAAAAAGCTACAACTTACGCTATTCAAAATGACATTTTTAATAGACTCCAACACGCATGAATTAGATTTAAAAGATCAAAAAAATTGGGGTGTATTGATACCTATTTTTGATACTATAAAATCGATAAAAAATAAATCTTTTCACGATAAGGATAAAAAAATAGAAAAAAGGCTTAAAACAGCTTTATTAGATTTAGATAATTCTATAATTTATGTACAGGTTAAATCTTTTGCTTATGAACAAGAAAAACTTGATAATTTATTATACTGCTTAGAGCAAATTTCTTCTGAAAAAACAAATTGCTATCCCATTAATCCAACAAAAACATCATGGTTAAGATTACGCATCCAGCGTTTATATAATGCCTTGGAGGATTTTGTCGAAAATAAAAAAATAATGTTCTCTGAGCTAATTTATTTTACAACGGTTATTTTACCTGAAATAAATTATCTTCCTTTAATCGATAAAAATAAGCCAAATCATTATTTGCTTTATAAGCAACTTCTTTTAGTCTTTGAAATAGAAAATACGAATCATTTTCAATTCCCTCGTTTTAATCAATCTAAAACTGATCCGTTTTTTTGTACGGCAAATAGCTCTTTTTTCAACGCACGCCCAAGCTTAACTAATGATTTGGATTCTTTCCATCTTAAAAAAGAGGTAGCTTACCCGTTCTGATTTTGGGCTTATCAAGAACCACCTTTTAACGATAAAACGTTATTATTTTAAAACATATATCAGTGTGAAATTAGTTTGTTCTGATGGAGATTTGCAAATGCTTTATTCTTTTGAAGATGCCGTTCCGAAGCTTATAGGTAATAATCATTATATTGCTAACAGTGCTGACATCATTGGCTCGGTCATTATTCATAATAACGTGATTATCCTTTCCAATGCTGTTGTCCGTGGGGACAATGATGTTATCGAAATTGGTGAAAATACGAATATTCAGGATGGTGTAATTTTACATACTGATCCGGGTTGTCCCATGAGAATTGGAAAAGGTGTCACGATTGGACATAATGCTGTGTTTCATGGAAAAAGCGTAGGAGATAACTCGGTTATTGCGATAGGTGCTATCGTATTAGCTAATGCAGTGATTGGTAAAAATTGTATGATTGGTGCCAATGCGTTGGTACTGGAAAACCAAGAAATTCCTGATGGATCGCTTGTCGTCGGTACAGGTAGAATTAAATCAAAATTGACTGAAAACCAAATAGAAAATCTAAAGAAATATTCAAAACATTATTGTGAGAAAATTCTTCGATACAAAGAAGGGCTTAAACACTATAAAGGATAGATAATCTTAAGTTATTTTAATGAATATGTAATTAGTTCATTGGGGTTTAAACCTTAGTAGCTTCCATTTTTTAATTAAGTTATATTCTTGTTGTATTTAGTGTTAAAAGCTGGAATAGAAAAAAACATGAGAAGCGTAAATGACTTAAAGAGAATGCGTAATGCGGAAGAAGCAAAGCTAAGGGGGGCTCAACAGGAACTTGAAGAACTTGGGAATCGTTTAAAGGAAATAAATGATTTTGTCAGCCACTACGATGCATTAGCTGACAAAGACAAAGCAAACCTCAAAATAGTAAATAATCAGCGAGAACAAGGTAGATTATTTGTTAGTTTGGTAAATAACGAACGTAAATACCAGCATTATTGGAGACAGTTTCATGAGGTTAAATGTAATATCCAAAAAAAGCAAAGTACAATACAAACTATTAATCAAAAAATTACTTTTTTAACTTCACAAATTGAAGCAGTTAGTAGAGAGATTCAACAACAGCAAAGCTATTCTTTTTTTAATAGTAGTTCTAGACAAAGTTCTTTTGATTCTAATAGGGAGATAAATTTTTCAATATTCCAACGACAGGCTAATTAAAAAATGAAGCTGTCTGAGACCGCTCATAACTAAAAGAATTTAATACCTTTAAGCTCATTAAAATTCATACGCTTATTATCTAATGCAATGAGAAAATCTCCCATACGATGGGTGGTAAAAACGAGGAGGTATGATAAAATACTTTATTCAATTAATAGTGAACTTTAATAAAAATTTACTTCTTTTGATGCCCCAGAATAATAAAAGAATAAGGAATTTCGTCATGTATACTTACCAATTTGATATTCATAAAAAAGAGCAAGTCGCTGAGTGTAACTTACATCCTACTGAAGTTAACCAAAGTGACTCTCCATGGCTTTATGCAAGAAACAACAAATATGCTTATGCAGATGAGACTATAAATCCTGAAAAAATAGGTAAATGGATGTTATTTCTACCGAAGGATAGAGTTGATGCAGTATGGGATCAAATTAAAATAGCTATAGTTAGTGGTGAACTTTGGCGCTCAAAAGTCTCTACAACCAATTCTTCAAAACGCTCTTATGCTATTATGATCTATACAAAAGATTATACTGATATAAACGATGTTATTAATGTGCTCAATTATCTTGAAAGTTCTGATATAAAACCACATTATTTCACTATAAAATATAAAACCGATCAACAAACACGTGCTGGTATTAATAGCGGAAGTAGACAAAAACCATGGATATATTCTTCTGATACGATCCGAGGAACAGTTGTACAGCGTAGTGATCCTCTTTTTTGGAGAGATACTCAGGTGGCAAACCAACCGTCTTGTTCAGCAAATGTGCCAACTAGATTCCATTATTCAATGGTAAAATATAAATTGATATATTTAAGTTTATTTTTATATATTTCTTTATGGCTTTAAATATAACTTTGAATCAACTTGGCAGTTTCTCCTACTGCAGGTACTTGGAAAAATGAAGATGAGGAAGAAGTACTTTCTTCCATCACAAAGATTTTCAGCGGTCATATTACGACGCATTATTCACAAGTAGAGTTAGGTAATTTAATTCGATCAGCCAACAAGAAAAGTGCTAGCTCCCACAAAAGTCCCGCACGGTGATTTGCGAGGAAGTTTAAAATTGGTGTAAGTCGTTGATTTTTCTGGTGGCCGAAGGCGGAATCGAACCACCGACACAAAGATTTTCAGTTAGGCACTTAGATCGTAACTTATTGAAAAAACAACATTATTATAAACAGGACGACCCTTACAAATGTATAATAATGGCGATGTGTGTCATGTTCAGTCGCGCAAAAGTCGCGCAAGGATTTTTAGGGTAAATTAGAGAAAAAGGTAATTAATGTATAGTGGATGTAAATTGTTCTACATCACAACCAGTAATGCGTTTAATTTTTTCAGGGGATAAACCTTCTTCTAATAGGTCTTTGGCAATACGGAAACACACTTTATCGGAGAAAGCCAAGGCAGCACGATCCATTAATTCTAAAAGTACCTCTTGCCCCTCTTTAGGGTAACCAATTTCATCAAATACTTCTTTTAGTCTTGCATCAAATTCCGGATTAAGGGGATAACGCATAAAATCGAACCTCCTTATTGTTTTATAAATAGCGCTTTTAAGCTAATTCCATCACTTCTTTTTCAGATAATCCGGTTAATCTTTGGACAGCTTGAGGGGAAGTTCCATCGTTTAGAAGATTTTTAGCTATGGCTATAGCTTTTCGGTATTTGCCTTGTTCTATACCTTGCTGTAGCCCTTGTTGTAGACCTTTTTGTTCTAATTGCTGAGCTAGTGTCATAATAATATCTTTATCTTTCGGTAGTTAGTAGAATCCTTTACCAAAACATATTATATCACCTATCTAATCGTTTATATTTTGAACTGTCTTATATGAAAAATTAGCTTTTATAATTGTTTCTTATATCATATAATCTTACTAGTAAGATTATATCGAGGTGAAAATATGAGCCGATTAGCGACTGCTAGGTTATCGTCTAAGGGTCAAATAGTAATTCCGGAAGAAATTAGAGAGCAAATGAATCTTCATGTAGGTGACCAATTTCTTGTACTGGCTGAAGATGATGTAGTTGTCTTAAAAACTATTTCTTACTCAGATAAAAATGAATTCAATTTTTTGCTTAAAAAGGCACGTAATGTAGCCAAAAAAGCAGGGTTAAAGAAAAATGATATTAAAGTGGCAATTAAAGAAGCTCGCAAAAAATGATAAGACTTGTTTTAGACACAAATGTTTTTATTTCTGGGATATTTTGGTCAGGTGCTCCATCTAAAATCATAAACGCATGGTACGATGAGAAAATAAAAATTGTTTGCTCACTGGACATTATAGAAGAATATACAAGGGTAAGTTCTGTTTTATCAAAAAAGTACCCCAATATAAATATAGATTCCATTATTAACTTAATAGTTAAAGAAAGCGAATTATTCCCTTCAACTAAACTTAAAGAACCTGTCTCACGTGATCCAGATGACGATAAATTCATTGCAGCAGCATTAACAGCACAATGTTATTTAATTATTAGTGGCGATGCTGATTTACTTACTGTTACAGGATATAGTGGAATTGAAATTATCACTCCAAGTAAATTTGTTACTCAATATCTATAGTGGTACTATTTGATGTATGCTAAATATACATATTTTATAATACATCATATATGTTTAAATTTTACCTATATTTTTGTTGGAAGCATAAATGTCCAAAAACGATGAAACTGCAATTAAAACCTTTAGATTTCGCAAAACAACTATTGATGGTCTAAAAGAATTGACCAATAAGATCAACGAACACCTAAATATAAAGCTTTCAATGAATGCCGTTGTCGAGTTACTTATTAAAGATGCAATACAGGGAGACAATAAGAAAATACTTAAAATGATAAAAAAGGTTGACTAAGCACTTGTAATTTAATACATTAAATGTGCATATAGTAACAAATAGCGCTGATAGAAGGGACGGCAATCCCAACTACCAGCTAACCACAATCTACTTACTAGGAGTAAACTATGGCTAACCCCATCTTAAATCAATCCGTCCATTTACCGCAATCATCTCAGCTAAGAAAACTAGCTACCGATTATCTACCACAATGCTACCAAATATCAGCTTATGTAAAGGATTTAATTGATGAGTTAAAGACTACTAAAAAGGGTATTCAATTTGGCAGTTTAATCGAAGCATTAGAGATGTTTTTGGAGTCATTCCAAATAGGTATTGAAGAATCACATAATGCGTTGGATGTTGATATTAATCCCTATCCTTCTCTTCAATCCTTATACCTTTGTCAAAAACAAAGCGCAGACCTTCTGATAGAAGCGGCTGATGACCTAACTAAATTAAGAAACCTTCTATTAGATACAGCCCATAATCTGGCCCTATACGATGGTTTCGAGTCTTATTCCTCCGCCTTAGCAAAGGAGGTGGCTCATGGGTAACGTACAACATCTAGCACATGTAGCGCCTTTAAGTTCAAGCTATGCTCAAAACACCATTCCTGAATGGAGAAAGAGTCGATGGTGTGTGTCAAAAGAATATGATCGGATGATTATAGATTCTGTAAATAATGGCTATGAGAGCTATGACGATTTACCTGATGACCTAAGATTTAATCTCGTCATGGAAATCATCAAAACTGAAAGAAACGCTGTTTTTATCGATAATGAGGATTATTTCGAAATAATAGATCGCCTTATCCAAATTCTTATAAGTAAAGCTTCTAAAGAAAGTCATGATGCTTTAGATGAATATCTCCTAAATGATTTTATTTCTAATGAGCATTTTATTGCGGATATTAATACTGCTATTGAAGACCAAATAAACACAAAAAAAGGAGGGGTGGCTCATGCTTAAATTTTCCTCCTATAGAGATTTTGATAATTGTGTTTGGGAGATTGTTCAATTCATAAAGTATAAAAAGCCACTAAGCCCTAATATGCTCGGCTATGGGAATCATCATCAAAGGATAGTTTTGAAGCATGGAATCGAAGTCAATCTGATCTGAAAAAATTTATCGGATTCGCTCTCGGAATAGAAAATAAGGAGGACATATGATCACGACCGAACAACGACAAGCAAGAAGGCAAGGCATCGGTAGTAGTGATGTAGCGAGTTTATTAGGACTTAATCCTTACTGCACACCGTATCAATTATGGCTGGATAAAATGGGGCAAAGTGAAGAGGAAGAAGTTCCTTGCAATGATCCACGCCATATCGGCAGTGTATTAGAAGACAGTATTGCCCAGTTATTTTCTGACATTAAAGGGATTTATCTCGAAGAAGTCCCACAAACCTTAAAACATCCTGATTATCCTTGGATGATTGCACATTTAGATAGGAAGGTAGTTGGGAAGGATGAAATTGTTGAATGTAAAAACGTCAGCGAACGATCGTTTAAGTTTTATCAATGGGGTGATGAAGGAACAGATCAAATCCCCTTGCATTACATGACGCAAATTCAACACCAATTAGCGGTTACGGGCTATGGATTAGCTTATATAGCTGCTTTGGTTGGTGGCAATCGTTTGATGACTTTTGAAGTGAAACGCGATGAAGCCATTATTAAAGCACTCATAGAAAAAGAAAAATACTTTTGGCATGAACATGTCTTAGCAAATAAGCCGCCTGACCCATCCAATCGCGCTGATATTTCGCTGCTTTATCCTCAAGATAATGGCGATTACAAGGAAGCGACCCTAGAAATGATGGAGTCAGCTAAAAAACTCCATGAAATAAAGCTAGAAAAAAAGAAACTTGAAAAGGAAGAGAAGAATTTCAATGACAAGATAACACTTTATATCGGTGAAACATCCGGTATTCAGTGTGCTGGAAAACCCATTGTTACGTTTAAAGCAACCAAAGGTGGTTATCGTTTACTTAGAACTGTTGAGAGGAATTTATATGAATTTGCCAATTAAAATACAAGAAGATAACAAGGAACTATTTTTAGCATTAAAAAATAGTGTTTACGCTGGAGCTAACGATGAAACTGTAGCATTAATTATTAGTTACTGTAAGCATAGAAATTTAGATCCCATGTTAAAACCAGTTCATCCCGTTAATATGCCAGTTAAAAACTGGTAAGACAGGTAACTATAATTATCAAGATGTAATCATGCCTGCTATTGGTTTATATAGAATTCAAGCTTCAAGAACTGGTCAATTTTTAGGGTTTACTGAACCCGTATTTGGACCTGATATAACAGAAACACTTGATGGTGTCACTGTTACTTATCCTGAATTCTGCTCAATGATTTTCAAAAGATTAATTAAAGGGAAAATAGCTAAATTTCCAGTAAAAAGATTTTGGAAAGAGGAATATGCCAAGGCATCTAATAAAACGTCAGCGCCTAATAAAATGTGGCTAACAAAACCTAAATTCATGATATGTAAGTGTACAGAATCATTAGGATATCGTATAGCATTTCCTGAAGAAGTAAGCCAAGAACCTACCTATGAAGAAATGGAAGGAAAAACAGAAATATTAGATACCGATAAGATTCTAGAATTTCCCTCTGTCAATGGTGTCGATAAGCTTAAACAAGCTTTAAATATTTCACCTGCTGAAACACAAGAAATTATTACTGAAGAAGCGCCTGAAGAGATAGTGGACGAAGGATTACCTATCATGCCAATTGGCAAATACAAAGGTAAATCAATGGATGAAATACCTGAAAATTATTTGCAATGGTTATCTGCTAATAATAAAGACTACAAATCTTTAGCCGAACAAGAGCTGATAAGAAGACAAGCTAATTAATCAATAGGAATAATAATATGAATATGTTTAATCAAGATAGCGAATTTCGAATAATCCAGAGATTAGATCGATTAGAGAAAAAACTGTGTGGCATTGAAAAGGCCATACTTTATGGAATTGGATTAGCTTTCATACGACGAGACAATGAGAGCATTGCGGAAGCAATGCGAAGTTGAGGAGCCCGCGATAGGCGTGCGTTGACGGGCGAAGCAGGAAACGCATCACGCCG
>CAYQIM010000032.1:0-5728 GCA_964417555.1 Rickettsiella sp. | reverse complement strand
TACGGCGTGATGCGTTTCCTGCTTCGCCCGTCAACGCACGCCTATCGCGGGCTCCTCAACTTCGCATTGCTTCCGCAATGCTCTCATTGTCTCGTCGTTGGTAACACATTCTCAAATCGCTAATAGTGTGCCATCGCTTGGCTAAAGGCATAACTTCATCGGTACATGAAGAACGTTTCTGCAACATGGGGCAAAAAAGCTCAACCGGCCACTGAGCCCCTTCAAAATGATAATCGGTTTGTTGCCGATAAAATTGTAAAACTTCGGGGGACACTGCGCGCAAATCACTAGCTTGAAAGTTTCGAAACCCTTGCAAAGTTAAGTGTTTAAATAGCTGTTCAGAAAATTTCGCGCCCGACAATTGCTGTTGTTTAAAATTATGGGGAAGTTCATCCACTAATTTAACCTCAAGAAAATTTCTATGTCCCTGCTTATAAAATTGAAAAAGTTGCTCGCTTGTTAAGGTCGCTCCTTTTAAAATAGTAGTCCCTAAACCAACAGCCTCTCCAAAATCAGCGTTTGAAAGATCACAATCACTGAAATCAACATCTTGCAGATCAGCACCTTGAAAGTTAACCGCACCCTCTATCTTAACCTTTTTGAAACTGACATTTTCAAGCTTGGCATCCTGAAAGTTAATATCTCGCTTAAATTCTGCCTCATCAAAATTGGCCTGGCACAAATATACTTTTGAGAAATTAACAGAATCATGAAAAAAAACCTGCTTAAAATTGACTTCAACTAATCTTGCTTGATAAAAATTATTACTGTAATCGAAAAGTAAGCTATCAGCAGGCTTTTTACTTCTAAAATGGGCTCCAGAAAAATCGACTTTCCCCAATATCGCCTCTTCAAAACTCATAGAGCCTTGAAAAACACTTTTATTAAAATCTATGTTTAATAATTCTGCTTGGTAAAAATCAGCATCATACTTTCCTGCATAAGGATCATTAACAAATAGGATGCTGTTGAATTGAATTTCAGAAAGATCGGTATTGCTGAATTTAGCCCTTATAAAACTAACAGGCCCCTGAAAAATGGTATTGTTAAATTTTGTCCGGAAAAATCTAGCGTTACCAAAAAAATGGCAAACCTTAATAATCCCATTATTCTTAAAAAAAGGCTTTTTATTCATGAATGCAGCTGCAGAAAAAATAGCTTTATTAAAATCAGCACTTTCAAAATCAACAGGGCTCTCAAAAAGGGTATTGCTAAAATTTGCCTCTTTTAATTCTGCATATTTAAAATTATTGTAATAAGCAGCTGAATCAAGAGCTAGCGCTATTTCTCTCCATGGATTCCTCAAAAATCGAGCTCCAGAAAAATCTGCTTTATAAAATTCAGCTTTTGCAAAATTAACGTGGCCATCAAAAATGGCTTCATTAAAGTTTGCTTCGTGAAATATAGCATTCTGAAAAGAATTACAAAACTTAAGCCCTGGATTATTAGGAAACAGTTGTTGGCTCTGGAAACTTGCTCTAGAAAAAATAGCTTTACTGAAATCAGCAAACTGAAAATTAACAGAGCCTTTAAATTGGACCTCAGAAAATATTGCTTTAGTAAGATCAGCTCCTTGAAAACTAATAGGTAAATTAAATGTAGTATGAAACATTGTAGAATTCAAAGTATAAGACGTGAATCTCGCTTCATTCAGTGAAGCAAAACTAAAATCAAGGATAGCAGCGCCAAGAATAGTAAAGTCAGGGGTAAAAGCATTAAAAGTTACACCGATGAATTGCGTCTCGTCCAAAAAAGTAGAACTCAAATAAATAGGACCCTGGAAAATTACATTAATGAATTGCGCTTGCTGGAAATGAGTATCTCTACCTAAACCAACATTTTGAAATAAGCCACCTTCAACTTTCTGCAGGGAGACTCTCTCTAAATTACAGTTAATAAACCGACACTCCACAATAGGTTCATGAAAAATCGAGGATTTGAAATTAATATTTGAAAAGCTGATATCTTTTAGATAACTTACTGTAAAATTAGATCGATTCTCATGGAAAATTAGACCGCTAAAATCGCTATAGCCTAATTTTATAAGCGTTTTTATTCCTTCTTTTAAAGTTGAAGACGTTTCAACTTTACCATATCGGATGGTATCTAAGTCTTCTTGCAAAGAAGCTTTAATCTTTCGTTTTGCAGGTGGTTCTAAAAGCCTAGCTACAAAATATTGTCGATTTTCTTCATTTAAAAGACTCAATAACGAGGCATAATGAGCAATACTAGCTGAATATCCAGAAAGCATAGAAAACTCATCAGCATTACCCTTACTGAAAAGGGTTTTTAGACTATGCAACCATTCTAAGCCAGCCAAACGATTAGGTTCATATAGAAATCTAAAAAAAACGTTTAAATCATCCCCATTTTCAATCAACAAAGCCGTATTGTATGCATTAGGAATTTCCCATAAACGTTGTAGTCCATTTTCTTCCTGAATTAAATCGATAATCCGTGTATTTTGACCATCTATTACCACATTACTGAATGCTAATGACTTACCTGCAAAAAAAAGATTCTGTTGTCTAGGTTGTTTCGGCATAGTAATTTATTAGTTAAAAAGTAAAAATTAATTGCCCGAGGGGGTAGATTTCATACTTTTAACGACTTGTTCAATTTCTTCTTCTGGCTCTGAGTTTGAATAACAATCAGAAGCCAGAGGTGAAAATATACTCCCTTTAAACCGATTTACTCCCGACGTACTAGGCCCAGATAAAACTTCACTTTTTTTCTCGGCTGCACTTTCTAGAGGGTTATCAACTGATTTCTCTCTATCAGAATCAGCTAAACTATTTTCTTTTTTCAAGTTACAGGCCGCCAATAAATTTTTTAAGTCATCTATGTTCTTAAGGTGTTTAGAAATTTCACGTACCGTATCCCCCTCCAAGGTAACTTTATTTTCCTTATCACTTATATGTAGAGTTGCTAATTTATTTTCAAGCTCATAACGTTTTATGCCCTTAGCATAATTAGCTTTTAGTTCTAAAAAAATTGGAAATTCTGTATAGAAATTGAAAATCGCTAAGGTCTTTCTAATCTTTTGATTTTTAACTATAGCTGCGAGTGTAGATTCGTTATTGCTCAATAAATCAAAAAACGTGTAGTGGGTAGAAGCACAAATTTTTTTTCCTTCATTTTTTCGATTTCCTTTTTACATTCATTCCAATAGTATAAAAGGCTGTGACTTCGCTTACTTTTATCTTCTGAAATATAGCTAAATTTTTCTGCAGTTGAATCTTTTAACAATAAATCACGAATAAGCAACACAGCTTTTTTCATATCATTTTTCGAACATACTAGATGCAACGGTGATATTCCATTCTTATCATTTTTTAAGTAGGCTCCTTTATTTAGAAGCAACGTTACTAGTTCCGTATTGTCTCTCGAACATGCCAGATGCAATGCAGTTGTTCCATCATTCTTAGCTGCATTCGGGTTGGCCCCTTTTTCTAGTAACAATGTTACTATCTCTATATAACCTTTCGAACATGCCTCATGTAACGGCGTTATTCTACGATAATCAATGGTATCCTTTAAATGGGGATAGCTTTTTAGCAGCAGGGCTGCTATCGCCGTATGACCTTTCGAACATGCACTGTGTAACGGCGATATTCCACTCGTATCATTTTTTACGTTAGCCCCTTGTTTTAGCAGCAATGTGACTAGCTCCGTATAGCCTCTTAAACACGCCTCATGCAATGGAGTTATCCCGTTAAAATTAGCTATATTGGGGTCGGCTCCTTTTTCCAGTAATAGTGCAGCCACCTCCACTTTCCTACGATAACAGCCTAGCTGACACATCCAAAACAATGGTGTCCTTGCGCTATGATCCGCCACATTCGGGTTAGCTCCTTTAGTTAGAAGCAACATTACTACCTCTTTATAGCCCCCTAAACACGCCCTATGCAACGCGGTATGCCCGAAAGCATCAGCTGCATTAGGATTAGCCCTTTTTCCTAAAAATTTTCTAACCTGCACTAAATCACTATTGTTTGCTGCATTGATTAACGCCTGATCTAGCTCCCGTTGATATTGGATAGATTCTTCTAACATGACATTCCTTAATAATTGAGAATCATTAAAAAATCCTATCACAGATTTAAATTTAATATATTATCTATTAAATATATTTATTGCCTATTAGATTAATAATTTATTTTTATATTCAAAACGAGGAAAACATCGCGAATGGAAAACTATTGGATAAATTAGCATTGGCTACCCCGCCTAAATAAGGCATATCCATTGATAAATGGAAAGCCTATCGCTACATAAATATTTGGCTAAGATTTTTTTCCAAGGTAATAGCCGGTGATTCATTCATTTGGATCGCGCGCGTTAAGCACCCACGGCATTGCCTAGCACCAACCACACCATGAAATAAACCAAATAACGGCTGTAGTAAATGCGATAAATTTTCACCTTGTAGAAAAGCCGCTTGCGCATAAGGAATATAGGACTGTGTAATAGCAATCCGATCTTGAACACACAATTTTTCATTCTTATTAGGAAAATCGAGGGGCCTAAACAGATAAGGCGTATACCACGCCGCACGTCCTATCATCACACTATCGACCTTATCTAAATGGCGATACGCTTCCGCTAAATTTTTAATACCCCCATTAATAACAATGATTAAATGTGGAAAATCTTTCTTAATCTGATAAACCCATTCATAATTCAAGGGTGGAATTTCGCGATTTTCTTTAGGACTTAAACCAGATAACCAGGCTTTTCTGGCATGGATAATAAATGTCTGACAACCCACTCGGCTAACGGTTTGGATAAAATTGGCTAAGTAGTCATAACTCTCGTAGTCATCGACACCAATACGCGTTTTAACCGTAACGGGCAACCGCACAGCATCTCTCATTGCCGCGATACAATCCGCGACAAGTACAGGGTTTTTAAACAATACGGCACCAAAACAACCAGACTGCACCCTATCACTAGGGCAACCCACATTTAGATTAATTTCGGTATAACCATACGCTTCGACGACTTTAGCGGCTTGCGCTAACTCCTCTGGTACACTACCCCCTAACTGAATAGCCAATGGCTGTTCACTTGCATGATAAGTTAGTAAATGATGGCGATGCGGACTATGTAGAATTGCTCCGGTGGTAAACATTTCCGTGTATAAATGCACTTTCTTGCAGATAAGGCGCAAAAAATAGCGATAATGACGTGTTGTCCATCCCATCATGGGAGCAACCATAAATGGTTTTATGCATTGTTTTAGCTGTTTTAGCATATTTTTTTTCTAAAAAGGTCTTCCCACTGCGTTTTTTACTGGGTATGATAGCGCCACATGCTTTTTTATACAAAGTGATGTGACAATTCTTAATAATAAAATTTGGAGTCCTTAGTGATGAAACTGAAACAAGCTCTCGTATTAGGCTTAACCACCGCTGTCTTAGCTATCCCCGCCTTCGCGGCCGACGAAGCGGTTAATGCGTCGAGCCAACCTTCTTCTGTTGTTACCACCGATCAAAAAGCGGCAACACCTGCCAAAAAGGAAGATTCTCATAAAAAAGGACAAAAAGACGGTTTAACCAACAACAAGCCAGAAGTGAAACCAATGGACCAAAATGCCGATCTTAGCAAGCTAAGCACCGTTAATCCTCAAGCGAGTCGCTATGCTCATGAAAAATTTTGGCCATCGTGTCCCCAAAATTAATTCGCATCACGCGACTGAAATTAGGCCGCGATTCGTCCTGCGTCC
>CAYQIM010000031.1:0-23183 GCA_964417555.1 Rickettsiella sp. | reverse complement strand
ACGCAGGACGAATCGCGGCCTAATTTCAGTCGCGTGATGCGAATTAATTTTGGGGACACGATGGCCAAAATTTTTCATGAGCATAGCGACTCGCTTGTTTACTGTTTGGATAGACATACTTAATGTAGATTGCAATAAGAAATTAAATTATTTATTGCTATTATTTAGGCTCAACTATAAATAATAGCAATAAGGGATTTTATGACTGAAGTAATGAAATTTAACCTCGTGCCTACGACTCATCTAACGAAATGTCCTAAGGTATCAGAGGGTGGTTTGAAATTAAGAGAAATAAGTATTGTCTTGGGCAATGAAACCGAAAAAGTTTTTGATCCGATAAAGCTTGTTGCTGAGCTATCTCGCATCGATGCACAAGAAGTGCAGTTTGTAAAAAGTAAGCCTACTTATACGTTTAAAATAATGATACCAGAAAAGCTACAGAATGAAAAAATAACAGAAATAGGTTTATTTGTAAAAAAATCATCTACCGATCTACAGGGTAGTTTAATCGCTTATTATCATCAAAAAACGCCTATTTCTAAGCAGACAACGTTAATGCTAGCACTTGTTTTGCCGTTTGCCGAAGAAGGTAAGAAAGAAGAGACTGAAACCAAAAAAAACGATCGGGGTACAAAAGATAATGAGCTCGCTCTCTTGGACTCACCGGTATATAGCCCTGAGGTTGCAACCAAGTCAGCTTGGGAGGCTATGAATGATAACCATAAAGTGGATGCGATTTATGTTTGGGGTGAAGACTCAAAAACCGAAATAGTGTGCAAGAATGAGCTGACACATATTGCTGCGGCTTTTAACAAGGACAATAATAAAATTTATTTATTATATAAGGAAAAATTTCAGCCTAATTTGTTTTTCCGTAGTTATCTATTGGAAAGCACTAAGCTCATGCCGCCTAAACAATTTATTACATTCAAAGAAAAGGTCCAGGACAGAAACGGTATATATAGTATATTTGGTCAGACTGAAAATGATCGCTTTAAATGTTATGTAACTCATCTAAAAGGAGTTTTTTGTGTGACAGCGGGTTTCACCAAGGACATCATACCAAGTTATAAGCATCAATATCATCCTGCTAATGTCGAAGCGGATACAACTTTGTTTAAGCTTGGTAACAATGCCGGCTTAGCGGGCGGAAGCATGGCCGGTTGGAAATCAGGAAAAGCCTTTGCGGCCAATGGCCAGGCAGTAGAGGGTAATTCTTGTTTAGGACCCATTGATATAACAGAGGAAGAGCATACTAATCCGATTGTTGATTACGATGAGGAAGAAAAAATTATTATTATTGGTAACGACGAAAAAGAGGTCACAGAAACAATCGTTATAGAAACCATCACTGTTGATGGTGACATCGTAGAAGGGAAACGTTTTGCTTATTTTGCCCATATTAACCCTAAAAAGAAGGTTTCTGCTAAGATCACTTATTCAGGTACAGATTATAAGGAATTTGCGCGTGTTAATGCGGTAACCCATATCTCTGGTAGATTAGGGAGAAAGCTTTTTATATTTCCTCGTGATATGTTTAGAGATGGGGATCTGGCACGCTATTTTGTTTATGATAGCCGTAAAAAAACAGTCAATGCTTACGAACTACCCGAAGCTATGTTAAAAGCTGTGAGTGACGCTAAAATGCAAATATATGACAGCATTCAAGTAGCACCCGTGGGTGAAAGTTTGATTTACGTCTTTTTAAATAAAGTTTCTAAAAAAGATGAAACACTTACCACGCAGGTACTCTATTTAAATATCGATCCGCCAATCGTTTGTGCTTGTCCAGAGTCAGATAGATAGTAAACCTTGAAAAGCTGAGCGGGGGATCATTATCCACTATTAGCGGGACTCCTCACGCTCAGCCTAAGCCCCCTAGACGTATACTTACAAGCAATGGGATAACTGCTATAGTTAAGGGTATGGAAATTGAACAACTTAAAACCATTTTGGAAGCTGCCATTCTAGCGGCGGGTGAACCGGTGAGTTTGGAACGTTTATCCGCTCTATTTTCGGAAGCGCAACGGCCAGCGAAACCGCTATTAAAACAGGCGTTGGCGGCGTTGGAAACCGATTATCTACCGCGTGGGATTCGTTTAAAGCAACTGGCCAATGGTTATAGCTTTCAGACATCCATTGAGCTGAGTGATTGGATAAAAGGATTGTGGCCGGAAAAACGGCCACGCTATACGCGTGCCTTTTTAGAGACCTTGGCTATTATTGCTTATAAGCAGCCGGTTACACGGGGTGATATTGAAGCCATTCGTGGGGTAGCGGTGAGTCCTAATATTATCAAGGCGCTATTGGATCAAGAATGGATTCATGCCGTGGGTCAACGTGAAGTGCCCGGTCGGCCCAATCTTTATGCGACTACCAAAACATTTCTGGATCATTTTAATTTGCAAGCACTGGCAGATTTACCGTCGTTGCCTATCATTTCTTCGTTAGTTGAAACAGAGTAAACATTAAAATTTGAATTTTCTGCTATTGATTGCATGGTTTGGTTAATAGTAGTCCAGTGTTTTATTATTCCCATTCGAGCTAATAGGATAGTGTCCTTCTGCCTAACACAAAAATAGTATCCAAACCGTCTTTGTAAATTCGTTTCTATTTCTTTTACTTTTACTGAAGTGTCAGGTATTTGTAATGTTAAAACTAGCCCCTGCTCTGTTAAGTTATATTTTTTACTAAGTTTTTTGTATTCAGCTAGAGAAACCATAGCGTGGCCAAAATAACTCACGACTTCTTGTTTTTGCGCTTTAATCGCTTGAATAAATTGATCAAAAGTCCAATTTATCCTATCGTTAGTGTTATTTGCTGCTGCTTGAAAAAATCCCGATTTTTCGTCGGTGGTATTTAACAAATAGGATTTGCAGCTTTCAGGAATAAGTGAGGTATCCAAGCCGGTTATATGCGGTAACTTAATGGCATTATAAACTTCAATCGTGTGTTTGAGAGGATTAAGCTTAAAATTAAAGTGATGATAGTTTTCAAAGGGCATGAAAGTTGCTTTTTTGAAATATGAATTGTGTAAGATACTTATTTTGCTTCCATCGTCTAGAGTCAGAGTTTTACTGCTCCGAACACTATCAATTTTTTTTATCTTTACCGATCGCCAATTCAATTGCTCATCCGACTTCCACACGATAAAACGCGTGCCAGTTTCTGCATTGGCTTCACCAATAAAAAAAAATGTTTCTTTTTGTTGATTGGAAAGTTTAAATAAATACTTAGGTTTGTACATATTATTATCACATATAATTAATTATGTTTTTATAATATAAATAATTATGTTTTAGATCAATAATGTGAAGTTATTTTTTTATTGTTAAAAACATCTACGCCATTTATAGTTTGTTAAAGAAAATTAGGCGTTAATAGATGAGTGAAAAATTACAAAAAGTATTGGCTAATCTTGGCTTAGGTTCGAGGCGAGAAATTGAACGCTGGATCCAACAAGGCCGGGTCAGTATAGGTCCAGAAGTGGCCAAGCTCGGCACTAGGGTGGACAGCACGGCAAAAATCTTTGTTGATGGTAAGCCGATTAAATTAATTCCAGCCATACCGTTTAAGCGACGCGTGTTAATTTATCATAAACCGGAAGATGAAGTTTGTACGCGTACGGATCCAGAAAATAGACCCACGGTATTTTCACGTTTACCTCCATTAAGGGGTGAACGTTGGATTATGATTGGGCGTTTGGATATTACCACCTTAGGCTTATTAATCTTTACTAATGATGGTGAATCAGCGCATCGTTTATCACATCCTTCCTATGAAATAGAGCGAGAATACGCCGTGCGCGTGTTGGGCGATGTCGACACCACAATGCTTCAACGTTTAAAAAAAGGGGTTAGATTAGACGATGGAGTGGCGTCTTTTACACGTATTGAAGAACGTGGTGGCGAAGCCGCCAATCGTTGGTATCATGTCGTACTGAAAGAAGGTCGCAATAGAGAAGTGCGGCGCTTATGGGAATCACAAGGCGTCAAAGTCAGTCGTTTGATACGAGTGCGATTTGGCGATATCCAGTTACCCACTGACTTAAGGCGGGGCCAGTGGCGAGAATTGACGGCCAAGGAAATCCAACCGTTAGTATCTTTAGTCCACTTAAATAGCTGATACTCGAATGTGTCTGTTATTAGCTTAATACTTACTTATTTGTAAAACCACGGTGAAAAGCCTCTGTCAGATTGGATTTGATCGGTAGACTGAGTGGTGGGCGGCCTAAAAAAATTACTGTGGCGGTCATAATTTACGGTTGGATTTTCTGACAGAGGCACTTCTGGAAACGGTTGTGTTGCTGGAGAATGTGCCGCTGCAGAAAATTGCGGCGGCATGGTGGAAAAATATACCGGTTCTGTGAATACTAAGTAAGCTGTTGCTGTCGGTTGGTATGGTATTGGATACGGTGACAGGTGGTTCATTTGGAAGGTTGGGTATGACGGCATTGCGGAATAGTATACTGGCGTTGGGAAATTATAGACTGGCGCTGTTGGTGCAGAATACGTTGCTGCCGCAGGGGGCAACTGTTGCATTTGTAGGTTTAAAAGCTGTTGCTGTATTTGTAGCTGTTCTTGTTTTATTAAATTTGGAGTTTCTTTTAAAAAGGGACGTGTGAGCTCCATTAGATAAGTCTTTTTTTCCTTGTTAGTCATAGTCTGCCAATCTTTATATTTAATAGTCAATACAGTCCAACCCTGCTTTTCTAATAAATGTTGGGTAAATTGGCTCTTATTGTTTAAACGTTGTTGTTTTCCTTTCCCCGTATAAGTGGTATGGACCATTGACTTGAATACAAAAGCGCTCTTTGGGGCAAGCAATATCAACAAAAGTATGCCCAATTTTATATTCATTGATAAATATTTCACTTAAAAACTCAGCTGGGACGCACTTTTTTAAATAACGAAATACGTCTTGATGTAATAAAGAAGATTCAGGTTTTTCTGCGAGAATAACATCTTCATTTAAAAGGTGTGTTAAAGTCCGAGAGCCCATAGCGCTTTTAATTTCAGGCGCATAGATAAAAATTTGCTGAAGTTGATTGATCGCCATAGGCGATAACTGGTTTGACACTATGGCAGATTCTAAAATCTCAGACTTAAGTAATTTGATGATTGTTTGTTGAGGGAAGCTAGCGTCTAACAACTTAAAATGGGTAAAATAGCAAAGTGCTAATGCAGTGAGTAATATGTCTTGCGAATTGAACTGAGGATTATTACTGACGTTTAGTAATAAGGCGTTAATGGCTTCTTTAAAAGAATCACTATGATTTAACTCAGCTAGCGGCGGATATTTAGACAACGCATTGAATAGATTACTTATACTTTGGCCTTTAAAGGCGTAAGCGCGTTCGGCAATATCCGGTAAGAAATTGTCAATTACCCTCTCACAAACTGGTTCAGCCATCAGGGCAGGCCATTTAGCGAGAGTATTGAAGAAGGTCGCGATACTTATTGTATCAAAGAGTTTGGTTTCAAATTCTTCAGAAAATTCAAGAATTTCTAAAATAGCGGCTTTGTGTTGGTCCAATGTTTCGTCAGAAATCAAGTGGCTAAGCTTATTAAGTAATACAGTTAATAGGAAGGGATTAAACCTCTCTTTATTGTTAGAGAAAAATGTCAAAAGCTGTTCTGCATTGTTGTAATTAGGTATCTTTAATATCGTGTTTTTGCTTATTGGCATCGTTTTTTATTTCTTTTTAGTTTAGTCAGCGGTCCACGTTTAATGTGATTTATCAGTTTTTATTGATAAAATTGATTACAGATATAGGCTAACAAGTAAAAATTAAATAAAAATGAGGGAAAAATTAGCAAAAAATTAACAGAAAAAAAATTGGAAGGAAGTTGAAAAAGAACCAACGCTTTACAAACGCCTAGGAGGTTTAATGTTTAATGTAGATTGGCTTTTGCCGGAGTGGCGTACAATCTTTTGTGTAAGTCCAGTATTTGTATTTGCTTGCGGATTGAGCGTATAATCCCCCCCTTTTGGACCCTAAATTTTATTTAAGGCTGAGCTGTGGCTAATAAACGACCGCTTAATCTCAATTTATTGACCCTGAGATTTCCTATCACGGCGATTGCTTCTATTTTGCATCGCGTTTCTGGTTTTATCTTATTCTTGCTCATTCCCTTATTCCTAGGTTTGCTGAGCGTTTCCTTGAAAAGCCCTGAAGGCTTTTTTGTTGTCCATAGTTGCTTAACCCATTCACTGACTAAATTTATTATTTTGGCTTTTTTATTGGCACTTTTTTACCATTTACTGGCCGGTATTCGTCATTTAGTGATGGATGCCGGTGTGGGCGAAAATCTAACGCAGGCCCGTTTTAGTGCGGGGCTGGTTATCGCGTTGGCGGCGGTATTGACAGTGTTGATGGGAATTTACTTATGGTAACAAAATTAACTAACATCACCAGCCTAACCGGTAATGGTCTACGCGATTGGTTACTACAGCGCGTGACATCGTTGGTGATGCTACTTTATATCGTCTTTCTGTTGGGCTTCTTTGTGACACACGCCACGGTAGACTATGCGCTTTGGCAAGGCTTATTGAGTCATACGTCGATGCGCGTATTTAGTACGCTATTTTTACTGAGTTTGGTTTGGCATGCCTGGATAGGGATGTGGACGATTATCACCGATTATATAAAACCACTGGTTTTGCGTTTGAGTGCACAAATACTAATAATTATTGGGCTATTACTCTGTTTTATTTGGGGTATAGCTATTTTTTGGGGTAATTAAATATGGCGATACCCACTTATACCTTTGATGCTGTTATCGTCGGTGCGGGTGGTGCCGGCATGCGCGCTGCATTACAGTTAGCCAATTCGGGTCAAAAAGTAGCACTTATTTCTAAGGTTTTTCCTACCCGTTCGCATACCGTTTCTGCGCAAGGCGGTATTACTTGTGCCTTGGGTAATGCTCATGAAGATGATTGGCGTTGGCACATGTATGATACCGTGAAAGGATCAGATTATTTAGGGGATCAAGATTCTATCGAATACATGTGTAAAACCGGTCCGGAGGCCGTTTATGAGTTAGAACATATGGGTCTGCCTTTTTCACGTATGGACGTGGGTAAGATCTATCAACGTCCTTTTGGTGGACAATCAAAAAATTTTGGTGGTGAGCAAGCCGCGCGTACCTGTGCGGCCGCGGATAGAACCGGTCACGCCTTATTACACACGCTCTATCAACAAAATCTGAAAGCTAAAACTCATTTTTTTAATGAATGGTATGCCATCGATCTGGTAAAAACCCCTCAAGGACATATTGCCGGTTTAACGGCTTTATCGATTGAAACGGGTGAGGTGGTTTTTTTTCATAGCCGTGCCACTATTTTAGCGACCGGTGGTGCCGGACGAATTTTCCAATCAACGACAAACGCCTTTATTAATACCGGTGACGGCGTAGGTATGGCCTTGCGTGCCGGTCTTCCTGTGCAGGATATGGAGATGTGGCAGTTTCACCCCACGGGTATTGCCGGTGCCGGGGTATTAGTGACCGAAGGTTGTCGTGGTGAAGGCGGATATTTAATTAATAAAAACGGTGAACGCTTTATGGAGCGTTATGCGCCGCATGCCAAAGATTTAGCCTCGCGCGATGTGGTGGCGCGAGCGATGGCATTAGAGCTACGTGCTGGAAATGGGTTTGTTGATGCTAACGGTATCCATTATGTTAAGCTGAAGTTGGATCACCTCGGTGCAGAGCTGATTAAGAAGCGTTTACCCGGTATCCGCGAGCTGGCGATCACTTTTGCTCATGTCGATCCGATTACGACACCGATTCCTGTGGTTCCCACTTGTCATTACATGATGGGTGGGTTACCGACCAATGTGCACGGGCAGGTACTTACGTTGGATAATCAGGGTCATGACCAGGTAGTAACCGGTTTATATGCGGCCGGTGAATGTGCCTGTGTTTCAGTGCACGGTGCTAATCGCTTGGGCGGTAATTCGCTATTAGATCTAGTCGTATTTGGACGTTCAGCCGGTTTGCACGTCGAGCAGGCATTGCAACAAGATTTACCTTTATCGTCTGTGAGTTGCGATGATTTAGAAGGCGCATTAACCCGACTTAATCGTTGGAACACGACAACGAAAGGTGAAAGTGTGGTTGAGATTCGCCAAGCAATGCAACAAACGATGCAGAATGATTTTGGTGTCTTTCGTACGGAACATTATATGCAAGAGGGTTTAGCTAAACTCACCGAACTCAGAGAACGTTTACAGCATGCAGCGTTAATCGATAATAGCCAAGTCTTTAATACCGCGAGAATCGAAGCGCTAGAGTTAGACAACTTAATGGAAGTGGCTTATGCATCGGCTGTTTCGGCGTTAACACGTCAAGAGAGTCGTGGTGCGCATAGTCGGGAAGATTATCCTAAGCGCGATGATAAAAATTGGCTGAAGCATTTAATCTATTTTTCTGAGGATGCACAGATTGCGTTTAGAGCAGTTAACATGAAGCCACTGACTATGGCGCCGATGGAACTAAAAGAAAGAACTTACTAGCATGGCCGTCTTTTTGTTGTTTCGTTGTTGGATTGTCTTTTCCGATGCTCGTGTACTTCGTGTACACTGCGCTTCTCAAAGTCAATCCGCCTAGAAACCACAAAAAATACTTGGCTCTGCAAATAAGCTGATTAATTAGGTAAACTTAAACTATGCAATTTTCTATTTACCGTTACGATCCCGAGAAAGATAAAAAGCCGACCATGCAAGACTATACCTTGGCGGTTGAAGCGGGCAGGGATATGATGCTGTTGGATGCCTTAGAAGCACTGAAGGCGCAGGATCAAACGCTTTCGTTCCGTCGCTCTTGCCGTGAAGGGGTCTGTGGATCCGATGGCATGAATATTAATGGTAAAAATGGTTTGGCATGCATCACTCCACTTTCCAGTTTGAAATCCCCTGTGGTATTGAGGCCCTTGCCTGGTTTGCCGGTGATACGTGATCTGGTTGTCGATATGGAACCTTTTATCGGTCAGTATGAAAAGGCTAAACCCTATTTAATTAATGATAAAGAACCACCACCGAAAGAACGCTTACAATCTCCTGAAGAACGAGAACAGCTAGATGGTTTGTATGAGTGTATTTTGTGTGCCTGTTGTACGAGTTCATGTCCTTCCTATTGGTGGAATCCCGATAAGTTTTTAGGGCCAGCGGCTTTATTATGGCTATGCCGCTTTTTAGTTGATAATCGCGATGAAGCCAAAGAGCAGCGTCTTGCTGAACTCAATGATCTCTTTAGTTTATTCCGTTGTCGTACTATTATGAATTGCACCAGTGTTTGTCCTAAAGGGCTTAATCCAGCGAAAGCAATTAGTCATATTAGGACGATGATGCTAAAAGAAGAAACATAAAAAACGTGTCTTCAAATGCACGATGACGGTCAAGAAACATTGTTTTTTTGTGTTTCGCTACTCACATACTTCATGTATGCTCCGTTGCGATACTCGAAAACAATGTTTCTTGTCGCGTCCTAGCACATTTGAAGACACGTTTTAATATACGCTTTGCACTTAGATTTTTGGCAGCATCCCGCTTTGCGGCACTTGCCAAAAATCCCATTGCTTGTGAATATAGGCCACGTTGTTGTTCCCTGGAAGTTAGCTTGTGTTTTTAGTAGAAAATAAGAAAAATCCTTTTCATGGTAGGGTGAAATTCAATCGATGAGTGAACACGTAAAATCCGTACTTGAAGCCTTGCGTACCAATTCTTACCTATTCAGTGGAAATGGAAGCTATTTAGAGGCGCTTTACGAGCAGTATCTACACGACCCCAATCAGTTGAGCAGAGAATGGCAAACCTATTTCAATCAGCTGGTAGATAAACAACGGGACGTTTCTCATGCCGATATTCGTGCGTATTTTGCCGAATTAGCCAAAAATCCCACGCCGTTGGCGATCCAGGATAGTCCCGAAGCAGCACGGTTAGCCAAAGTGCACAACCTGATCGATGCCTATCGTCGCTATGGTCATTATCAGTCGAATCTCGATCCATTAGGAATGGCGCCAAAGCGTGAAATGATTGATTTAACCCTGGAAAATCACGGTTTAAGTGCTCAGGACTTATCGCAGTCTGTTCATTTAGGCGGGGTATTGGGTCTGCAAAAGGTGACGGTTCAAACGGTTGTTGACATCTTAAAAAAGATCTATTGTTCTTCTATCGGATTTGAAACACAGCATATTGCCGATGCGCACCAACGTGCCTGGTTAGCCGAACGTATTGAGTCGGTAACAGGCCAAGCCGTTTTTTCTAACGATGAAAAAAAGACCATTCTCAAAGGTCTTATTCGGGCTGAAGGCCTGGAAAAATACTTAGGCAATAAGTTCGTTGCACAAAAGCGTTTTTCATTAGAAGGCGGTGATAGCTTAATCCCCTTATTGGACGAGTTAGTGACGAAGGCGAGTGCACAAGACGTGCAAGAAATTGTCATTGGTATGGCCCATCGCGGTCGGTTAAATGTTTTAATTAATATTCTTGGTAAATTACCCAGTAAGTTATTTGAAGAATTTGAAGGTAAACTGACCCAGGAAAATCGTTCGGGTGATGTGAAATACCATAAAGGGTTTGCGACCGATGTACAAACGGCGCAGGGTGTTTTACACATTGCGATGGCGTTTAATCCTTCGCATTTAGAGATTGTCAACCCGGTGGTTGAAGGTTCAGTGCGTTCACGCCAAGAGCGTCGTGCTGATAACACCGGCAAGCAAGTTTTACCCTTACTGATCCATGGTGATGCCGCTTTTTCAGGCCAAGGCATTGTGATGGAAACCTTGGAATTTTCACAAACAGCGGGTTATGGTACCGGTGGTACCTTACATATTGTTATTAACAATCAAATTGGTTTTACGACCGATCCGCAAAATGCACGTTCGAGTTGGTATTGCACCGATCCCGCTAAAATAGTGGATGCACCTATTTTTCATGTCAATGGAGATCATCCTGAAGCGGTCTTATTTACTTTGCAATTAGCCTTTAATTTTCGCCAAACCTTCAAAAAAGACGTAGTGATTGATTTAGTCTGTTATCGTCGTCATGGTCATAATGAAGCAGATGAACCGGCGGCAACCCAACCTTTGGTTTATCAAACCATCAAGCAATTACCGACGGTTCGTACGCAGTATGCTGAGCAATTGATAGCACAAGGTGTTATTAGCCAGCAAGAATTACAACAATGGAGTGATGATTATCGAAATCGACTTGACCAAGGGCAACCGGTTGTTAATCGTCTTTCGGAAAATGAATATAAGAACCCATATCGAATTGATTGGCGACCTTATAAATATCAAGATTGGCAAGATTCTGTAGCCACTGGTGTTGCCTTACCGCGTTTAAAAGAAGTGGCCATGGCTTTGGAAACCTTACCTCAGGGTTTTACCTTGCAAGCACAGGTCGCTAAAATCATTGATGACCGTCGTAAAATGACTGCGGGTGAATTACCGCTCAATTGGGGCTATGCTGAAATCTTGGCCTATGCCACCTTATTACAAGAAGATTATGGCGTACGTCTTTCGGGCCAGGATTGTGGTCGTGGTACTTTCTTCCATCGACATGCGGTGTTACATGATTTTAAGACCAATCAAATTTTTATTCCGTTAGCGCATCTGAATAAAAATGAAAAGGCTTTTACGGTGATTGATTCAACACTGTCTGAAGCCGGCGTGATGGGTTTTGAATACGGTTACGCCATTTCTAATCCAAACTATTTGGTGATTTGGGAAGCGCAATATGGTGATTTTGTCAATGGTGCGCAAGTGGTCATTGATCAATTTTTAAGTTCTTCGGAGCAAAAATGGGGCAGGTTGTGCAGCTTAGTGTTGTTGTTACCCCATGGTTATGAAGGTGCCGGACCTGAGCATACCTCCGCGCGCTTAGAACGCTTTTTACAGTTGTGTGCGCAAGACAATATGCAAGTTTGCGTCCCTAGTACACCCGCACAAATTTTTCATCTCTTACGCCGGCAAATGTTACGTCCTTATCGTAAGCCCTTGATCGTGATGTCGCCGAAAAGTTTATTACGTCATAAACTTGCCGTATCATCGCTACAAGAACTAGCCAGTGGCGGTTTTCAGAACGTCATCGCTGAGGTGGATGAACTGGAAGTTAAAAAGATTAAACGCGTTATTCTCTGTAGTGGCAAAGTCTATTACGATTTGCTAGAACAACGTCGCCAACAAAAATTAAATGATGTCGCACTGGTTCGAATAGAGCAATTATATCCCTTTCCCAAAGAAGAACTGCAGGCGGTGTTAAACACTTACGCCAAGGTAAAGGATATTATTTGGTGTCAGGAAGAACCTAAAAACCAAGGAGCCTGGTATTGTACACAGCATTATCTGTTGGCATGTTTAGCCAATCATCAAACCCTGCGTTACGTCGGACGACCGGCTTCGGCGGCGCCGGCTGTCGGTTCGCCTAAGGTGCATTTACAAGAACAGCAAACGTTGGTTAACGAAGCGTTAAGAGAGGGCCTTCAAAATGCACGATGATGGTCAAAAAACGTTTGAAGACACTCTCAAAGTCATTAATTTTTATTAAGAGGAATCAGCATGAGTATTGAAATCAAGGTTCCCATGTTACCGGAATCGGTTGCCGATGCGACGATTGTTACCTGGCATAAAAAGCCCGGTGAGACGGTTAAGCGTGATGAAAATCTCGTCGATCTTGAAACCGATAAAGTTGTTTTAGAAGTGCCTGCGCCAGATGATGGAGTGTTAGGTGAAATTTTAAAAAAAGAAGGAACGGTCGTCAAAGCAGGTGAAATTTTAGCTACTTTAGACAAGGATAGCGCGATGAAAACGGCAAAAACTTCCACTTCGACCAGTACTGAAGCAACCATACCCGCACCCAATCAACCGGCTGAATCCACACCAACGGCGAGTGGGCTCGCCGGTCCGGCGGCACGACGTTCTGCCGCCGAACAAGGTATTCCTTTAGAAGGGATGCAAGGCAGTGGAAAATCCGGCCGCGTGACACGTCAGGATATATTGAATCAAACCTCCTCTGCGGCGCCAAGCATTCCGTCTGTTATGCCTGAGATATCAAAGGCGACGGGAGAACGACTTGAAAAACGTGTTCCTATGACACGTTTGCGTGCTGTTATTGCCAAACGTTTAGTTGAAGTTCAGCACACAGCGGCCATTTTAACCACGTTTAATGAAGTTAATTTACACAAAGTCATGGAGCTTCGTGCAACTTATAAAGAAAGCTTTGAAAAAAGGCATGGTATTCGTTTGGGCTTTATGTCATTCTTTACCAAAGCCGTGGTAGAAGCACTGAAACGTTATCCCGCGGTCAACGCCTCTATCGATGGTAATGATATCGTTTACCATGATTATTTTGACATTGGTATTGCGGTATCGACAGAAAAAGGCTTAGTGGTTCCGATTGTGCGTGATGCCGATAGATTAAGTTTTGCCGATATTGAAAAGTCGATTGCCAATTATGGGCGTAAAGCGAAAGAAGGAAATATTACGATTGAAGATATGACTGGCGGAACCTTTACCATTACTAATAGCGGTGTGTTTGGATCATTACTGAATATGCCAATCATCAATCCACCACAAAGTGCCATTTTAGGGATGAATACCATACAAGAACGGCCTATTGTCGAAAAAGGGCAGATTGTCATCCGTCCGATGATGTATATTGCTTTATCTTATGATCATCGAATTATTGATGGCAAAGAATCGGTCGGTTTTTTAAAGACCATTAAAGAGTTTTTAGAAGAGCCCGCGCGTTTATTGATTGATGTGTAACAATAGAATTAATAGAAATAGTGAGGAAAAAAGAAATCCATGAACCTACACGAATACCAAGGTAAACAATTATTTAGCCAGTACAATTTACCTGTCCCTCCTGGCAAGATTGCCGCTTCTGTCGAAGAAGCGCTGGCAGCAGCGGATGCATTGGGTGGCGATAGCTGGATGGTCAAAGCACAGGTTCATGCCGGCGGTCGCGGTAAAGCCGGAGGAGTTAAATATGTCACCAGCAAGGAAAAAGTGGCAGAAATCACGCAAGCTTTATTAGGTAAACGTCTCGTTACTTTCCAAACCGATGCCAATGGTCAACCGGTTAACCAGGTATTAATTGCTGAGCCGTGTGATATCAAACGTGAGCTGTATTTAGGCGCCGTACTGGATCGTAGTACGCGTCGTGTTGTCATTATGGCGAGTACAGAAGGCGGTGTGGAAATCGAAAAGGTGGCCGAAGAAACCCCGGAAAAAATATTAAAAATTTCCATGGATCCGTTATTAGGTATCATGCCTTATCAAGCGCGTGAGATTGGTTTTAAACTGCAACTGAATGCCGCTCAGCTCAAAGAATTTACCCATATTTTGGTTCAATTAGGCAAAATGTTTGTTGAACGCGATCTAAGTTTAGTTGAAATCAACCCGCTGATTATTGATAACCACGATCGGGTTATCTGTTTGGATGCCAAAGTCGTGGTTGATGATAATGCTTTATTTAGACAGCCGGAATTACGTAGCATGCGTGATGCTTCGCAAGAAGATGAACGTGAGAATCGTGCTCATGAATGGGAATTAAATTACATCGCCCTCGATGGTGATATTGGTTGTATGGTTAATGGTGCCGGTCTGGCGATGGCGACCATGGATTTAATTAAGCTTCATGGCGGTAATCCGGCTAACTTCTTGGATGTTGGCGGTGGTGCTACTAAGGAACGTGTTACCGAAGCCTTTAAGATTATTTTATCCGATCACAATGTAAAAGGAATTTTAGTCAACATCTTTGGTGGCATTGTACGCTGTGACATGATCGCCGATGGTATTATTGGCGCTGTAAAAGAGGTCGGTATTAAGATTCCGGTGGTCGTCCGTTTAGAAGGTAGTAATGCGGATTTAGGTGCTAAGAAATTACAAGAGAGCGGTCTCAACATCATGGCGGCTAACAGCTTGACCAATGCCGCCGAACAGATAGTTAAAGCGGTAAAAACGCCTATTACGGCATAATTTCACGAAAAGGTAAAAAAACATGAGTATATTAGTCGACAAAAATACCAAAGTGATTTGTCAGGGTTTTACCGGAAAACAAGGCACTTTTCACTCCGAACAAGCGCTGGCGTATGGAACACAGATGGTCGGTGGCGTGACACCGGGTAAGGGTGGTACACAACATTTGGGTTTGCCGGTATTTAATACGGTAGCTGACGCGGTCGCTGAAACCGGCGCCGATGCCAGTGTTATTTATGTGCCAGCGCCATTCTGTAAGGATTCTATCATTGAAGCTGCCGCTGCTGGTATTTCATTAATTGTTTGTATTACCGAAGGTATTCCGGCCTTAGATATGTTAGCGGTTAAAGTGGCATTAGAAAATAATTATCCCAACACACGTTTAATCGGGCCTAATTGTCCGGGTATTATTACCCCCGGCGCTTGTAAAATTGGCATTATGCCAGGCTTTATTCATAAGCCGGGTCGGGTCGGAATTGTTTCACGTTCAGGTACCTTAACCTATGAAGCGGTTAAACAAACCACCGATCTTGGGTTTGGCCAAAGCACTTGTGTTGGAATTGGTGGCGATCCGATTCCGGGTATGAATTTTGTTGATGTGTTAGCGCTTTTTCAAAACGATACCCAAACTGAAGCGATCCTGATGGTGGGCGAAATTGGTGGTACAGCCGAAGAAGAAGCGGCTGACTTTATTAAAGCGCAGGTGACAAAACCGGTTGTGTCTTATATTGCCGGTGTTACCGCGCCAGCTGGGAAACGTATGGGACATGCCGGTGCGATTATTTCTGGTGGTAAAGGCACGGCCGCTGAAAAATTCAAGGCCTTAGAAGCCGCCGGTGTTTGTACCGTGAAATCACCCGCTGAAATGGGGAAAGCAATTTCATCTTATCTATGACATCTAAAACTATTTTAGCGTCAATAGGAAATACACCGCTAGTAAAATTAGAGAAGTTATCGCCCAATAAGCAGGTGACACTGTTAGTCAAATGCGAATTTATGAACCCTAGCGGTAGTATTAAAGATCGTATTGTGGCTTATATCATTCGCGATGCCGAGCAACGGGGTTTGTTAAAACCAGGAGGTACCATTGTGGAAAATACCTCCGGTAACACCGGTGCAGCGATTGCGATGCTAGCGGCGATTAAAGGCTATAAAGTTATTTTGACTATGCCGGATAAAGTCAGTCAAGAGAAGCAAAATGCTTTAAAGGCCTATGGTGCTGAAATTGTGGTGACGCCGACCTCTGCCGTGCCCGATTCGCCCGATCATTATGTCAATGTTGCGAAACGTATTGCAGAAAAAACACCTAACAGTTTTCGGATTAATCAATACGATGATCCACTTAATCCGCAAGCACACTACCATACCACCGGCCCTGAAATTTGGCAGCAAACACAAGGGCAGTGCGATATTTTTATTGCCAGTGGCAGTACCGGCGGTACCGTATCCGGTGTCGGAAAATTTCTGAAAGAAAAAGATCCGACGATTAAAGTGGTGATGCCCGATCCCATTGGATCGATGTATTATGATTATTTTAAAAATTACTACGGTAAAACGGACAAAGTTCCTGAGCCGGGTAACTGTAGTTATTTTGTCGAAGGTGTGGGCGAAGACCATTTAGCGAAAGCGATGGATTTTTCAGTTCTCGATGACGTTATTCCTTTTACTGATAAAGAGGCGTTTTTGACGGCAAGACGTTTAGCTAAAGAAGAAGGTATTTTAGCCGGCGGTTCCGCCGGTGCTAACGTGTGGGCGGCGTTAAAAATAGCCGAAACACTGAATAAGCCAACCACGATTGTAACGGTATTGCCGGATAGCGGGATTAAATATCTCAGTAAGCTCTACAATGATGAATGGATGATTAGGCATCACTTATTGTAATGCCATTTGAATTTGATTAGTTCATATTTTCAAGTACAAGTGGTATACATATACATGCCCAATTGTTTTATTTGTTCGGCTTCAAGTAATGCTGTTTTATATTCGTGTTCATTTTCTGCATTAAAGAATGAAACGCCAAATTTTTTTGCTAAAATGCTTTCCTGTTTTTCTGCATCCTGACCAAATACTTCTTGCATACGTTGATGGGAGGGCACTTACCCACCTAACGCTATACGTCTAATAATCTTTCTACGCTCTTCTTGATTTATTTCATACGCTAGCGCTTGCCTTGTCAATTGTTGTTTTCTTTTTTCATTTAATTCTTGAATGATGGGAGAATCGAATAGCTGATAGAGTTGGATGAAAAAATCGAATAACACTTTTTTTTCTATTCTTATATCTAGCGGTATTTTTTCTATAACTTTATTAAGCTGTTGTACACGTGTTTTACTGGAATCAATGCATTCATTTTTTATAAACATTGCCCAGAGGCTGTGTAGGTTAATTCTTTCAGCTTTCCTTGGAATTTCAGCGATGACGGATATACTGATATAGGTTTGCACAGTCGCTATCGCGGTTTCTATTATAAGACTTTGGATTTCTGGGGAAAATAAAGCTAACCTATCGGTTAAAGCCATATCACCCTGGCTATAAGCGGCTAACAATGTTTCAGCATCGAACTGCTTTTTTGTTATGGTTGAAATGGACAACATTTGACAGAGATTCAGTGAACTAGGCGGTATTTTTTTTTGAATTAAATTAAATAAGGGTAAGAAGCCGGGCATAGGATTATTAACATAATCCAAAATAAATGCGTCGATCAGAGATGACTTATTTTTTGGGTAAGTGTTTAAAATTAATGTCAGTAGTTCTTCAGGCTCAGTTGTATAGTGGAATAAATCTTTTAAAAAAATGGCTTGTTCTGTTATAGCTAATCTATCCAGCTGTTTGTGGATAAAAAAAACTGCTTGCTGGTTGTCACGGTTATAATAGGCATTGAATAGCGAAAAAAAATCATCCTTGATGGTTAGCCTATTTCTTTGTTCAAAACAAAATTGTAAAAAAGTTTCTTGTAATTCATCGACTAACTTGAAAAAATTGCCGCCGTTTCGAAAACTCTCTGACTCACTATCGATTAATTGATTGATAGCAGTCATCTGCGCGCCAATAAAAGATTCAGGTGATGATACAATGAGTTGTAATTTTTCTTGCAGACTAAATTTATGACAAAGTTTTGCGCACCAGATTATTTGTGCTTGATAATACGCGGGGCTTTTTTTTGAGTGGGCTATGCTTCTCGTTAATTTGCTTATATAACGTGTAAAAAAAGGCAAAGATAAATCTATCAGTAATTTATTTAAGCTTATTTTATTTATATCAAACCGTGTAAATAAGTCCTCTAATAATAAATTATCAGATAAACCTTCTTGCTTATAAATAATTTCTTTAATAATTTTATTGGCCAGTGAATCCAATAGCGGATCGAATGGTACAGCGTGTTGATCGATAAGCTGCAAAATTTCTACTAAAACATTTAATTCAAACGTATTATCTTGCTTTTTACTGGCGTCAATCATTTTACGGATACGGAAATGAAATGGGGAGGGTTTTTTAAAAAAAGGGAAGTAATAACGAAATAATAAGTTCCAGCGCGTTGGTATTATTTTATCGAGATAATCTAGGTTCATACAATGATATTGCAGAATGTTTATATTTATAAGCAAGTATATCGTAGTTATCTATAGCAAGTAATAAAAATTTTATTTTTTTATTTTATTTACTATACATGCATTGAGTAGATTCGAAAATGGAATAAATAGCTCAGTAAGATCTACCATGTCGTGTAGATGAGCATTCATTTATGGCTGGTAAAAGTATGTGGTAACGGATCCATGATGTTTGTTAATGTCACATTTTGCCTTGTAGTCAATGGTGTTCGTAGTGAGTTTATTAATGGGTTGCTATCCTTTTCTTGGGGTAAATTTAATGTATCTAGTAAAGGGGTATCAATTACTAGACACAACCTCTCTAATTGCTTCAATAGGTTTTTTAATTGAGCCAAGTCTTTGTTATCTTTATTTTTTAAATAAGCCGCGAAATATTTTTTAAATACGGTCAAAGCTTTAATAAAGTTCTGCCAATCGATTAGCTGCGTTTGAGTTTCTAAGAAAATTGTTGTGTCGTCTGAAGTAATCGATAAGCTGATTTTATGTAAATGGATTAATAAACGATGAATTATTTTTTTAGTTTTGTTATTGAATGGA
The DNA here is from genome assembly GCA_964417555.1 of Rickettsiella sp. Taxonomy (GTDB): domain Bacteria; phylum Pseudomonadota; class Gammaproteobacteria; order Diplorickettsiales; family Diplorickettsiaceae; genus CAYQIM01. Next base: position 4,053 of record CAYQIM010000031.1, on the reverse strand, counting down.
AACGTATTTACTAAACTCAATAGCGTTTTTGCTAAAGCCAACGATAATTCTTGTGTAGGTAAAGGTGTCAGCGAAGCGCAAGCTGTTTTAGTAAACATTTTTTTGTAATAGCCTATGCACCAATGTAAAAATAGAAGTTGTGATGGGACTTGTTCAAAAAAAGAGACGATAACCTTTTTGTCATACGGCGCTTTTTTGGTAAAAAGAGGTATCTCGTTTGATTTCTCTACGCGCGGTCGAACGAGTTGGCTTTTCTTTATGTTCCAAGGTAAAGCGTTGCTTGTTTGAACAAACGAAGCGGTTAGCACAGCCATGTCAACAAGTGCTATGGGTCTTGCCACATGGGGTTGCATTTGTCTGGAGTGATGACAAAAAATGAATAATAAACCTGCAGTCGTTATCGTACCAACAAGGCTTGCAGGGATTAACCAATCTTTCCAGCTTGAAGGTAGTAAACTAGCGTTTTTATCGTGACTCACGATAGGTAGTGCTTGCGGTTGTGTTGGATTGAGTGGGTTATCGTCCGCGCGAGGTAATAAACCTACATACTGTTCGCCTAATTTCGTGAGTAATTTCACCTCTTTACCTAGGTTGACAAGTTGGCGATGGTTTACAGATATCGTGCCGGATTGGCTGTAGGCTACAACGGAATCATTACTTAAGTCGATGGGAACATCGGGCAGTAAGTCGCTAAAGTTTTCAATAGCCGTTGCATTATTTCTGGCCCCGGTTATGGCAATGAGGCCGTGTTGGGGGTGGAATCGGTATTGGATTCCTAAATGGAAAACACAGTTCAGTGTAGGATTAAATTCAATCGATTCAATCAAGCCATTTTCTTGGTGGAGTAAAAAAACAGAAAATCCTTGTTGTAGAATATTTTTAAAACTATCAAGGTAACGACCCATTAATTGGCTTGCCTCTAATCCAAAAAGGACACAGGTAGGTTGTTGTTTTTGGGTAAAGATAAATTGCGTTAAATAAGTCTTATTTTGTATTTCGTAAGGACCGCTAAAGGTTAAATGTAAGCCCGCATGGGGTAGGCGGAGAGAGAAATCAATCGTTTTTGTTATGTTATTAGGCCAGCCATAAGTCGAATAGATTTTTTTTAAATAGGGTAAAGTGAAATATTCAGAATAGCTGTTTTTGTTGCGCCAGTTGCCTGTTAAGTGAAAGTTATTATCTATTATACTGGGCCGTGTTAGCAAAAAATAATTGAGATTGTAATTAGCCGTGATCAAAAAAGAATGGCTAGGATTGATAGTTAAACTTAGCGCGGCATCAAGACTGTCAACTAAAAAATCGATTGCCATGGTATTGTTGGTATTAATAATGCGCATGGCGCCTTGAAGACTGTTTATTTGCCAGGTTTGTAAGGGTTGGTTATAAAAAATAATTTTTTCTTCATAGTTAGAAACAATATGCGTTAGCCTGACCAAACTGGCGGTAAAGTTAAATTGACCCGATAAGGAATAGCCTTGATGGCCATTAATTTTTATTTCACGTTTGCGATCCAGTTGATAAAAGGAGGGACCTTGATCCCCTATATGCAGGGTATGATTAGAATCCAGGCTAATTATTTGTTGAGGCGTTGTTCGGGCTAAAGGAAAAAACGTAATATCAGTAGATGATGAATTGTCGTAAATATGGCTTGGATGATTGTTAGTACCTACTAAATAATGTATTGCTTGAGTAACACTCAAATTTTCAAAAATCAATTTTGAAGCCGTTATTTTTTTTTCTGGCTTAACTAATACATCGGCTAATAATGAATCTTGAATTAATAGATAAACCGTTTTGTTGGCCAGAAAATTGCCATCGCTTAATTGCATGTCACCATATTGGGGTATAAATAAAATAAGGGTATTTAAATGACAGTTAGATTTATCGGCTATATTTTTATTTATCAATAATCCGCCTAATGATCCTTCAATGCGGACCCAACTCGTCATTTGGTCACGGCCTTCTGAATTGATAGCTGATATAGTGGAGGCCGATATTGACCAACCTGCCGTTAAGATGGGCTTGGATGAACATTGTTGAATAACACAATAAGAACTCCATATTATATGGGTAATAATACGTCTACATTCCCCTAATAAATAGTTCGCTCTTTGGGGCAATGATAGAGGATAAAAAAATTCTAGGCATTTTTTTTCTGATTGAACAAAGATGTTATTTTCTTGTCTGGTAACTTGATTTTGTAACGAAAATTGGACGTGAAAGGGTTGATGATAAGATTTGATTTGATACTGTCTTTTATAATAAAAATCGTTTTCTAGCAGGGCTATGCTAAAAAAACCTCCATTATAATAACAGTAATAGCCGTATTTTTGTGTAGAAATAGCGATGCATGGCTTTGACTTTACTTCTTGCAAAAGTTTAATGGGAACTAGCTTTTCTGAAATAGGTAAGTGACTTGTTTCAATGACTTTTGGTATTTTTATTAGTGCATAGCTGAAGTTAAGTTTGAGTGATTCACTGTATTGGTTTATTTGTAGTAACGTTGTGCGTAATATCTCTCTTTCGTTTAATATTTCTTGAATCGCGCTATCGAAACCAAGATTAAACTTAATTCCTTCCCATAGAGAAATCTGTAAATGATAATGTTTTTTTAAATAGTCAGTCGAGATCATTAATTGATGAATGGTAATACCTAAATCAATAAGTAAACCCGCGGGACCTAATTCTAAACCCAAAGCCTCAGCAAATAGGCTACTAAAGATAATAGTATTGTCTACCAGTAATGATTTCGCTTGTTGGTACTCAGGAGAATCAACGGGATTATCGGCTAATTGCTCAGAAAGCTCGAAAAAGCTGGCTAATACTAAAATCTTAGCAACAGGAGATGCAATAGAATGTGCCGATTTTGATAGTACAGTGGCTGTTTTAGGAAAGCGATCAACAAAGGTCGGATGGATAATTAAACGTAAATAAACGTGATTAATACTGGTGTCGGCGGCTATCAATTTCACCATGTGTATCAAGCCATCGCTGTGGCCATTGAGTGCTTGTATCAGTGCAGGTGCTAATAGTGTGGTTTGTCTTGCTCCATCTATGAATTTAGCTATTGAGTTTTTAGCGTGATGGTGGGTTTGAACGACCTTATCAAGCAAGATACGGCTTTCATTTGAATCAAAACCGTTTGCTATCAGTTCTGAGGAAAGCAGTGTTTGCGCTATTTTGATTAATTCCGGTTCTTCGATAATTTGGCCTTTTGCACCATGAGTGGTTAACTTTTCGAACAAAGTTTTTCTGAAAGTTGCCAGCGTTTCGCTGATTTGATCTGATTTTTCAGACTGAATTTGACTTAGAGGAATATGGTATTGGTTAATGAGTTTCGCGAGTGCAATTTGTTGATCTTTTGCTAAAAAAACTACCGTATCGACCATTTTTTCCGCCGATAGGGAGAGCTGAGGATGACGACTGGCTAAGATCGTATCGATGGGATACTTATGTGGCGCTATTTCTTGGTTATCGATTAAAAATAATTTATAAAATGTTTCCGTAGAAACGCCTTCCAGAAATTTATCACCCTGATTATAAGCGGGGTGAGCTATATTTAATAGGGCATCGGTAAAAGATAAAATTTCTGCTTTTTTTTCTTGAGAATAGCTGAAATAAGAATGGGTTATTTCAGAGGATAGATCATTGGGAAACAACAGGTCGCGATAAATATCAACCCATTCATTGATATCCCTATCTGTGCTTAATGCTAAAAAATCTTTTTTATTAATTTCAGAACAATAGATTTTCGTGTGTTGTTTATTTTCACGGCGAATGGCTAAGTAGAAATTTTTTCTGTTCAGATTTTTTAGCTCAATTAAATCAGCTCGATTAATATCGGTGATAGGTTCAAGCAGTTTTTCGACATCATTCCGCAGAATTTCAGTTTTGCTAAGCGGAGTGTTTGAATTAGAATGAATAATACGGTCTTCCGTCCGTATAAAACGGTTTTCTTTCGACGAGACAATGAGAGCATTGCGGAAGCAATGCGAAGTTGAGGAGCCCGCGATAGGCGTGCGTTGACGGGCGAAGCAGGAAACGCATCACGCC
>CAYQIM010000030.1:0-9460 GCA_964417555.1 Rickettsiella sp. | reverse complement strand
TTTACGGCGTGATGCGTTTCCTGCTTCGCCCGTCAACGCACGCCTATCGCGGGCTCCTCAACTTCGCATTGCTTCCGCAATGCTCTCATTGTCTCGTCGTACGTGGCCAAGGCGTTTTAACAGCGCGAGCATAAAAAGGCAACGTTTTTTCTAAACGTTGATAGGATGGATTATCGTCAAAAACACTAGCACTTACTTTAAGAAAAAAAATATCCCTAAAATAAAACTAGGTAACAATAGAAATTTAATTGGCCTCATAGCTTTGTTTTACACTTTCTTATTTTCATCATTGGCTAAGCGATCATAGTGTGTTGCGACATACTCTTCTATGATTTTTAGAAACTCAGCCGCAATATGGTCACCACGCAAAGTTGCTACTTTCCGACCATCAGCAAATACCGGCGCGACCGGATTCTCACCTGTACCCGGTAAGCTAATACCAATATTGGCATGTTTACTCTCGCCAGGACCATTGACGATACACCCCATCACCGCAACCGATAAATCCTCTACGCCACGATATTGCTTGCGCCATTCCGATAAACGCATTTTAAGATAAAGATCAATATCATTGGCTAACTGCTGAAAATAAGTACTTGTTGTACGGCCACAGCCTGGACAAGCAGACACGGAGGGCATAAAAGTACGCATACCCATGGCTTGAAGAATCTGTTGACATACCGTCACTTCCTGGGTTCGATCACCGCCCGGCTCGGGTGTTAATGAGGCCCGTATGGTATCACCAATTCCCTCTTGCAATAAAACCGCTAAAGCCGCCGTTGTCGCCACGATTCCCTTCGATCCCATTCCGGCTTCTGTCAACCCTAAATGAATCGCATATTCACAACGGCTCGCCAGATCACGATGAATAGCAATCAGATCCTGAGGACGGCTTACCTTACACGACAAAATGATGCGATCCGCTGATAGCCCTATCTTTTCAGCCAACTTAGCACTGGTCAGCGCCGATAACACTAGCGTTTCACGCAGCACTTCAACGGCAGAACGGGGATGTGAACGCTTAGCATTTTTATCCATTTCACTGGCACTGAGATCTTGGTCCAAACTACCCCAATTCACCCCAATCCGAATAGGCTTCTCCCATTTAAGCGCTATTTCAACCATATCGCTAAACTGACGGTCACGCTTCTCACCATACCCCACATTACCCGGATTAATACGATATTTATCCAAGGCTTGCGCACAAGCCGGGTAATCTCGTAACAAACGGTGACCATTGTAATGGAAATCCCCAATAAGCGGGACAAGGCAGCCTTTCTCACGCACCTGGTCGCGAATAAAAGGAACCTGCTGCGCCGCCTTTTCCGTATTGACCGTTATTCGGACTAACTCAGAACCCGCTGCCGCCAATTCGATAATCTGCTGGGCTGTTGCTGAACTATTTTCGGTATCAGTATTTGTCATAGACTGGACAGCAATAGGAGCATCCCCACCAATAAAGAGTGATCCGACCTTGACGGGTACACTACGACGACGTGTTATAGAAAGCGGCAGCTGAGACATGAGCAATACCCCATTTATTAGTAATTTTTCTACTCAGGCTGATGAAAAAACCTGTGAGTTGCGTTATACTCTAGCACATTGAGAAAGCAAGTGAACCACCAAAAAACAATTCGAAAGGCGACGGAGGTCCCATTGAATAACACTTACTTACAAACGCTTTATGCCTTACCTACAAACAGTACAGACGCCTACATCGCTAGGCTAAAACAGATCCCTGTTTTAACTGCCCAGGAAGAAACAGAACTAGCAGAACGTTATTACCACAACCAAGACCTCGAAGCGGCTAAGAAATTGATCATAACCAACCTACGGTTTGTTGTGCATATTGCACAAACGTATATGGGATATGGGCTTGCCCTCGCGGATCTGATTCAAGAAGGAAATATAGGCTTAATGAAAGCTGTACGTCGTTTCAACCCTAAAGTCGGTGTCCGACTTATCTCCTTTGCTGTACATTGGATCAAAGCAGAAATTCAAGAATTTATATTAAAAAACTGGCGTATCGTTAAGATTGCAACGACAAAAGCACAACGTAAATTATTTTTTAATCTGCATAAGATGAAGCCACGTTTGGGCTGGTTCAATCAAAAAGAAATCGAAGGCGTCGCCCAGGACCTTGGTGTAAAGCCTGAAACAGTCCGTGAAATGGAGTCTCGTTTAGCGGCGCATGACATGAGTATCGATATCGGTAGCGATGAAAATGCCGATTCACCGACAAATACTTATCCATTACTCAATAGCCAATATTTTGAAGATACGCGTTACGACCCCGCACGTTTATTAGAGGCGAGTGATTCAACAGAATCTAGCCAAACGAACTTATATCAAGCACTGGATCAATTGAATTCCCGATCACAGACAATTATTAGAGAACGCTGGCTCGCGCAACCTAAGACTACCTTACAAGAACTTGCAAACCGTTATCAAGTATCGGCAGAGCGTATACGCCAACTCGAGCAAAAAGCCATTAAAGAATTACGTATCGCTATCGAGGGGGTAGCATGATGTCGCTGATGAAATGTTTCAAATCAGAGAAAAAATATATCAGTGAAACCGATAAATTCTTAACTCGCTTTGATCAACAACACTCTAATAAATCAAAATCGCAACAAAAAGAAATAGAAGAATACCAAAACTTGTTTTACCAGCGTGATATGAGAACAAAAAAAATTAAACTTTAACTTAAATATGTATGTTTCTTGAAATTGAACTAAAATTAAGTATTGATCCTGCACATAGCACATTGCTGTTTTCCCACCCACTTTTAAAACCATTAAATCCTAGTACTGAAGAATTAATTAGCCGCTATTTCGACACCACTGATTTAAGTTTATGGCGCCAAGGCCTTTCATTACGTACTCGAGAAGCAGAAAGTCGCACCATACAAACCTTAAAGACAGCTGGGAAACAAATTGACGAGCTTCATCATCGACATGAATGGGATCAGCCCATCTCAGGTAAATTGCCCATGATAGATGGATTTGAAGATAAGGAAGTCTGTAAAAAATTAGCCGGCATTATTGGTGAACAACCCTTAATTGAATTATTTCACACCCAATTTAAGCGTACGCAATGGAACTTAACAACAGAAAATAGTACAAAAATTGAACTTGTTCTCGATCAAGGCAGTGTCAATACCCCTACACAGCAAATGCCTTTACATGAAATTGAGCTAGAATTAAAACAAGGCGATGCCAATCAGCTCTATAAAATCGCAACAATATTAAAACAAACCATTCCATTAACCCTAGAAACACGTAGCAAGGCGCAACGAGGTTATTTACTCTATAACGATAATAATTTGTCAGCCGCACGCGCATAGTGGATTTCCAATTATTACGATAATATAGATACACTTTATAAAAATTTAAATAGCTTATGTTAGAACCTACATCACCCAAAAACACGAAAGAAAAACGTATCGTTATAGAGGGGATTACAGAAAGTGGCGAAAAATTTCGACCCAGTGATTGGGCGGAAAGGATGTGTGGCTGTTTAGCCAGTTTTAATAATCGACGTATCACCTATTCTCCTAAACTTAGGCCTAGCGTAAACAACAGCAGCAGTGCAAAATGCCTAGTACTAGACCCTAGCCTTAGAGAAACGAATCCCGATGTATTTGAATGTATTATGAAATTTGCCGATGAAAACCGTTTAAAGATTCACGAATCGTACGAAGAAACAGAGTAAAAACAATTTTTCGCCAGTTTACAACATTCACACATCGGTTTATTTTTACGGCAGTGCTGTTTTACATGCAAGACAATTAACGCATGAAATTGTTTATATAAATCCACACGCTTCGGTAAATTTTTTTCAAACCACGATCGTAAAGTTTCATAACTTTCATTCCCCTGCACCACTTGCAATCGCTGCAACAAACGACGTGTATAAGCATCAATCACAAATACAGGTCGATCAAACGCATACAATAAAATATCATCTGCCGTTTCTTGACCAATCCCCTGCACTTTAAGTAAACGTTCACGTAATTCTACTGTAGTTAATTGTTGTAAACTACCATAACCTCCTTGAGATAAATACCAACGACAATAGGCTTGTACACGTTGGCTTTTTACACGGAAATAACCCGAAGATTTTAGACAAATTTCCAATTCTGGTTGAGAAAGCAACAGCACTTGTTCAGGATCTAAATGAATTTTTTGGCGCAAATTATTTAAAGCCTTTTCTACATTTGACCAGTTGGTATTTTGTGTAAGAATAGCCCCTAACATCACTTCAAATGGACTATCCGCCGGCCACCAAGACTGGCGACCATATACAGTTAATAAATGCTGATAGAGCGCTAAAAGGCTCAGTTTGGATGAACTCGACATATCATACATTCTCTCTCTCGTAATATAATATTTAGTTAATATTTAACATTTATTATCAATATAAATTCTATAAAAATCTAATCCTTTACCATGATTTAGCCTACACAAAAAATTAAATACAACAGACCGGGAGAAAAAATTATGCCAGTAGAAACTTCGACACCCTCTACAGCAGAGATAGAAAGCCCTATTAACCTGGCAGTCGATAAAGCCTTTAAAGCACTTGAATCACTTCCAAATAATGATAACAACCTAGATACCCCGGCTAAATTAGCGTTTAAGAACGCGATTAATGATCTAGTAAAATCAGCCGAAACAACTGACAATATTAACAAAACCAACGAGAAAAACACTACACTTTTACATTTTGCGATAAAGAAATCATCATTGTTTGCAGTAAAATGCCTGCTTGCTAGAGGTGCCGACATCACCTTACAAAATGAAGCGGGTGACACGGCATTACATCTCGCGGTGAAACTAGGTCATCTCGAGATTGTTGAGGAGATGCTGGGTGTGTCAGCAGCCGCAAAATACAGAAAAACAAAAAGTCCATCGGAGGATCGTAATAAAAAATTAAGTAATCTTAAAAAATCTCAACAAAGTTCAGAAAGTTTACTCAATGAACCCAACGCACAAAACGAAATACCCCTTATTATTGCCGCCAAATTATCAGATGATCGAATATATAAGCGCCTTCTTAAGTTTGCACCACATTATTATACAAAAAAAGTTCTTGACGAAGCCTTGGCAATACGCAAAAAAAAGATAACCGGTTTGAAGCGAATCAGTGGCAGCTGGGCATTTTTAGCCGCACTTTGTCCTTCTGGATCGGCGCTGGGTATCGCTGGATTTGTTACTGGCTTTGGTGGAGCTATATTTCTTTCTGTTGCTGTGTCCGCCTCTATTGGTCTTCTGATGCTCCCCATTATTGGATTTGCCTATTATCAAAAAAATAAGTTTGAAAAAAATGCGATTGTTAAACTGGAAGAGCTACAAGTAGAACTGGCTTTTCTACAAGGCATTGAAAAAAAACTCAATCAGCCTTCAAGACCGGACGAGATTGAAAGAATAAAATCGGAATATAAAGCAGAATATGAAAAAGATGCAATTAAGCCATCCCCATTGCAGAGTAATGCGAATCCTACTGCCTATATGAGTGGGCAAGATAAAGCCGTTGCCAGGATGAGTTTGCTGGCGGAAAGTCTTTGTGCTTTTAGTGGCGCATTAGCCAGTATTGGAGCAATAGCCACTTTAGTAATCTATTTTTTTCCTGCCGCGCTTTTAATTGTGGGCATCATTGGTGGAGTTATTGGATTAACAGCGGGGGCTGGAATACTTTATCTTCAATATAAAAATAGACAATCAACCTATAATACTTTTCGAGAATCAAAACAATCGAGTGTTGAGTTACAACATGCTATTTATCGTGAGCGACAAAAGATTTCTAGCCTATTTAATAGCCTCCCTCCCTCTCCGCAAGAGGATTCAGTCACTGAAAATAGGCTACCTGAACCCACTATGTCCCACTCCCAACGAGCTACAGCTGAAACTAACAGCATTGGACAACCTAAAATGCAAAAAACACTGAGTATAGAAAACCTTGTCAAAAATAGTAGCATTATTTCTTCACCTCCTTTTTCTGAGCCAACATCAAATTCTGCTGAACCAGGTCCTGAATTATCCCTGTTCAGAGCCCAAGTAATTAAACAATTTTAATTAACTTGTTTTAGGTGAAAATTATACATAGCCCCGACAAAAGCCAAGGGCTACACCAAAAAGAAGGCCTTTCACCTAAGAAGTCTAGTTAATGTCTAATCAAGCATAACAATAGCAGACAAAGCAACGCTTCCAATCGTTGAGCCGACTTTACCTACTGTCTTGCCTACTGAATTAAAGAAATGAGGAGACGTTTTTTGCATTTGCTGAGGTTTAAGTGCTAATTCCTGTGTTTCAGATGCGGCAATGTTTCCTGGCACATCATTCGTTAAAGGCTTATATCCCAGCTGTTTCATAATGCTATCATAACTACCATTATATTCCTGGTAGAGATCGTTATGAATCGTCTGGCGAAATAAGGGTGTTTGTATTTTTATAAGGCTTTGAATTTAATCTTTGACATTCTGCCGACAAGAAATCTTGCATGGCTTGTGAAGACGCTCGTTCCTCCCAATAAGGTTTACTGTAAATTCTTAACCCAGATTTATCTGTTTCAGCTTCAGCAGCTTCTTTTAAGTTCTCAATTTCCTGTCTAATCCGTTGATATACAGAACTGTACTGATCGGCACAGCTTTTAATAATCTTATCTAGCTCTGAAATTATGCTATTAAAGTATGTCTTTAACTGTTCTTCCTCCGAACAACTATCCCTAAGCAATCGATAATCTTCTTGTATCGGCTGGTTGCTTTTAGCAACCCCAGCCAATGTCTTTGCTATGGCTTTGGTCATTGCTTCAACCTCAGCACATTGTTCTTGTCGTGTATCTTTTTCTGTGAGTAATAATTCACGATTTTTAAATCTTGTATCTTCAACAATTTTGCTAAATTTTTCAATAACTCTTTCAGGCTGCATAGTCTCAACTGGTTTTTTCCTTTTAGCACAAGGTAAATTTTGATTTACAAATGAACTATTCTCTATAATTTCCTGTAAAGAAGCAGTATTTCCTATGCTACCCGGCCGAATAGGTTTTAACAATTTGCTCCGCGTTGTCGAATTAGGAATAAAACCACGTAAAAATGCTGCCGTCATTTCACTCACATCGTGATATTTAATTTTCGTTTTCTAACTCTTGAAAAAATAGTTCTTCCTGCTGAGTAAGTTTATTCAGATTTATGTTCGGCTTAGCTAATTCAGCATTCGCCTCTTTAATTGTAAATCGCTTAGTATTCTCTCCTAGCTTTAAGGCATCTACTTCTTCAGCGGCTTTCCAAATAGCTTCATCACTTATCGAATTAGGTGGCTCAGCTATCACAACTGGAACGGCTTTACTTAGCGCATCCGTAGTAAATTTTTCATGGCGAGCTAAAAGCGTATTATCACTGTTAGGTTTTTCTTTATTTGTCCAAAAAAATAAACGACGCTTTCCTTTAGCCAAGATTCGACTAAGAATTGTTAACAATTTATTATAACTATAAAAGTAATTATTTTTTTTCATTTTATACTCTACATTAAAAACTATCATTCAAAAATTTATTGGCTTCTTACCTTCTGTATCCAACCCTTTCAGTTTGTTCTTCACGTCGTTTTCTCTCGTCTTCTCTTTTCTTCTTCCCTTCTTCTCCTTTCTTCTTCCTCACGCTTTCTTTTTTCCTCTTCTTGCTGTTTTTTTAATAACTCAAGTTGTTTACGTTTTTTTTCTTCTTCCTCAGCTTTTCTTTTTGCTTCTTCTTCTGCTTGCTTTCTTGCTGCTTCTTCCTCCGCTTTTTTCCTTGCCTCTTCTTCCGCTTGCTTTCTTGCTGTTTCTTTCTCAACTGGATTTTCTTTCAATACTGCACCAACCACTCTTGGCTGGTTTTCATCTTTTTCCCTTTCTAATTGTTGCTGCAACCTTTGTGCTTCTTCTTTTGCTTGCTGTTGTCTTTCTTCCTGCTGCCGCTGTTTTTGCCGCTTTTCTTCCTGCTGTAAAGCATCAGCTTGTTGACTATCTGCAACTTGCTTTGGATTATTAATGACTGGCTGTGTTTGTCTTTGTGCTTCTTTCTGTACCGCACTACCTAATTCACTCATGACGGTATCTAGATTTCCAAGAGCCTGCTGCGTTCTTTCCGACAATAAACTATTTTTAGGCGCAACTTGCGTTTCTCTTTCTAAGTGTGGGTGTTCGATAACACGTTGTTCCTGTCTTTGTGTCTGTAAAACACTTTGCCGTTGTTTTTCTGCTTCCTCTGCCGTCCTAGTTACTTTTTGTGACTGTTTTACACTAAAATTTTCCTTAACACTGGCCCAGGTATTTTTTACTGCATTTTTAACCCTATATACTGCGTAATCAATTTTATCGCGCAAGGTTGTTCTATTAGACTGTAACGCTTGGTAATATTGTTTTTCGGTTTCTTTACAGCGCTGCTTCACCTCATTTAATTGCTGGTTTTTATGTTCAAGCGTTACGGGATGGTTTTGAGTTTTATCAGACTGTAATTGCTTTACTTCCCGTTTTAAATGCTTCAGTTCACTACGAGATTCTTTTAATTCTTTTCGTAATTCAACTGTTCCTAAGCTTGCGGCCTTCGTTTCAACGGCTTCCACCTCATCTGGCACAACGATACCCGTTGCCACTCTAACCGCTTCCTTTCTCACGTTAGTCAGTGAAGCTTGCAATACAGGATCCATTTCTGCCCTAGCCGCTGCTACTCTACTTGCTGCTTTAAAACGTTCCTCTTCTTCAGCAGAAATTTTATCAGAAGGAATAGCTGGTAAAGGCCGATTAATTAACTCAACCATTCTTTCTTGCGTGATAGACAGTCGTTCCCGAATTCTATCGATAGACATAAAACCATCATTATCAGACACGAAAACGTTACTTGATGGTATTTCATACAAATTCCCACCATTTTCTGCAAAATCATTTAATGCCGCTTGTAATTGAGTTCGTTGCATATTTTCATAAACAGGCCTTGGAATATCATAGAGAGACGGTGAACTCACTGTGGCAGTTTGAGTTAGCTGCACATTTTCAAAAACAGGTCTTGGAACATCATAGATAGACTGTAAACCTTCTGCCGCAGCAAGTGTTGAAAAATTAACGTGGTGTTGCAAAGGTGGTACATCATACACATCACAACTTGGTATAGGACGTGGGCTATCATATAGAGGCTCAACATCAATAGTTGAATTTATTACTGGGTCTGTCATTTTTTTACACTCGCCATTTAATTTTAAAAATAATTAATTTTGCGAAGATAATTTAAAAAAAAAATTAATTGGAAATAAATATGTTAATTAGAATTAAAATAACTAAAACAAACGATGATTCAAATTTACCTACAGAATTATTCGGTATCCATGTAACAAGCGAGTCGCTATGCTCATGAAAAATTTTGGCCATCGTGTCCCCAAAATTAATTCGCATCACGCGACTGAAATTAGGCCGCGATTCGTCCTGCGTC
>CAYQIM010000029.1:0-12232 GCA_964417555.1 Rickettsiella sp. | reverse complement strand
GCGTGATGCGTTTCCTGCTTCGCCCGTCAACGCACGCCTATCGCGGGCTCCTCAACTTCGCATTGCTTCCGCAATGCTCTCATTGTCTCGTCGAAGGAATTAGATTTATTTAGCCCTTTTGAACTTGAATACAGTACTACAATTAGTGTTTAATAGGCTTTCTCTGGTCTAAGGCCAGTTCCATCAACAGGGGTGCCCAAACGAGCTAGGGCTGAGAGAATGCAAAGCATTTAACCCTTTAACCTGATCAGGCTAATACCTGCGTAGGAAGTTGCCATGAAAACAAAGTTTTATTTAGACGCATTATTTCGTGATTTAAATAAGATTCGCCAAATCAATCCAGTTATTCACAATATAACTAACTTGGTGGTGATGCCGATAACGGCTAACCTACTCTTAGCGTTAGGCGCCTCGCCCATCATGGCGCATTCCAAAGAAGAAATTGCTGAAATTATTCAACTTTCGCAGGCCTTAGTTATCAATATTGGCACACTCGATGAAAATTGGCTTGATGCTATGGCGCTTGCGCAAAAAAAGGCCTTAGAAGCCAATATTCCTATCGTCTTTGATCCCGTAGGTGCCGGTGCTAGCCACTATCGAACGAAAGCGGCGCTAAAAATTTTACAAAATGGTGTGTCGCTGATTCGTGGCAATGCATCTGAAATTATGGCTTTACTTGATAGCACGATAAAAACAAAAGGGGTAGATTCAACGCAAGCTAGTCAAAATGCACTGGCAGCCGCTACTTTTATCGCCAACACCTATCATTGTGTGGTGGTTGTCAGTGGTAAAACCGACCTCATCGTTGATAGCCATGGTAGCCAGATGCTCGATTATGGAACTCCCCTCTTTACCAAAGTCGTTGGTATGGGCTGCTCGCTGACCGCGCTTATTGCCAGCTTTTTAACCGTAAACCCCGATCCCTTCCTCGCCGCTGTCCATACCATGGGGTTATTTGGCTTACTTGGCGAATTAACAGCACAAGAATCGGCTGGACCAGGAAGTTTTTATGCTAGGCTATTAGATAATCTATACACCATAAAACAAGCCGATTTAGAATCTTTTATCTCCCGATCACCGCTTGAGCTATGCAAATAGATTATTCCCTCTATCTTATTGCCGATCCTAACGCTTGCCCTGGGCGTCCCCTGTTCGATGCCGTCGCAGAAATTATCGATGAAGGCATTACCTGCGTGCAATTAAGGATGAAAAAGCAAAACTTATCAGAAATACACGCTCAAGCTAAATCGTTACAAGCCTTATTAAAAGCTAAAAATATTCCCTTAATTATTAATGATCACGTCGAAATGGCTAAAGCCATTGATGCCGACGGCGTGCATATTGGTCAAACCGATCAACCCTATGCCTGGGTACGCCAACAGTTAGGTTATAAAAAAATAATTGGGCTCTCGATAGAAAATATTCAGCAAGCCGAACACTGCCAAACATGGGATTGTGATTATTTTGGTGTAGGCCCGCTCTTTGCAACACGAACAAAGCCAGAGGGTTCGGCGCTGGGTGTTGAAAAACTAAAAAAAATAACAGCTATTCTCACTAAACCGGTAGTTGCCATTGGTGGCATTAACGAAACGAATATTCACACCGTATTATCCAGCCCTATTTCCGGCATTGCCTTAGCTTCCGGTCTTTTGACTGCTAGCAACCCCAAACAAGCGACGCAAAAACTGTCGCATATCATTTCACAATCTTGCTATGCTAAACACCATTAACCTACCCAGCGTCCTTAGTATTGCCGGTACTGACCCCTCAGGTGGTGCCGGCATACAAGCTGATATCAAAGCCATTTCAGCCACTGGCAGTTATGCCGCTAGTGTTATTACGGTCTTAGTAGCGCAAAATACGCAAGGCGTACAAGCCATTCAAACGATTCCGCTTGCGTTTATCCAGCAACAAATGGATGCCGTATTTACCGATCTTACACTGGCCGCGGTTAAACTCGGTATGTTATACGACGAAGAAATCATCGCTTTAATTGCCAACAATTTAAAAAAATATCAACCGCCTGTTATCATTTTAGACCCGGTAATGACCACACAAAGTGGTGATTTGTTGTTAAAACCGCATACCGTGCAAGCTTTAACAAGTTTATTTCCTCTCGTTATGCTTATTACACCGAATATTCCAGAAGCAGAAATTCTTCTTAACAAAAAAATAAGGGATCGCCAACAAATGGAATCTGCTGCAAAAACATTAGCGGAAACACATAACACATCCGTACTGATGAAAGGTGGTCATTTAACTGACAGTCATTCGCCGGATATTTTCTACGATAAGCAACGAAAGAAAATCTTTTGTTTCGATAGTCTACGTATAGCCACGCCGAACACGCATGGTACCGGTTGCACTTTATCATCTGCCATCGCCTCTTATCTTGCCCAAGGCAATACACTGTACGACGCAATTCGTAAAGCCAAAGCTTATCTATATCAAGCGCTTGACAGCGGAAAAAATCTTAATATTGGCAAAGGAAATGGTCCTGTTAATCATTTTTATTATTTAAAGAAGAGAAGCCATGCTATTTAACTCAATAAAAGAAGCCATCGCTGAATTCATGCCAAACATTTATGGCCATCCCTTTAATAAGGAATTGGCTGACGGCACACTTCCGCTAGAAAAATTTACCTTTTATCTCGCACAAGACGCTTTATATCTGACTGAGTTTTCTAAAGCCTTAGCACTCACAGCCAGTCGACTTCCTCACGATCATCAAACCGAACTTTTTCTACAATTTGCCTTAAATTCCCTGAAAGCAGAACGCGAATTGCATGTTAACACCTTAAAAAAGTTTGTCATCCCTGATCATTTAAGACATGAGCAAAGTCCATTCTGTTTTATGTATACCAACTACCTGCTAAAAATGGCCAATGCCGCTCCCATAGAAGAAGCCATTGCCAGTTTGTTACCTTGTTTTTGGGTCTACCAACAAGTCGGCCAAAGGGCTTTAGCAAAAAAAACCGCTAACAATCCTTATCAAGCATGGATTGATTTATATTCCAATCCTGAATTCAACACATCTGTTGACTTAGCGATTGCGACACTGAATGAATTAGGCGAAAACGCTTCCGAACCTACACAAAAGAAAATGACTGCCGCATTCAAACGTGCGACCCACTTAGAATGGTATTTCTGGCAAGGCGCTTATACACAAGAAACCTGGCTAAATACTACATTTAAGCCATTAATTTAAGCCAAAAAAGCCCTTTTTATAAAGGGCTTTTCTGAATTTAGACACGTGAAATTATTAAGGTTAGTAAACCTCAAAAGCAAGTTGAGGGGTTGTAGATTTATCTTCAACCTGATTGGAGATACTTTTTGGCAAAGGAGCTTCTGCAAATAACAGCGAAACAGGGATGATAGATTTATCACTCCCATATTCCTTACCCTTATCGTCGTCCGATCGAGAATCTAAGACTTGAAGGACAAGATCACGCCGCGAACGGTGCTGGAGATTACGTTGTTGCAGGAGGTATTCAACGATAGAAATGTGTCCATAGTTAGCAGCAACCCCAATCAGACTCACAAAGCACCCATCAACATAGAAATCATCCATATTCGCTCCGTGTTCTATGAGGTACTTAACAAGGAGCAAATGGCCATATTTAGCCGCAAAGTAAAGTGGCGGGGCTGAATCGTCAGGAGTAGTATTAACATCCATTTCGCACTCCTCTACGAAGTACTTAACGACGGGCAAGTGACCTTTTCTAGCCGCGTAGTGAAGCGGCATAAGATCAACTCTGTCTCCACTATAAATATTTGCTCCGCGCCCTACGAGGTACTTAACGATAGGCAAGTAACCTTCTTCGGCCGCTAAATGAAGTGGAGTCATATCCCAATAGCCTTTATTATGAATATTCGCCCCATGCTCTACCAGGTACTTAACGACAAGTAAATGATTTTTATAAATCGCAAAGTGAAGTGTATCCCGACCACGTTTGTCTTTATTATTAATGTTAGCTCCTTGCTGCCCTACAAGGTATTTAACGACAGGTAAGTGACCTTCAAAAGCCGCGAAGTGAAGCGAAGACCAACCATCCAAGTCTTGAGCATTAATATCCGCTCCTTGTTTTTTGAGATGCCGAACCATAGGTAAATTGCCTGCTGCAGCCGCATTGCGAAGTAATGTATTATTATCCTGCAACATAGCACCTAAATAATTAACGAAACTCGAATGTTTTTCATATAAATAATTTAGAGAATCTGCAAAAAAATTTGAACGCCTTACCCTTTTAATAGTGGTTTTTTTTCCATCTAAAACGCTGCTATATTTTTTCCTTGCCTCAATATTAGCTTGATTAGCGATAACAGGAATCGATGCAGAAACTATTTTCTCCTCTATGACTGCTAAACGATGGTTTAAATCTATGCCATCGTTTAAGCTATTTTGATTGATAAGTGAAAGATTTTTAACAGGATCTAAAGCAATCGCACGACTACCTAATACCTGACTTGCCAAAGCCAAAGTAATTAATTTAGCAGGCTGGTTTAAAGAAAATTGGACCGCTTTAAAAAGACTATTAAGCAAATTTGAAATAAGACTGCTTTCTTTTGGATTTGATTTTTTAATATTAAAAATAGAACTTAACACTGAAACCTCCTTATCATTGTTGAAATTTTTCTTCATTGCTTAATCTATAACAGATAACAATATTAAGTAAATGACAATTTAGGTCAATGCCAGCTATATAAATACTTTGCTATATACTAAAAATTTTACGTTTTTAAGTTAATGAAAAGAGGCTGTAGGTATCTTACAAGTAAATCCCAAATAAAGTGCAATAATCGCAACGATAAGATGAAAAAAACTATCCGTTAGATTAACGTGAAAAAGCCCTAAATTGCCATTTAACGCAAATCCCAAAATAGCCATCAGGGCATAAACCATCCCAAAAATTTTAAAGTACAATTTGGCATAGACAGCCGATGTACTGGTAGATAAACCGACAAGACCCGTTAAGATATAGATGAAATTACGAACTAAACTCACTTCAAATACATTGGCAAGCCATTGATGATGTGTCAGGGGTGAAATAAAACCCGCTATCCCTAGAAGTATAAAGACAATGCCAAAAATTAAGGCAAACCTTTTTAACATCACGACAAGAAATCCTTAATGATAGCACTATCTATCAAACAACATAATCCAGCATCTAAATGACCTACAAAAAAAAGTACTACATCAAAAGACAGCTTTTCGCGTAAGCTCTCAGTATAGTCCACATGAGCAATTAATCAAATCTGATAACTACGCCATTTGTGTGCAAAAATTTAGCAATAAAAAGCAAAATCAGGATTACCCACAGATTCTGTGAATAACTTTGTGGACAGTATTTGAGTAGCGGCTTGAAAAGCTTGATTTATAAGTCATCATTACAGTTTGTACAAGCTTTAAGCAAAAGAAAAAAAGCTGGTTTTTTCAAGTAGTTAGCTTAAGTCAATCAGAAAATTATTTTAATCACTGTTATCTGAAACAAAAATAAATTAAATTAACTCGCTTGTGCAAAAGTCATTTATACATTCCGAGATAAGCTGATGTTGTCAAGAGGAAAATGATGGAAAGTTATAATAAACTCTTCAAATGTTTAAAAAATGACGATCTCATACTCACCCCCAATAAACGTTTAATCGGTTTTTTACACAAAAGTTATGCTAGCTATCAACAAGCACTAAAAAAAAATGTTTGGTCTACGCTGAACATTCTTCAGTTAAAAACTTGGATAACACGGCAATGGGAACAACAACTTATTCAAAAAAAAACAACCTTACCTTATCGTTTACTCAGTAAGAATCAAGAACGCGTACTTTGGCAATCGCTCATTAAAAAATCAGCAACCGATTTTTTAATGAGCGAACAAATGGCGAAAACAGCACAACAAGCGTGGCAACTTCAGCATCTCTGGCAACTTGATAATACGTCATCGTCGTTTAGCCAAACTCATGAATTGCGTAGCTGGAAAAGCTGGGTAGAAAATTTTATAAGCTTTTCTCATAATCATGCTTGTATCGATTTTTCACGCGCAACAACGCTTGTTAGCGAACTTTTTAGAAAAAAACACTTAAAACCAGCACGCCGTATTTTTCTTGTTGGTTTTGATGAAATCAATCCACAAGTTAAAACATTATTTCAAAGTCTCGAACAATCAGGCACACAGATTTCCATGTTCACGGCCTCTGATCCACAACCCTGCGCTAGGCGTTTAACATTCGATAATACGGAAACCGAATTACAAAGCATGGCACGATGGGCCTACCAAAGTTGGCAAGCAGGAAAAAAAAATATCGTTTGCGCCGTACCTTCATTAATGGAAATTCGTGAACACGTTGTAACTGACTTTATGGAAACGTTTACCGATTTACATCCCAGAAAATTGGATCCATTACCCTTTAACATTGCCGCTGGTAAAAAGCTCAGTGAATTTTCCATCATTCAAAGCGCCTTAAGCCTTCTGCAATTAAAACCAATGAATCCCTTTAGCAAAATCAGCTTACTCATTCGCTCACCTTATCTGGCTTATGCACAACAGGAACAATCACAACGTGCACAACTGGATATTTATTGTCGTCGCCATTGTGAAAATACACTCAGTCTAGAACAACTTATTGCCCGTAGTCGTGAACAATACTGCCCACACTTAAGTCACTTAATACAACGTTTGATCCCTCTGATACATCAGACTTCGCCACAATATCCCAGTCAGTGGGTCAGCAATTTTGCACAAAAACTCCATGTTTGTGCTTGGCCAGGTCAACGCCCTTTATCCAGTGAAGAATTTCAATTAATTGAACGCTGGTCTGAATTACTTAACGAATTTAGCGGTTTGGACTTTATTCTGGGAAAAATCAGTGATGAAGAGGCTTTGCAGCATTTAGAGCAATTAGCAACAGAGTCATTGTTCCAAGCTAAAACGCTACATGATCCACCCATCCATGTCTTAGGCCTACTGGATACCGCCGGTTTATGCGTAGACAACCTTTGGGTCATGGGCTTAGATGACAAATCCTGGCCAGCGGCGGCACATCCTAATCCTTTTATTCCTTACGCATTACAACGCCGTTATGCATTACCGCACTCGTCCAACGAACGCGAATCTTATTTTTCGTCGTTAATCACCCAACGATTATTAAAAAGTGCGCGTACGATTGTACTAAGTCATGCCGCACAAACTCACGAACAAACCTTACGCCCTAGCACGTTAATCGCCGCACTACCTGCCATCGAAATAAAAGACTTAGCACTGCCAGAAAGCACTAGCATGATTAAATTAATATGGACAACACGATGGTGGGAATATTATATCGATGACACAGCGCCGATATTGCAAACACATGAAGAAGCAACCAAGACTAGTCAACTTTTTAAAGCACAAGCGGCCTGCCCTTTTCAAGCCTTTGCTCAATTTCGTTTACAAGCCCAGTTTGATCCTCTTCCACAAGCAGGACTTAACCCTCGCGACCGCGGTACGCTACTACACCAGGTAATAGAAACCTTATGGAGTAATTTGGGCGATCAAGCCACCTTGTTAAAACAATCACCGCAAACACTACAAACACTGATTCAGCAAGCGATTGCAACAAATATGAAAAAATTTTCTCAGCAACGGCCCATTACCTTCCAGTCACAATTTATAACCATTGAAAGTGAACGTTTACAACAACTTCTCAATCAACTGATCGAATTTGACAAAAAACGTCCACCGTTTCATCAGGTCATTCATGAACAACAACAAAATTTTAGCGTTGCCAAGCTAGCATTCAATCTGCGCATCGATAGAATAGATACGCTTGCTGACGGCAGTACACTGCTTATCGATTACAAAACAGGAAAACCGACCAAAAATTCAGCAAAGCTTAATTGGTTTGATGAACGTTTGGCTGAACCTCAATTACCGTTATATTGTTTATCGCACCCCAACGCCAAGGGATTTGCCATCATTTATATTCGCAGCAATACGCTGGAAGCTCAAGGATTCAGCGAAACTGAGAACGGGCTTGTGCAAGTTTTTTCAGGAAAAAAAGATAAAAATCTACCCCAAACACTGAAAGAACTACGGACATTTTGGCAGCAAGAATTAGAAAAACTTGCCTATCAATTTCAACAAGGCGTAGCGAAAGTGGATCCCAAACAAGGGGCAACCACCTGCCGCGACTGCCATTTACAACTTTTTTGTCGTATCAATCACCGAACAAAGACACCTGCTGATGAAAAATTACATTGAACAAGATGCACACGCGCGCCAACAAGCGCTTGATCCACAACAATCCTTTATCGTACAAGCGCCAGCGGGATCCGGAAAAACAGAATTGCTAGTACGTCGTTATCTGGTCTTACTCACCCGTGTACGTGCGCCTGAAAGTATTATTGCCATCACTTTTACCCGAAAAGCCGCTGCTGAAATGCGCTTGCGTATACTTAAATCCTTAGAAACAGCACAAGATTCTTGTTGTTCTGAAAAAGAACAAGACCGTTGGACACTCGCTAAAAAAGTATTGGCGCATGATAAAGCAATGAAATGGAATCTACTGGCCCACCCTAATCGCTTGCGCATTCAAACCATAGACAGTTTCTGCCAAACACTCAGCCGACAAATGCCTGTACTGTCGACACTGGCTGACACCTTAACGCCAACTGAGAATCCTGAATTTTTGTATCGTTTAGCCACACAAGAACTGATATCGAGCTTAGAACATCCCTCATCCTGGCAAAATAGCTTAGTGCATCTTGTAAAACATTTAGACAATAACTTTAATGATGTGGAGAAGTTATTAAGCGAATTATTAAACCGCCGTGAGCAATGGCTAAGCTACTTTGTAAACCCACCCACGCGCAAAGACCTAGAAAAAAGCTTACAAGCAATTAATCAAACCATCATCGCCCAACTTAATCAAATGATACCAATCGATTTACGGCGAGAACTGACTGAATTATTAAATTTTTCGCTTCATCAACGTGAAGAAAAACCTCTGATAGCCGATGATGATTTACATTTTTGGAAAAATGCAATTTTTTTATTATTAACACAAGAGGGTGGATGGCGTAAACAAGTTGAAAAAAATCAAGGCTTCCCTGCCCCTACCGATAAAAAAAACAAGGAAAAAAAAGCTTACTATACGGCGATAAAGCAACGAGCCCTTGCATTGATTCAACAGTTAAAAAATCAACCCGATTTACACGAGCGATTAATCGATTTAAAAAATGCCCCGCCGCTCAATTTTAGCGAGTCACAATGGACAACCCTCCATGCTTTATTTGAACTACTGCCGCTGTTAGTAGCGAATTTAAAACTCGTTTTTCAGCAATATCAGAAAGTGGATTATACCGAAATTCTTCTCTGCGCCTTAGCTGCTTTAAGTGAGGGAGACAAACCTACCGACCTCGCCTTAAATTTAGACTATCAAATAGAACATATATTAGTGGATGAATTTCAAGATACTTCCATCAGCCAATTTCAGTTAATTGAAAAACTGATTGCGGGTTGGCAAATCAATGATGGGCGCACACTCTTTTTAGTCGGCGATCCTATGCAATCCATTTATCGCTTTCGTAAAGCGGAGGTCGGCTTATTTTTACAAGTTAAGCAACAGGGTATTGGCGATATTCCCTTACAAGCGTTAAGCTTAACCGTCAATTTTCGTTCTCATCCTTCCATTATCGAATGGATCAATCGCTGCTTTCGTCAGCTGCTACCGCACACGGAAAATATTAATCGTGGTGCCATTACTTTTTCACCGGCTATCCCCTTTCATCAACAAAACGCTGAAAATAGGATTAAACTCTTTTGGTTTAACGAATCCGATCCGCTCGCTGAAGCCCATAAAATTGTTGAAATTATTCAGAAAATTAAGCAGGAAAATCCACAGGATTCGATTGTCTTGTTAGTACGGGCACGTACCCATCTTTTAACCCTATTACCGATATTAAACGAAGCCGCCATCCCTTATCATGCCGTAGAAATTGAAAGTCTGGCTGAAAAATCGGCTATCCAAGATATATTAGCGTTAACACGCGCTTTACACCATTTAGGAGATAGAATCAGTTGGTTAGCGCTATTACGTTCTCCCTTTTGTGGCTTAGACCTTCGCGATCTGCATGAAATTACTCAATTCACTGACTCCGCTTACCCAACTGCCACACTTTGGCAACAATTAACGTGCTTTGAACGTATCCCTTTACGTGAAGAAACCAAACAACGTTGCCGACGCATCCTACCGATTTTACAACACTGCTTACAGGAACAAGGCCGATTGCCAGTTAGTGTATGGATTAAGAAAACTTGGTTAGCCTTAGGTGGCCCCACTACCCTAACGAATTCAGCAGATATCATTCACATCCAAACCTATTTAAATTTTCTAGAAAAAAAGATGTTAACCGAAGGTGAGCAGTTAGATTTTTTCCAACTAGAGGAAGAGCTGGCTAAACAGGTTACACAAAATAATAGTAAACCGGCGGGTGCTATTGAAATCATGACCATGCATAAAGCCAAAGGGTTGGAATATGATCATATTATTCTACCCAGCCTCCATCGCCAAGGAAGCAGCGATCGCAAAAAGCTATTACATTACCAAGAACGGCTCCTCACTCCACAAAGCAAGACTTTCTTATTAGCCCCCATTAAAGCCAGTCATGAGACAGAAGATGCGATTTACCATTATCTTGTCTGTGAAGAGAAACAAAAATCCCGTTATGAATTAATACGTTTACTTTATGTAGCAACTACACGTGCTAAAAAATCCTTAACTCTACTCGGCATCGTGAAAGAAAAGAATAAAAAAGAAAAACCAATGCAAAATGATAGTTTACTCCATTATTTATGGCCCGTTTTAACGCCAAAGGAACAGGAATTTTCTTTTTCTACTCGCATAACTGATAAACCTCCGCATTCAATACTCAATCCGCGCTGGCTAAAACGTTTACCTTACGATTGGAAAAATACTCAATGTATCATTCCAACCCTAGAAACTATGGCGACTAACAGCCAATTTTCTTACCAATGGACACCGAATACCGCACAGCTAACAGGAACCGCCATCCATAGGCTACTCTATCAAATTAGCCAAGACGGCTTATCTTACTGGGATGATATCGATTTCGATAAAGAGAATACGCGTTTTTTACGACTATTAGAACAAACAGGTATTATTGCATCGCAACTCGATCATGCACTCACACTACTACAAAAAAGCCTAAAAAAAATATTACAGGATCCACGTGGACGTTGGATATTAAGTCAGCAGCACCAAGATGCACATTCAGAATTTGCTTTGACCACCGCGCAGAATGGGAAACTGCAAAATCTCATTATCGATCGCACCTTTATCGATAATACGGGCGTTCGTTGGATTATTGATTATAAAACAACGCCTTATCAAGGCGATAATCCTGCTATTTTTTTAAACACCGAGAGAGAACAACATAAAGAACAGTTGGAAACCTATGCCGCCACATTAGCACAGCTTTCTACTTTAAAAGAAAATAACACGATTCGCTTAGCGTTGTATTTTCCGCTCCATTCGCTTTGGTGTGAATGGGAATATACTCGTGGATATGAGAATGCACTGTAGTATCACTGACTTTTTACTACATCTTGTTATTTTCTTTCACTAAGATTCTGCTAGAATTTTCATTCATAGTGAAAAGAAAATAAATTTATGGATAAAGAAAAGCTTCAACGTAACAATGAAATTCAATTTCAAAAAAATAAAGTTAAGGACAAAAAGCTTAGAATTGTCGATAAGAAATTAGCCGCTATTAAAAAAAATAGAAAAACTCACGCAGAACAAATTTCTTCTTCAAAGAGCAATAAACGATATTGATAAATACATTAAAAAATTTCATAGCTATCGCTCAAAAAATCGCATGCGTAAATTCTTTAAAGAAATAAAAATTATTTATTTAACCCTATGGATTAATTATTATAAGCAACGACAAAAAAGCTTAGAAAAGATTAACGCTTACTTATCGCAGATTCTTTAACTTCGTATAGCTTACGCCACCCTCTTCCTGTTTTATCACTGGCTGTAGCGAATTATTAGCTGACTTATAAGCATAAAAATCTCCTTCAAACGGGGTAGTGTTAATATTTCTATTTTTAATTAATGGCTGCCGATCGACTTCCATCGACGAGACAATGAGAGCATTGCGGAAGCAATGCGAAGTTGAGGAGCCCGCGATAGGCGTGCGTTGACGGGCGAAGCAGGAAACGCATCACGCCGTAAA
>CAYQIM010000028.1:0-1988 GCA_964417555.1 Rickettsiella sp. | reverse complement strand
ACGCAGGACGAATCGCGGCCTAATTTCAGTCGCGTGATGCGAATTAATTTTGGGGACACGATGGCCAAAATTTTTCATGAGCATAGCGACTCGCTTGCGCTTGCAAATACTTTTTGGCTTGCTGTGCTTTTTTACATTGCTCTGAATTTTCATAAACTTCAGCCCATTTTTTTAACGTAAATTGGGCGAACTCTTTTGGCAACTGCCTTGGAATAACGTAATCGTCAGCCGTTCTTTTTTCCGGCAAATTACCCTGTAATAAAAGCGCTAATGTAAGGCCTAATGAAAATATATCAGATTTAGCGGCATTTTTTGAAGCCATCGTACAGAATTTAGTTGAAGCTAAAAATAATTCGGGTGCCGCAAAATTAAGGGTTGCATACTGAGGGGCAACATCATCAGCAAAATAGCCGCAGCCAAAGTCAGCAATTATCACATCACCATTTGCTCTAACAAAAATATTAGCCGGTTTTAAATCATTGTGTACAATGCCGGCATGGGGTTTTCCCATTGAGTCTGTAAATTCACCGTTGTGCAAAGCAGCAAGCCCTTCAATAAGCTGGCTCATTATGTTAAATACATAACCTAGTACCGCAGGATTCTTATGTTGGCACTGCTGCTGAATATTAGCCTGATGTTGCTGTAAATCTCCGCCTTTTTCATGCCGCGAAAAATAACACGTATCTATTACCCCTATTTTCCAACCCTGAATTCTTTGTATGAGATGAAATGGAAAAGCTTTATTTGTATTCTTCTTAATCGCTCTAAGTAGTTCGACTTCCCTCTTAGTTGTTTCTTTGCCAGTTTTTTGAACCAGAGGATAACTTCTAGTACGATTGGGAGTAATGACTTGTCCAGGGTAAACTTCTCCTTGCGCACCCGCCACTAAGGTATTTTCTCCATATTTAAACATAGCACCGGTTTTAAATGTCCAAAAAGAATTGATATGAGCGTCAAAATATCGAGACATATTTCCATTAATATATTTTTCCAAATCAGATGTAGGACAAATTTCTGATGGCGTTGACGGTGGAAGCTCATTTGATGTAGAACAAATTTCTGATGGTGTCGTTTGGGACAACTCAATCCTCAAATCTAATCCTCTTCTTTCTGCTAAAGACTTCCATTTATTCTTTTTTTTATTCCATTTATACCTTTACCTAGAATTTGAACTTTAGAATCGATATTATCTGGCATCTGTTACCTAAAGTTTTATACACATAAAAAATTAGTGTAGATAATAAAACTTAAGAAACTATTAAATTAAAAAAATCGGGAGTTTGAAAAATAGCTTAGTTATTTTTAAAGTTGTTTATTCATCAATACAAAAGATTCTTGTTCTGCTTTATCACTGACTAAGCAGCGTTGTGATAAATAAAGCATTAAATAACTAAAAGGGAAAATAAATAACGTATCAAAAGGGAATTTAAATATTCCCAGGCCGCCAAAAGATCCTAGATAAGAAAATACAAGCAAAAAAGAGATATAAGAAAAAAACCAGTACAGACCGCGTTGATTGGAAAAATGGCTGTTTCGCTGATGATAGCTTAAATAAATAACAAGCCCCACAACAATAGCCAGGTAGAGCTTCCACATCACCGGGAAACCGCACCAATAAAGCATTAAATTACAAATATAAAAAGCGATATGGCAAATTATAGAACTTCCCTGTAAGCGAAATGGACGCGATTTTTCCGACTGCAGCTTACGTAATGCCAATAAACAAATAGGTCCTACACCATAGGAAAAAATACTTGCCGAAGCTAAAAACGCCACCATTTTTTGCCAGCCCGGAAAAGGAAGAAACGATAAGGCTCCCACTAAAAAGTTAGCATATAAAGTCATATAAGGAATTTTATGCCGATTTAATTTTAAAAAAACAGACGGTACAAGCGAGTCGCTATGCTCATGAAAAATTTTGGCCATCGTGTCCCCAAAATTAATTCGCATCACGCGACTGAAATTAGGCCGCGATTCGTCCTGCGTCC
>CAYQIM010000027.1:0-13582 GCA_964417555.1 Rickettsiella sp. | reverse complement strand
ACTGCGCCAATGATACTTTGGGTCCCCCATGGGAAAGTAGGGCATCGCCAAGCTTCTTATCTACAAAACCCCGCTTAGACCATCTCAGCGGGGTTTTTTTTCGCTAGTATTTATTAACAACAGAACAGAATATCGTATAGCTTATGCTAAAATAATAGATTTACTGTTGGATATTTTTGCGTGTCACTCTCAGACTCTTCTCATAAAATTAAAGTTTGTGTGTTGTATGGTGGTCGTTCCGGCGAACACGAAATTTCTCTAAAATCAGCGGTCGCAGTTATAAAAAATTTAGATAAGAATAAATTTGATGTCATTCCCGTTGCCATTGACAAGAAAGGCCAGTGGTTGCTGAATGATGTCAGCCAATTAGCATTAAATGAATCCGTTCCTGTTAAGACAAGTCAATCTAAAACACTTTATGCGCCTGCCGAATTGGTTCAAAAAAAAGCTTTTTGTGATATAGTGTTTCCTGTTTTACATGGACAGTTTGGTGAAGATGGGACGATACAAGGCTTACTTGAAACATTAGCTATTCCTTATGTCGGTGCCAATGTTTTGGGTTCTGCGATCGGCATGGATAAAGTGATCGCTAAACGCTTAGCGCAAGCCGACAATATTCCAGTGGTTCCTTTTATCACGTTCAATTTAGCGCAATGGCAAAATGACACAGAACTTTATCAAAAAAAGATTGATGAAGAACTTCAGTATCCGATCTTTGTTAAGCCAGCGAATGCTGGTTCGAGTTTGGGTATTAGTAAGGTAAAAAAGGTTGCTGATTTAGCAGAAGCTGTCGAGCTAGCTTTCCGTTACGATACAAAAATTTTAATTGAACAAGCCTTAGATGTGCGTGAAATCGAAGCTGCTGTGTTAGAAAATTTAACGTTTGGCGAGCCGCCTTTAGTGAGTAGGCTGGGTGAAATTATTCCCCACCATGAATTTTATTCGTATGAAGCCAAATATGTGGATGAAAACGGCGCTGAACTGGCTATTCCTGCCGTATTATTAGAAGGGCAATCCAAGCAGATACAATCATTAGCCGCTAAGGTTTTTTTGAGTTTAGCTTGCGAAGGGATGGCGCGGGTCGATTTTTTTGTCGACAAAGCCAGCCAAAAGATTTATTTCAATGAAATTAATACCATTCCTGGTTTTACTAAAATCAGTATGTATCCCAAATTATGGGAGGCTTCAGGTCGTTCTTATCAACAGTTACTTACCCATTTAGTTGAATTGGCTTTAGCACGTCATGCGCGTTTAGCGAAGCTAAACAGATCCCTTTAAAAATGAGTATTCTTCTGGATAGAGTTTTTGCTTGATTATCGTTCCAATATAAAGACCTATTTGAGTAAATAAAGTGCTTCTTACCGCTGTTGATCGCCAATATAAGCCCAAAGTGCGTGTGGGTTTAGGTGAACTAAAAGGGATATAGGCAAGTTTATCATTCTTTTGTTGCGCAAGTTTAGGTATCAACGTCATGCTATTATTGGCAGCAACCATATGGCGTAAGGTTTCCAGACTGGTAGCACGGAAGTTTTGCGTTTCATTGGCCTTGAATTTGTGACATAGATCCAGTACTTGATCGCGCATGCAGTGGCCTTCTTCAAGTAACAGTACATCTTCATCTTTTAGATCATTGGGATTGATATTTTTGCGCTTGCTGAAGGGGTGTTCTGAAGAGACGGCTAGTAGGAATTCTTCGGTAAAAAGTTCCATCTGTTGAAGACCGCTTTCTTTAACTGGAAGCGCTAACAAGGCAGCGTCTAAGGTACCCATTTTTAATTTCTGAATAAGTTGCTCTGTTTGTTCTTCGACTAAATAGAAGCGAACCTGTTTAAATTCTTTTAGTAATTCAGGCATGACTAAAGGCAGCACGTAAGGCGCTAAGGTGGGAATGATGCCTAAGCGTAATTCACCGCTATAATTGCCTTTCGATAATTTAGCCATATCATAGATGTTATCTACGTGGATTAAGGCATCTTTAGCGAAGCGCAAAATGGTCTTACCTACATCAGTGAGCAATACTGACTTATTGTTGCGTTCCAGAAGGGTAACTCCCAATGTTTCCTCTAACTTTTTGATTTGCATGCTGAGTGCCGGTTGACTGACAAAGCAGGCTTTGGCCGCTTTACCAAAATGGCGAAGTTCACCCAAGGCCACCAGATAGCGTAGGTCACGTAGATTCATCGGTTTTAAATAATAATAAATAAAAATTATTGATATAATAACATCAATATATTGTACTTATCAATAGATTTTGCTATCCTAGCGCTACTTAAACAAATGTGAGGAGAATAACAATGTTAACAGTCGGTGATAAATTTCCAGAGTTTTCCATGAAAGCCGTGGTTTCGTCTGATCTAAAAAGTGCTTTTACGGATATTACTCATAATTCACACCCCGGCAAATGGCAGGTATTTTTCTTTTGGCCGAAAGACTTTACTTTTGTCTGCCCTACCGAAATTGCTGAATTTGGCCGTTTAAATAGCGATTTTGCTGATCGAGACGCCGTGTTGTTAGGCGGAAGTACCGATTCTGAATTTGTTCATTTAGCCTGGAGACAGCAAAAAGAAGAATTAAACGATCTTCCTTTTCCTATGTTAGCGGATGTAAAACGCGAATTAACACAGGACTTAGGCATTTTAGATAAAGAGGAAGGCGTGGCTCAGCGTGCAACCTTTATTGTTGATCCGCAGGGAATTATTCGATTTGTTATGGTGACTGATCTGAGTGTGGGACGTAATCCGAAAGAAGTTTTACGTGTGTTGGATGCCTTACAAACCGATGAGCTTTGCCCTTGTAATTGGCAGAAAGGTGAAGAAACCATCCAACTTTAATGAAAAAATCCGTGGCATTGTCAGCGACAATGCCACATTTAATTGAGAGAATTTTTACATGAACTTAGACCAATTAAAAAACCAATTATTGGAAACGGCTAAAGATACTAAATTAAATTTAGCGACTATTTTGACGCCAGAAGGTTCGGCAGATTTAACGCAGGCACAAATCGGTGGCATTGCTTTAGCTTCTGCCTATGCCAGTAAAAATAAAAAGGTCATCGAGGCCGTTCTAGCTGAAGTTAAGCCCTATTTAACGGAAGTTGCTATTAACGCGGCGCAGTCAGCGGCAACGATCATGGCGATGAATAATATTTACTATCGCTTTGTGCATTTAGTCAAGGATGCTGAATTTTCTCGTATGCCCGCTAAATTACGCATGAATGTCATTGCAAATCCAGGTATTGATAAAGTGGACTTTGAGCTGAGCTGTTTAGCTGTTTCAGCGATTAATGGTTGTGGATTATGTATTGAATCGCATACACAAGCGTTAATTAAAGCTGGCGTCAGTAAACTGGCTATTCAATCCAGTATCCGTATTGCGGCGGTATTAAATGCAGCTGCGATGGGAATAGAGATAGCAGACTTATAATCCATTCCATGCCAAAAAAGCACTTGAAGTTGCTTACTCCAGTGCTTTTTCTTGGTTTTTTCTTTGAAAAACAAAGCTGATGCATTTTTAGCTTGTGCATTTTTGATAATGTTTTTTTCTGCTTTTAAGTAGTAAAATTATCCAAAAAGAATTTAATAAGCTAGGATAGATAGTATGAATAGCAAAGAAAAAATTGAAAAGCAGCCAGTAAAAGCTAATTTACCCATGACTACGCTTTTATTAATGATTTCTTTTGCATCCGTTAATGCGGTGTTATTTACGCCCGCGCTACCTACGATTAAACACTATTTTTCTATCGATGAGGGTAGTACTCAATTGACCATTACCTGGTTTTTAATAGGGTACGCCGTAGGGCAATTACTTTACGGCCCGCTGGCTGATCGTTTTGGTCGAAAACCTACTTTATACACGGGCATTATTATCCAAATTATCAGTAGTTTTCTGTGTGTATTAGCAGGAATAGTCAATAAATTTTTCCTACTGGTATTGGCACGTTTTTTTTTAGCGATTGGATCCGGTGTAGGCTTAATCATGGCATTTACGCTGGTTAATGAATCTTTTACCTCTCAACAAGCCAATGAAAAAATATCCTACCTTTTATTAGCTTTTGCTATTACACCAGGATTAAGTATCGCGCTAGGTGGAATTTTGAATGCACATTATGGCTGGATGAGTTGTTTTTATGCCAGTGCTGTTTATGGTTTGGTATTACTTTTTTTAACTACTTATTTAACTGAAACAGCGACCCACCTCGATTTGGAAGCACTAAATTTTAAACATTTTATAAAAGCTTATCTTAGTCAATTGCGGAATCCTGCTTTAGTTATCGGCGCTTTATTTATGGGCGGGGCCACTTGTTTTATTTATGTTTTTTCAGCATTGGCGCCTTTTATTGCTATCAATTCACTCGGTATGAATAGCAGTGAATATGGCTTGGCAAATCTTATACCTAGCGTCGGTTTAGTTTTAGGTTCAATCATTTCAGCTCAATTTTCAAAGAAATATCCGCATGTTTTGGGTATGCGATTAGGAATTTCGATAGCTGGATTTTCTGTGATTTTAATGATTCTTATGGCTTGGTTTTTTCCTCAATCTGCCATTTTGATATTATTCCTGCCAATGAGTTTGGTTTATATCGGGTTATCACTGCTCTATGCCAATGCATCGGCTTTTGCATTGAACCATGTTTTAGATAAAGCGCATGGTTCCGCGGTGATGAATTTTATCAATATTGCTGTTGGTACATTGGTGGTATTGAGCTTAAGTTCATTTTCAAGCACTGAACCGGTACTGCTCATTTTGTATACCGTAGTGATTGTTGGGGTGATTATTATCTATAGGTTCTCTCACTTAAAAAATGATAAAAGTCATAAACATAACTAAAATTTTCATTAAATACTCGTCCAACTTCAAAAATTTCAAACATTTTTAGCCCATAGATCAATGCTCAATTTTTATTTGACTGAAGGTTCCCGGTATTTTTTTAGTTAAAAGTGTATCTATTTTTATGGCGTTGGGCTCAAAAACAAAAGGACGCCGCGGATAAATTCTATCGTTGACCCATTGGGGTGACCAATGTGTGGTGGTGTCAATACAGGCTTCGGCAAAATGGTTTAAATGAAACTTTTCTTGTATTTCTAAACAACCCGATAAAAAGATATCGACATAGGATTCAATGATAGGATATTTTTCTGAAGGTTGGGCGAAGTATTTCGGTTTAAGTTCATAAATCCAGAACTCTCCGTTAGGTAATTTGTCGCTGTTCAAAGGATGGATAGCAGACGGAGGCACGGATATCCGACAATAATATTTCTCGCGCTTATCATAATTTTTAATCAAATCAGCTGTTGCTAAACGGAAAAAGGTACCATTCAAGTGAGCGTGGGTATCTTTTATTACGCCGAGATAGGTAGTACTGAAGCCGGTAGAATCTCCACGTGCAAACCACCCGCGTTGATAGTGATCGACGCGGATGGGCTTGTTGGCGCCACTGCTACTATCCGTGCCTTGTTTTGATTTTGTCTCCATCAGTGAACCATAAGCAATAATGTATTGGGCTAGGTTTGGATTGGGCTGCGGATGACAGCAGCAATCGCAGCTAGCAAATACTTTTTGGCTAATAAGCAATAAAAAAGATATAAAAGTAAAAACTCGGCTAACGATTAAGTACGTCATATCCAGGATCCATTGTAATGAAGAATAGAGAAAATCTGTGTTAATGATCTACATTTACAGGCTTAGCTTGTGAATAGATAGGCTGTTAATAATAGACTTTATCATAAAGTCTATTTTTTAGTATGACCTGTTTATCCTTTTATAAAGCGTTCTTATCAAAGATATAGCAGCTAACTTTCTTAAGTATAGTAAATTACAAGATATTGAAATATTTATAATTAATTTGGCTGAGGAGTTAAGATTTAAATTTACATAAATCCAATAATAAATAAGGAAATTTTATGGGCGAAAATTCTCAAAATTATAATCATATTTCTTTATCTGAAGCGCCTCCTCTAAAACAAACTGTCAATAGTTTAACTCATGATTTTAAAGGATTAGCGACACAAACAGGCAGTGCTGATAAATACGCAGCAATGATAATTACAATGCCAATATACATGAAATTCCAGGAATTAACAAATGGTATTCAAAACCCTTTACGCTTTACGGCTGAGTTTTGGCAAAAAACTGTAAAAAAGGAATTTAGGGAAGTGTTAAAAAAGATAGAGAATTTTCTAATAAGTTATGAAAATCATTATGCTATTTTGGAAAAAAATCTATCTGATATAAAAAATCCTGATACGGAAAAGGAAGTATTGATTCACTATTTACAGGAGATAATAGCTAATGCACACGATGTCAGGTCAAAGATTAATTGGGTTAAGGCAACTGCTTTAAGGATTTTTATGGAGATGGTAGAGGGTCATGGACGCAGACTCAAAGAAGAGGCCATTCCTGCCATCCAAAAAGCCATACGTGTTACCGATCAAAAAATCATAGACACGCAAGGTAAATTAGTTGATGTAAAGCAGTTAATTACGGCTAATGAAAAATTGCTATTCGATCTTGGCATAGGTATGGCTGGCAGTGTACTCAGCATTTTTTTAGGAGTAGGAGCTATATTATTGGGTGGGTTTATCAGTAGTGGTTTTTTATTAGTGGGTGGTATCGTGGGTGTAACGGCTACAGCTACGATAAGCGCTAAAGTAGAAAGGGAATTAAGAGAGCAAAGAAATAAAGAGCAACGCTTTATAAAAGAATTAAATGAACTTAATTCAGATAGTCTTTATTTAAAAACGATGGAAAGTGATTTTCTGGCAATAGCGGGACAGACTAGCCAGGTAATTGCTGTCTTTAATAATCTAATGACCGGTTGGGAAAATATCTTAAATTCATTAATGCAATTTCAAAATAAATTACAAACGGTAAGTAGTAAGTTACAAAAAGATGAATTGCGCTACATACGTGGATCATTTAAAGATGCGCAATTAGAGTTTTCAACAATGAAACAAAAAATTGTTCAGTATGGTATGGTCATTAATATGTCTGTTGTTGATCAGGTATCAATGAACAACCGAATCGTTAGGGCAGCGCCTTACTCTCTTTCCTATACCCCAATGCCTACACCCATACCTAACGAGCTGTATTTTCGCTATCAGTCTTTGGCGATACCAAGTGAAGGGAAAAACAAGTTTAGTATTTAAATACTAACGTTAAAAAACATTTTGAGAGTACATTATGGATAATTATAAGATTTTTTATTCTCCTGTTACTGATAATGATAATGTCAGTGACCTAGATAAACAGACTGATGCTATCAATAAGAAATCGCAAGTACTGAGTACGCAAACAGCTTTAGCAGATAAATATGCCACATTAGTATTTGAAATGCCGATCTATGAGCAATTTGATTCGCTATTAGTCAGCATACCGACTGAATTGCGCAACACCGCCAATTTTTGGCAGCGGGATACTAAGCCAGTTTTAATGAATACTGTAACGACGATACGGTCTTTTTGCTCAAGCTACATTAGTTATTTTCCTGATTTATTAGACGCGCTGAATGAAGGTAGAACATCTATTGATTCAGAAAGAAATAATTTGCTGGAGTTTATTAATGAGATATCGCCGAAAGGAAATGAGGCATCGGAAAGTATAAGTGAGGCAAATAAGTTCACTATTCAGTTTAATAATAAAGTACAAAATAATACGGATAAATTAAGAAGTAAGGTCATTCCTAATATTGAAAAAACAATGACTAATAAAGTAGCCGAACTGATTGCTACCAACCGAGAATTGGAGTTGATAGAAGGCCAGATTAACGTGACTGAAGCGCAGTTCATGCAAGCTGTGTATGGTGCAGCAGGTAGTGCTGCCAGTCTTGGTGTGACAGCCAGTGTTAAGGCGCTGAAAAAACCGATTGCTAAATTAGCCGCAAAGATAATGCCAAAATTTGTCGGTAAATTAGCTGGAAAATTAGGTGGTAAAATTATGCCGGGCTTGGAGCTAATTCTTGTCGGTGTTGAAATTGCGGGATTTATTACATCTGTTGTACTGATGACTAAGTTTAAACGTGAAATGCAGGATTTGCGCGCTAAAAAAAGTTTCTGTTTGCAAAAAAGTGTTGATTTGGATGCGGATGTTAGTTACTTAACGGCAATGCAAAGTGCGTTTGAGCAATTATTACAGCAGGGCGTACAGGTTAACTCGGCATTTGATAATTTAAGTGTAGCTTGGTATAGCCTGCAGAATTCTATGCAGGAAATCAATGAAAAACTGCGTACTTTGGATACTAAATTATTAGAAAAGCGCTTACTCTTTATCAAGGGGGCTATGCATAATTTAAATAAAGAATTTTCTGTTTTAAATGAAAAGTTACAGCGTTATGAACTAGGGTTTGCTTTACCTATTAAGTTACAAGATGAGAATACAGTCACACGAGCTATTTTTGGATCGAATTTGTTAATACCCAGTACGGTTTACGCTCGTTTATAAATAATATTTAACTTAAATAATAGAAAGGAAATTTGTATGAGTACGATGAACCATGTAATACCCGTAGAAAGCATAAGTAATAAGGAAGGTAGAACCAGTTATCACTTAGGAAGTATGTTACCTATTGATAGTTATACTAGCTTATTTAATTTATTTATTCAGTTTATGAGTAATAAATTAACCATCGGACGTATGATCGTGTATGGGCCTATCGATTTAAGTAATTGCAATGAGGCAGAGGCTAAGCTGTTTGAAGAATATTGTAAAACATTACGTGAGCTGATTACGAAGTATCGACATAATGTGAGGGGGGAGATATTAAAAAAGTTTACCGAAGTGACGAGTTTTAGCCATAGCTATGAAGCCTATTTTGATTATTTGGTAGAAGATATCAATAGCTTGCAAACTAATATTGAATCGTATGCTTATAAGGCAAGCTTAGGTACCTATTTGGAAAAGGTACGAGGATTTAGAATAGCTAAAAATAATAAAATGGAAACTAATATCATAGTAGAGTTAGAGAAGTTGCAGACAGAATTAAGCTCGCTTTATGAAGCCTTACGTAAATTCATTTTTCAATTAGAAAAAAACGAGGATGAAACGAGCGATACCTTGCAAAAGACAGAATGTGATCAACAAGCTATCGTCGCTCAGCGAGAGGCTATCGATGAAAAATACTTGCAGGTGGTTGCGTTAAGTGAAGTTGGAGCAGGCTTACAGACCCGTGTAGTGAGAAGTGATAGACAAAACAGACTTATTGTATGTGGTACTGAGAAAGTTACACAATTTTACGAAAATCAACAGGATCAAATCTTAGCAAGTTTGGCGAGTAAGAATAAGTTAATAAAGCAAGGTATTGCGTTCAATTCGTTAATTGCAAACTGGTTAAAGAAATTAACCGCATTACTAGCCGCTATAAGAAAAATGGATGAGTTTTGGATAAGCGTAGAAGAAAATATAAGTCATCTTGAGCAATTTATTACTGAAAATAAAGCCAATGCTACTGCGTTAGATGGGGTAATAAACCAACTGGAAGCGGATCGTGGGTACTTTGACACATTGGGAACGTTTGCGTATCAGTTAGAAACCAGAACAACAGCAGAAATACTCAGTAATGAGTCGAATGTTGATTCATTAGAATTAAGTTTCTTATTTAAAGAAATAACACCCGCACTTAATCCTGTATAACAGACTTAATGCAAATGAAAAAAAATGGAAAAACAAGGAGCGATCTATGGTAGATACCACACTAATCAAAATTTTTCAGCCAAAGAATAAATTAGCCATCCAAAATTTCATTACAGATATTGATCGAGAAGTAACGCAATTAGTTATTGATTATAATGGAGCTGAGCAATTTGCTAATACGAGTTTGACACTATCAAGCTATCCAGACTGTGAAGAGTTGCTGGGTGATAGTATTGACATTGATCAACTACGGAACACAGCTTTTTCTTGGCGCGAAGAAATAAGACCTAAAATCATGCAGTGTATTACAAGCATGCGGTCCTTTTACACAAGCTATACTAGCTATTTTAGGGATATGAGTCAGGAAATAAAGGTTACCTTAGTCGCTGAGGAATATAAAGCGATATTAATTGAGTCATTTGAGGAAATATTTTCCTATCTAAGCAAGGTTACGGTTTTTTTTAATAAATTAATTGAGCCAGTGCAAGTATTTATGACGCAGATAGAAAAAAACAAGAAGAAAATAAATGAGCGTTTGTTGCCTAATCTAGAAAAAACAGGTGAAAAACTCCAAGATAAATTGGATGAAAATTTTAAAAATTTAAGGATTTGCTTAGCACAGCTGAAAGGCTTACCCAAGCCCAGCGCTAGATCGTTGCGACTCGCTTCTAAGGTGCCTGACTTATCGGATCTAAACGATAAAAGGGAGATTTTAGATGAATTGCTGAATTTGCTTAATGAATACATAACGCTTAAGCCTAAAGTAGCCAGTTATCAAGCAATGAAAAATACATTGCAAAAATTATTAGCTTCTAATTTTACATTGTTTAGATTGATACAAAACTTAGGTAAAATCTGGAAACAGTGTGAGCAGGAAATAACTCATGAGAAAGAAAAATTAACATCGCAAGAGTTTACTATCGATGCCAATGATGTCAATAAAGTTGATGAACAAGGGACTGCTAAGCGAATAGAGCAGCGCATAACAGGAAGTAAGCAAGAAAAAAGTGAAATTCCTACGGAGTTACAACAGACTTATACTTTTTTTGAAACGATAAATACAGAATTTGAGCGTTTAGAAAAAAAATTAAAACGTTATGAATTGCATTTTGCATCTATTTGAAAACGGAATATTGAGAAAAATATAAAAATTTAACAAGGATATTATTATGGATACAGACAACATTTTAGTGCTACGGTCTGATACAGCGCAGAAAGAAGTCGTACAGATAGACAAGGTAAATGAATCTGCTAAAGATCTTGGCACAAAAGCGGCGCTGGCGGATAAATATAGTTCGTTAATCTACGCCATGCCCATTTATGAAGGCTTTGACGATCTCTTATTGACTATACCCGATGATTTACGAAGTACAGCGGATTATTGGACTCAAACGGCAAAGCCAGCATTGATGAAAAGTGTAGGAAAATTAAGTTCCTTTTGCCGAACGCACACGAGTTATTTTCCGGATTTAATAAAAGAGCTAGAAGCCTCTAAGACATCTATAGCGGCGCAAAAGGCAAATTTAATCGAGTTTCTCGGTGAAATTTTGCCGCTAGCAAAACAGAGTGTAGAAAATTTAGCAGAATCTAATCGTTTATCCCAGCTTTTTTTGCGTAAAGTAGAGGAGAATAAATACAAATTAAATAGTAAAGTCATCCCTAATATACAAAACCGGATCGTTAAAGAAGAAGCGGCGTTTTTGGCAAACGAGGAGGCCTTAAGCTCGGTTGAAATGGATATAGCATTTGCTGAACAGCAGCTTATTAAAGCGATGGGAGGTACGATTGCTGCTGGAGTAGGTCTAGGTGTGAGTACGACACTGCATATATTTCGCAAACAGGTTAATGCCCTTATAGCAAAGCTGACACCAAAGTTTGTAACAAAGATTGGAAATAGAATTGCGGCTAAAATTGGTGGAACGGCGTTTGGTAAAATTGCTGGAAAAGCGATGCCTGTTCTCAGTGGTGTGTTTGTATTAGTAGAAATTGGTGGGTTAATTGCCAGCGCCATTTATTGGGATAAATATAAGAAGGAAATGGCACGCCTGCAAGAGAAGAAAAATGAGTTAGTGCAAAAAGAGCTTGATTTAAACGCTGATCTGATTTACCTAAAGGATATGTCTGCTAATTTTTCGACCTTGCTAACACAGTCCAACGAGGTAGCCGAGGCCTTTAATCAATTAAATACAGCTTGGCATAGTGTTTACCTCTCAATGGATGAAATTAATAGCAAATTAATTGACTTAGATATCAAAATAGAGAAACCTGCTTTTCTATTAAGAGGAAAGATCAGTGATGTTAATTCCGCATTTATAAACTTAGAAGAAAAATTGAAAAGATATGAATTTAATTTTGTGCTAAATGTTGATGTTGTGCCAGAGCTTGCTGTTGTTGGTTCGGATTCCTCACCAGAAACGATGGTATTGAATTTGGCTGGGAATTCTCTTATGCCAAATAATCTCTTTTCCGCTTATGCACGGACATACTAAAAATTGCATTAAATAATAAGTATTAACAAATAAAAGGAATAAAATAATGGATATTGGTAATAAACTGTTTTTAACAGCAAAAGAAAATGAAATTCAGAAAGTCAGTAAAGAGGTGGATGAAAAAATGGAGAACTTAGGTGTTGAAGCGGCATTGGCCGATAAATATACTAATCTTATTTTTGAAACGCCTTATTATGAGGGGTTTCAAACGATATTACTTAATTTGCCCAATGAATTACGTAATACCGCTGAATTTTGGCGTAATACCGCTAAAAAAGATTTACAGAGTAGCTTAACCAGTATACGGAGTTTTTGTGAAACCTATACCAACTATTTTCCTGATTTGATTCATGAAATTCTTACAGGTGCGCAGACCGTTACGGCCAAAAAAGAACTTATGTTGGAATATCTTGATGAAGTTCGTCCTAAGATTAACAGCTCTATCATTAATTTAAGAAATACCCAAGATACCTCTAAAGAATTTTTAATCCAGGTTGAAAATCATAAGGACAAATTAGAAAGTACAGTCGTACCGAACATAAAAAAAACCATTACTGAAAAGAAAAAGGAAATTACAACAAATGATGAGGCGCTGAAGGAGTGTCGCGAAAAAATCAATCAGCTCGACAAAAAACGTATGGGGGCAATCACCGCCGCCGTCGCGACTGGAGGAGGATTGGTAGTGAGTGGCGCTGCGGTAGGCGTAACGTCAACCGCACTGTATTTTAAGTCTACAGCAAGAATAATAGGAGAAGGAGCAGAAGCTATTAGTTACGGTAGGTTTGGTGGAGCGATAATGGGAAAGATAGCCGTCGGTGTATCAGTAGCATTGGTTGTGGCTAATATTATCGGTTTTATTACTTCTTCAGCCTTGTGGTATCAATACCAAAGAGAGTTAGCTGAACTGCGTGAACGAGAACTAAAGCTTTTTCAGGCTAGCATTGATCTGAATGTTGATGCAGGTTATTTGAATAGCATGGAAAAGAACTTTAATGAAATATTGACACAGGGCACAGAAGTTGTGACTGCCTTTCAAGGTTTACAAAACAAGTGGCAAGGTATTCACCAGGAAATAAATAAGATGGATAGCAAGTTAAAGGATTTGGGTACGGGGTTGGCTGATAAGCTTCAAGTTAATCTGATAGAACAGAATTTAAAAGAACTTAATACTAGCTTTTTAGGTTTGAAAAAGAAATTAATAAGTTACGAGTTGAATTTTACTTTACCGACTAAATTGGTAGAAGATCCAAAGATGACTGCCTCAACCGATAGCAGTACAGCCTTATTACGTAGTTCTGCTATGCAACGGATACCCAGTTCTTTGTATACCGCTTATATATCTCAGGCAGACCATTTTAATTAATTATACAGCAAGCGAGTCGCTATGCTCATGAAAAATTTTGGCCATCGTGTCCCCAAAATTAATTCGCATCACGCGACTGAAATTAGGCCGCGATTCGTCCTGCGTC
>CAYQIM010000026.1:0-17357 GCA_964417555.1 Rickettsiella sp. | reverse complement strand
GGACGCAGGACGAATCGCGGCCTAATTTCAGTCGCGTGATGCGAATTAATTTTGGGGACACGATGGCCAAAATTTTTCATGAGCATAGCGACTCGCTTGAACTATTCTTCAACTATTAGAGAAATTAGGAAATAAAAAACCGACTGATTTACAAATTGAGTTAGCTACGTCACTTTTACTTAGGAGCGCTGTTAATCAACAACTAATTTTTGACCAAAAGCTAAGCCCTAGAGAGATGGGGTATTTATTATTAGCGGCAAAAGGTAAAACCATTAAAGAATCAGCTAAATTAATGAATGTGAAAGTTTCTACAGTGAATACTTGGCGTGATAACATTCTTACTAAACTTAACAGTCGTTCAATGGCACAAGCTATATTTAAAGGAATCCACTACGGTTATTTATA
Source organism: Rickettsiella sp. (assembly GCA_964417555.1). Lineage (GTDB taxonomy): Bacteria > Pseudomonadota > Gammaproteobacteria > Diplorickettsiales > Diplorickettsiaceae > CAYQIM01. The sequence continues at coordinate 16,952 of CAYQIM010000026.1, read as the reverse complement.
CCCTGTGAGAATGGAATAAATAGTCAAACGACGATTAAGATGCAATCTAAAAAAAATTTTCGAATATTGTAATTAATCCCTGTTTTAATCAAAAAGTTATTATTAGAAACTAGCTTATTAACGTTCGTGTTCGATAGGGTACTTATTTTTTAAGATTATTTTGTGGGTCTTCTTTCCATAATACGCTGTATTTGCCTTTCAGCACATTTGTTTATGCTATTAGATACTTTAACCTGAGGGCGATGAGGATTTTTTGTCCAATAACGGATAGCAGTGTCCAAAAAAAAGAGGGTGCTAATACTGTCGCTGGTAGCTGTTACGCGTGAAATACCGAGGTTAGTGTTACTGGTATTTCGGTGGTGAGAGCGGGTATTTTTGATGACAGATGTTTCTATACCGGGGTAATTGCTTACGTATTTAGCATTTTCTTTTCTATGAAATAAAATCGATGCATTGTTAGCTTGGCTAATTTTGGCAGAATAGAAGAGGATATTGATCGGCCGCTCTTGTTTGTTTGGAAGATAATTAAATTTAGGAAGTTGTTTTATCGATGCGGATTTGAATAAATGTGAAGTGTTAGGTTGAGTTTTGTTTTTTCTAATTTGTTTCTTTTGTTCCACATGAAGAGTGAAGTGGTTCTGCTTTGCGTTTGGTTGAGGTGTTGGTCGATTGCCTGTTAAAAACTCAGCTGAGCGTTTAGCTCGGCGGTTAGCATGATGTTTTAATTGTTGTTTATCGTACTTATCGAGATAAGCTTCACTTTGATTTTGTACTTTGTCCAAGATAAATGGATTTATTTTGTTTGAATGAATAGAGCGTTTTTGACGGTATATAGGGGATGTTGTTGAAGCAGGGTTCCAAGTGGCTTTATCATCCTCTTTTCCTACGAATGGTATCTGCTCAATAAAGGTCGTATTTTTCAGTAAAGCTAAAAGAGATTCAGTTGTCGTTCTGTTAGTTATTCCCTATGCGGTTAACGTTTGCCACAGGCTAGACAGAAATCCTACGAGTTCTTCATCCGAAAACGAATTGTCTTGCTGTAGATCGATGCCTAACATAGAAAACTCGCTTTCAATCGCTTTGACAAGCTGCATTAAAGGAGGTGACTCGTACCAATCAACGATAGCTCTCTTTTGTAGTTTATTATTACTCCGACTAAAAAATTGCTTAATATTATCAAACTGAGTGCTAAGTAAAGAGCCGATTTCTACAAGACATTCTTTTATTTTTCGAAATAAGACTTCATTGCCTATTATGAGATCAGTTCGCATCTTGTATAGATAACTAACGACTTCATTAATCACATGTTCTTCATTTGAACATAATTCTTTATCGATACATAGCCAGGTTGCTCTAACAACGGACTCTATTTGATAGTCACTGGCTGTTCGTTCTTTACCGAGTGCATAGGCGAAATCTTGTGCTAATTGTTTTAACTCTATTTTGGTTTTGGTATCGGTTTCTTTCGCTTCAGGCTGCCTGTTAATATACCATTGATGTAAAATATCCATACCGGCTTCACCGATTTGATATATTCCACCTTCGCGGGCATAGTTATGAACCGATTTGCCTAATTTTATTTTTGTCTTCGTTATAATACGGTTTAGACGGGGGAGAAATTTGTTTTAGGTATAGGTTTGGCGGAAGTAGGATGTAGGGTAGGTTTTATAGATGATATTGGTCTTACGGTTGTCCTCGCCTGTTCTAATCTGGCCAAGATGTAGTGTAATTAAAGAATTCTTTTGCGAGTGTGTAATAGAAAGTTTAGTCGCCTCAATTTTCATAAGCGACACTTGTTTTTGTTGATTAAAATATTCTATTTTAATCTGTGTAAATCCTCTAAACTCTAAATCTTGGACAAATTCCTGAATTACATTCGTATCGGTCATGGGCTGGTAAATGTAGGATTGCACTTTTAACGTAGAACGTGTAGAAGGTTGTCTCGCGTTGTCTAAAAAGCTAATCAATTTAGTATAATTGATGTCTTGTGGTGGATAACCCCAATGGATGTTCAGTTCATTGATATTTTCTAAGGAAAAAAACGGTTTAGCACGAAGGCTAAGCACTTCTACTGTTACTGTTTTACTCCCCGATGATTGAATAGTCTCTTTAATACTGTCTACAGAAGCTAAGTTTGCTTTTACCTGACTTTGGAATAGAAAATGGGCTGCACAATGAGTATCAAGTGACCGTCGCGAACGTCCACAACCGAGTTGAAAGGTGCGGTAACGAGCTGCTTCCAGCTTCAGGTCGACATCCGAAATTGCTTTTTGTATTAGTAACTGACCTAGATAAAAACTATTTAAATTACTACCTCTGAAGTCCCGTAGTCCTAGTCGATACAGATATATAAAGACTGGTTGTTTTAGCTCTGCATTGAACAGAGGAAAAGGAAGTAATTTTTTAGATAGATGGCCTGTTAACTCATGTATACCTTGAAAATTACGGTGCCCTTGTGTGTAGAAATGAAATAATAAATTGGCATTCATTTCAACCCCATTAAAAACAATATTTGTTAGCGAACATTCAGAAAATTGAGTCGTTTGTGAAAATTTTACCTGGTTAAAGGTTGCTTTTTTAAGCGAACTCTTATCGAACATAACGTTCATAAGCAAACTAGAGGGTTGCTTGTTAGCAGAGTCAGTGGACGGCCCAAACGTTGCGTCAGAGAAATCTGATTCGACAAAATGCCCTCGTAGTACTTCTCCGATAAACGTACTCCCTTTTAAATTCACTTGTTCAAAGCGTAGATTGTTTGGTATGTTAGCCTTGTTCCAGTCTATTATTACCGTACAGTGTTCAAAGTTGTTAATGCCTAGCTTTGTATATAGTGAATAGAGAGTTGATAAAGTAAGTTGACTATTTTTTAAGTTAGTTTGCTGATCAAATTGGTTATCAAAACTAAATGTAGCGCCGACTAAATTGGCTTTCGCTAAGTTAGTTTTAGTCAGTTGAGTACGGTGTAAATTTAGCCGGTTTAAATTGGCGGATTCTAGGTTGGCCTCGTTAAAGTTTAGGTATTTAAGCGGCTTTTAATCGTACTGTGTTGAAAATCCACTTCACGTAGATAGGTGCTAGAAAAATCTGTAATTTCTAATGCTCTAAGCCGAGCAAAGGAAGAGGTAGATAATCTGGCGCCTCTTAATCTAGTGCAGTCACTTGAACATTCGCTATAGGAAACGTTACTTCTCTCAGATCGGTTTGTAGTGACACCGTATTTAAATGACTATTAAATTTTGCACCACGTAGATCAGAAAAATTAAAAGAGCAATTACTAAGCGGTTGAAAGAACTGTGCAGTTTTTAAATTAACATGAGCGAAAGAAATGCCATTGAGATAATCAAGGTGTTCTATTTTGTAAAAAATAAACCCTTCCAACTCTCTAAAATTGCTTTTAATTATTCGTTTAAGCAGTTCTTTCGTTATCTTTAGACCGGCTTGTCTCGTGTTAATGTTATAATCTTTGGCCTCATACTTAAAAGACAATCCAGGAAATGCCAAGCTGATATCATTTTCAAAGATACCATTTCGGAGTATGTCACGAACCAATGCGCTACTGCATTCACGTAGAAATTTATAGGCTTGGTTTTTGTTTGGGATTAAAAGAATATTATTTAATATATCGACAAACTGATTGGGTGTAGCCTCTTTTTTAACAAGCGACACGATGTGTTTGAGTGGTATCCAGTTTGAAAAAAATTTTTCCTTAGGTAGATGGTTAATCACAAGTAATAAATCTTTGGTATTTTTTATGAGAAAGTCGGGAAGAACCAAAATTGAGCTATCTTCATCTCCATGTTGAATAGGTCTCAAAACCATAAAATGAGAAAGGCCATTTTCTTTTATAAACGAAAGAAAAGGTTCTCTTTCTTCATCTCGCTTAAACCAGCTAAGCGCTAAACTAGGAAAACGATGAAATTCGATTGTTTTTCCATCTTCAGGACTGACTAGGGTGTGTATTTCTGCTTTTTCTAATAAACCCAGGTTGGGTAAGTGGTTTGTTACGGTTGAAAGTTCTTTTTTGCTTAAGCGTTCTGTTATCGTTATTTTTAGATGGTCCGAGCTTTTTAGGTGTCCATCGGTGGTAAGAATTTCGCCAGGATATAAGTTATCTTCACCTAATAAGTTTAATTTAGTGTGGATCATAGTTATTTTGTCGGCGTAATCTAAATCTCGAGTTAGAATATACTGGATATTTCGATGTAATATTTCACTAAGGTGGGTGACTAGGTTATGGGCAGATAAAGTTTTTTCTAAATGGTCAATGTAATTTTTAATAATAATATGTTTATCATTTTGGCTAAGTCTTCGATCAATGGCGAGTGCACCGGTGTCGCGTACTACGGTAATGGGTAATCCCTGTTCTTTTGCTTGCATCAGCAAATAATTATTGGTATGTAGCATATTCTGTTCTTCAGAACAGCCGCTGGCTTTACATAACAAAGCTTGATAAGAAACCGGCATAGGAAAGGCAGGTTTCGTAGCGAGTTGGCGTGCTTCAGCGTTAATGTAGGACTGTACCAAAGAGCGGGTTTGGTGAGGTCCTTCAAAACTTTCTAATAATTGTTCGGCGGCGCTGGAAATACGTGAATAACACCCGGCAATACATTTTGTTAATTCTTTATCAGCCAGCATATTAATCACAATTTGCTTGCGCTGTTCCAAATTAATGGCGGTTTCTTCCAATAATACCGCCACTGTTTCTAAACGTTTTTTACCAACGCCATACATGATAGCGTTAATTTCGTTAAGTTGGGCTAGTTTTTCTTTAAGAATTGTTAAGCTTTCTGTATCAGGCAGGCGTTGTTCTTCTGCCCATTGTTTAATTTTTCCGATGGTAATGCTGAGTTCATTTTGTAGTTTGGCCTCTTCTTTAAGTAAGGCTAAATTGTTGGTATAAGTAGGTTCTATTTCGGCGATTAAATACGGATATAATTTTTTCTTTATTAATAAGTCTATTGTTGCCTGTGGATTGTTGTTTTTTTTATTGTCAACGCCGGGTAATGAAAAAAAGAGTTCTGATAAAGCAGGATCCCTTGCCATAATTGGTATACCTTTTTATTTTGTATTGGAATTACGTGAAAAACCGTTTTTTTGGTGTATATCCCAGTTTTGCCGGTAACGACGTACAATCTTCACATAGTAGTCTAGCTGTAGTGTTAAATGGTTTGATAAATAGTAAGATGGCGGAAGAGTATTTCCAAATAGAATCGATATTTTTTTCTACGTAAACAACATGTTGATTCAGTGTTTAATCCATTGTTTTTGATTGTGTCTGGATTGTGGTAATAGGGACTAACTTCCCATCTTCCATGTGTAATAAACGATCCATACGACTGGCAAGTTTACGGTCATGCGTTACAACGACAAGGCTGGTATGAAATTCATCATTTAATTCGAGTAGGGTTTGATAAACCTGCTCGGCGGTATGGCTGTCTAAGTTACCCGTGGGTTCATCGGCTAATATACAGAGCGGATCATTGACTAAGGCCCTTACAATAGCCGTTCGTTGACGTTCTCCACCTGAAAGCTCGCCTAACTTATGATGTTGTCGTGGTAGTAGACCCACTTTTTTGAGTAAGGACAACGCTTTTTTTTCTGCTATTTTAGGATTAACGCCTGCTAATAATAAAGGAATACAAGTATTTTCTAGAACGGTAAACTCAGGTAATAAATGATGAAATTGGTAGATAAATCCAAGATAGCGGTTTCTTAAATGACTGCGTTGTAATTCATTGAGTGCGGCGAGATTTTGTCCGGCTAAGAAAACTTGGCCACTACTGGCTTGTTCAAGACCACCTAGCAGATGGAGTAAAGTACTTTTTCCCGCACCGGAAGGTCCTATGATAGCGATACGTTCTCGCGCGCGTATTGAAAACGTAATCGGTTTCAATACTTCTACAAAAAGGGAACCGTCATGAAATGTTTTACTCAGATTTTTGCAAGAAAGGACAGGTTTTTCACTGTAGGTATTATTCATAACGCAAAGCCTCTGCAGGTGCCGTTCTAGCGGCTTTTAACGCAGGATAAATAGTGGCTAATAAACTCATTCCTAACGCAGCAAGACAAATATGTAAAACATCGGATCCCTCTATCTTTGAAGGTAGTTTATCGACAAAGAAATAAACATTGGAAGCGAGAATTTCAGTATGAAAGACATGTTGCTCTAAAAAGCTAACGATGTCACCAGCGTAAAAGGCAAGTGCAAGGCCAGCAATGAGTCCGATCAACGTTCCTACCAGACCGATGAGACAGCCCTGAACCATAAAAATACCTAAAATCGTACGCGGTGTTGCGCCTAAGGTGCGTAAAATAGCAATATCGGATTGTTTATCGGTTACTACCATCATTAACGAAGAGACCAGATTAAAAGCTGAAATAGCAATCAACAAAAGTAGAATAAAAAACATCATCTTTTTTTCTAAAGAAATCGCATACATCAAACTACCAAACGTATTTGTCCAATCACTAATTTGGTAGGAAGGGGGTAATTGTTTGGCGAGTGCGCGTGAGACTTGGGGTGCTGCATAGAGATTATCAAGTTTAAGTCGTAAGCCAGTGACCTGATGCCCTAATTGAAAAAGGGTTTGTGCATCGGCTAAGGCAATATAGGCCATGCTGCTTTCAAAACCAAAACTGCGTCCAACACGAAAAATTCCTGTTACTGAAAATGCTTTAAAACGCGACATAATACCGGCAGGAGTCAATGCCACGCTGGGCGTGATTACATTGACTTTATCGCCAATATTCAATCCTAATTGCGACGCTAATTCTTCTCCGATGACAATTCTGTACTGCCCGGGCAACAAATTAAAGTTTCCCTCAACTATTTTACGGGGTATTTCAGAAACCTCTTTTTCTTGTTCTGGCTTAACACCGGTAAGCATAATGGGATGCGGTTGTCCTAGGTTGACAAGCATACCTTGTCCCGAAACAAAGGGCGCCGTGGCTAATACATGGGATTGTTTCAATGCAGTTTGTGTTAATGCTTTGGTATCGGAAAGTGCTTGTCCATTACTCGAGGTAATAGCGACTTGCGTTGCTATGCTAAAGATACGGCTACGAATCTCCTCATCAAATCCATTCATTACCGATAACACAGTGATTAAAACCATCACGCCCAAGGCGATACCTATCATCGATGTTAAGGAGATAAATGAAATAAAATGATTACGCCTTTTCGCACGGGTATAACGCAAACCGATGTAAAGGGCAAGAGGGCGAAACACGTTGTTGGGCCTCGCGTTAGTTATTCAGTACGGAATTAAGTGGGCGAATTTTCGCCCATTGCCACAATGGCATGAAAACCTCCATCGACATGGACGACTTCACCGGTGATACCCGAAGCTAAATCAGAGCACAGAAAAGCGGCTGTATTACCGACTTGTTCTATGGTTGTATTTTGGCGTAGCGGAGTTACTGCTTCATTGTATTTCAAAATGGATCGAAAGCCTGAAATGCCCGAAGCGGCAAGTGTGCGAATTGGACCGGCTGAAATGGCATTAACACGAATTTTTTTAGGACCCAAGCTATTAGCGAGATAACGCACGTTAGCTTCTAAGCTTGCTTTTGCTAATCCCATAGTATTGTAATTTTGTAGTGCTTTCTCGGCACCAAGATAACTGAGTGTAAGAATCGCACCGCCATCCAGTCTATCTTTCATAAGCGGGAAAGCCGCTTTGGCTAAAGCGGCCAGACTATAGCTACTAATATCATGAGCAATTCTGAAGCCTTCACGATTGATATTTTCCAGATAATCACCTTCCAGTTGATCGGCAGGTGCATAAGCGACAGAGTGAACTAAACTATCTAAACCATCCCAATGTTGACTGAGTTCAGTAAAAAGTTTTGCAATTTCTTCGTCACGACTCACGTCGCAGGCGAATACGAGATCCGATTTGAAATCATTGTTTGCCATTTTGGTAACGCGATCTTTTAACTTTTCACCTTGATACGCAAAAGCGAGCTGTGCTCCTTCACGGTGCATGGCTTCGGCAATACCGTAAGCAATCGACCGATCGCTGGCTAAGCCAACGATTAAAGCGCGTTTATTATCCAGTAGACCCATGCGTTTCCCCTTTACTTTGCTTACTAAAGTCAATTAACAGTTCTCGTATTTTGGCTTTTATTAGATCAATGGCAATTCTATTTTCACCGCCTCTAGGCACAATGATATCAGCATAATGTTTAGAAGGCTCTATGAATTGTGAATACATAGGACGGACGGTGTCCTGATATTGGGTTAACACAGCCTCCATTTCTCTTCCGCGTTCAATCACATCGCGTTTGATGCGACGAATTAAGCAGATATCTAAAGGGGTATCCATATAGATACGGATATCCATCAGCTCTCTTAAGTCAATTTCGGCAAAAAGCAAGATACCTTCAAGGACAATAATAGGATGCGCATCAACCCAACGCGTTTGTTGTTCACGGATGTGTAGGGTGTGGTTATAAATAGGAATTTCTACCGGCTCTCCTGCCTGTAATTGCTTTAAATGTTTGATTAACAAGGCATGATCAAAGGCATCCGGATGATCGTAATTGATGTGCGTACGTTTTTCAAAAGGAAGCGTGCTATTGTCTTTATAATAGGAATCTTCAGAGATGACAGCGACTTGTTCGGAGCCTAATTCTTTAACGATAGTATTGGACAGTAAACTTTTGCCTGACGCTGAAGCGCCAGCAATACCAATGATGATGCAGCGTTGGGTCATGGAAAGATTAAGTTTTACTGAAATTGCTTGTAACTTAGCAGGTTTTCGTTCAAGCGTAAACTATTGATTATTTACTGCCCCATCTTTTTCAAGCTAAATAAAAGCTTTTTTGAAAAGCATTAAATTTTTTTTCAAGTTTAACGTTATATTTTTAATTGCAGTTATAACCCAATTCAAAAAAAATTTTAGTTATCAAATATTTATTTAATGTTTTATATTTACTATAATTGATTTGAATAATAATAATGGAGGTATCTACCTATGCCCTATCAGCTTCATTCTACAGTTGCATCATCGTTAAAAGACTTGCCCGGATTAGTGTTTAAGAAAGAAGAAAATAATGCAACGATAGAAGTTCAAGAATATCAACCGAATCAAAGCTACGGAGATATCTCTTGCTTTGCCAAAAAATAGTAAGAGTGAGCTAGTCCATCGTTGTCTAGAAAAACTAGCCGAAGGCAAGTTTTCTGAACAAGAAACGCATTCTACAGTAAACCATCTAAGAGAATATCTCCTTTATACTAAAGAGATCGATAAGCGTGAGCATGAAAAACCAAGCACTTGGGCAAAGATAACTGTCAAGCTTGGGTTACTATGGACGGCAGCATGGATTCCGGCTATGTACTTTGTTCTTCCTCCTCTACTAGCTAGCAGTGCATTCCTTCCTTTCATGTTGGGAGCGGGTCTTCTTGCTTTAACCGTAGTAGGAACGCTTGTAGCCACTGTCGCTATACCGATGGCTGTTTATAAACTTTTTTCTGTCCGGTCTGCGCAAAAAAAAGAACAACAACAGCTTACTACCCATGAACAATGTCTAGAAAACGAATTAGAAAAATTAATTGAGCCAATCAATAGAAGTACGACTTCTCATGATGTAAGCGTAACTGCGCCAAATGCATCTTCTGCTTCTCTGGGAGAAGCAACGGATTGGAAAAAGTCTGCTTCTAGCGACGAGTATACACCCTCATCTTTCCATTTCTGGCAGTCTGCGCTAGCTGGAAATGATACACACACCAGATAACCCAAACGAACTACCGCGTTGTACTAATTAATAGGCTATGTAAATGGGATGACCCTCTGAGGGAAAAACACAATGGGTATTTTATTGTGCCCATTGTGTTCAAAAATTAGGGAGCTAACACAAAGACATAATGTGATAAATATGTTAATTTACGCATAAATTATTCCCCTGCTTTTATAAGTGATTTAACAGCGATTAAGCTTATTAGCGTACTGACTGTTTGTCCATGATTGTTTGGAAAACCAATAAAATGGAATTTTGTTCTTTGCTTCTCATTTTTTCTTTTTTTAGTGCATTATTTCAGTGTGTTATTCCCTTATGGGGTGCTTATCGACAAAATGTTGTCGGTATGAAGCTAGCAAAACCTTTAGCTTGGCTACAGTGTTTTCTGTTAACAATTATTTTTTTTGGTCTAGGCTATGCTTTTTTGGCGAATGATTTTTCTTTGCTCTACGTCGCGCAAAATTCAAATAGTCATTTGCCTTGGTTTTATCGTTTTTGTGCCATCTGGGGTGGGCATGAGGGTTCGATCTTGCTCTGGGTGTTTATTTTAAGCCTTTGGACAGTAGCGGTTACTTTATTCGCTAATAAATTAACGTTAACGACTTTAGCACAAGTCATTGCAGTTTTAGGTTTTATTAGTGCTGGATTCCTATTATTTTTGCTAACGCTTTCGAATCCATTTATTACAACCACGGAAACGTTTGTGGATGGTCGTGATTTGAATCCATTATTGCAAGATCCTGGTTTGGTTTTTCATCCACCCCTCTTATATATGGGTTACGTTGGCTTTGCTGTGACATTTGCGTTTGCGATATCGGCATTATTAAGTCATCGTTTGGATAGACACTGGGCGCAGTGTGTAAAACCATGGACCTTAGCCGCCTGGTATTTTTTAACCTGTGGAATTGTTTCCGGAAGTTGGTGGGCTTATCGCGTATTAGGGTGGGGTGGTTGGTGGTTTTGGGATCCGGTTGAAAACGCCTCACTTTTACCTTGGTTGGCAGGAACAGCATTAATCCATTCTTTATTCGTATTAAAAAAAAAAGAATTATTAAAAACCTGGATTATTTTACTGGCGATAGTCACCTTTGCGTTAAGTTTACTAGGAACTTTTATCGTACGTTCAGGTATTTTAGTTTCGGTGCATGCTTTCGCAGTCGATCCATGGCGCGGCATCTTTATGTTAGGTTTACTGGCCATTATTGTAGGTGCGGCGCTATTAATTTATGCGTTGCGAATACAGCATTTTAAAGAAAATCCTTATTCCTTTCCGCTTTTATCGAGAGAAATGCTGTTAATTGGAAATAATATTTTATTAAGTGTTTCTATTTTTACTATTTTATTGGGCACACTTTATCCTTTAATTATCGAAGTATTAGGTTTAGGCAAGCTTTCAGTAGGTGCACCTTATTTTAATTGTATTTTTTTGCCATTTTCTTTTTTACTTTTATTTATGATGGGAGTTTCCTATTGGGTTAATGGCACAAAAAGACCAAGGGAAAAATTATGGCTAAAAATCATTAGTGTATTGGCTGCGGCAGGTGGATTGAGTATTTTTGCTATTGCTTTTTTTATGCATAAACTGCAGTGGAAGGTAATTTTTGGCCTTGCTTTAGCCCTATGGATTATATTGAGTACACTGCAATTTTTTTGGCGATGTAAACAAAAAAGAATAGCTTGGCAACAAATCTTACGTACTCGCAGTGCTATGCTATTAGCTCACTTAGGTGTGGCCGTTTCGGCTATTGGAATTATCCTGAGTAGTGCCTACAGCCTGCAGCGTGATGTGCGTATGATGATAGGAGATACTTTGCGGTTAGGTACCTATCAATTTAAATTAGAAAATGTTACTGATTTCCAAGGGCCTAATTACACTGGTATGGAAGCTAAATTACAGTTACTGAATCAGCCATCCACTTATTTAAAGCCGCAATTACGTTATTATCCTGCTTCCGGCATCGCATTAAGTAAGCCAGCGATTAATGCTGGTTTATGGCGCGATTTATACATTGCGCTCGCCGAGCCTTTACCTAATAACGCCTGGGCTTTACGTTTTTACGCTAAGCCTTTTATTCGTTGGATTTGGGCAGGGGGTTTATTGATGATAGTGGGCGGAGCTTGGTCACTGTTGCAAAAAAGAAGAACTTAGGATTTATGCGTTATTTGTTACCTATTTTTTTGCTTATTTGCCTTTTGTTTTTTTTATGGCAAGGCTTAGCCAAGGATCCGGCACAGATTCCATCGCCATTAATTAATAAGCCGATGCCTCACTTTGAGGTGCCAAGCTTATTTGATGAAAAAAAAAAATTGACTGAAAAGATTTTTGCTGACCATTTTTCATTACTGGTGGTATGGTCAAGCTGGTGTAGCAGTTGCCTGATAGAGCATGATTTTTTGTTAGATTTAGCAAAAAAATCGCCTATACAGATGATAGCTTTAAATTATCGAGACACGATAAATAACGCAAAACATTGGTTAAAGCAGTATGGTAACCCTTACCAAAGCGTGATTTTTGATCCAAAAGGATTTTTGGGTATTGAGTTAGGTGTCTACGGTGTACCAGAAAGTTTTTTGATTGATGGGGAAGGTATTATTCGTTATAAGCAAATAGGCCCTTTGACACAATCGAGTTGGACTGCAGAAATACTGCCTAGGCTAAATCAGCATAAAAGAAGAGAATATGTGCAAAAACAATAAAAGATTTTTTTATCGGCAATTATTGTTTTTTTTTAGTCTATTGTTTTTTTCAGTGTGTTTAGCCGCCGAAAGCCAAGATATTTACCCCTTTAATTCGGTGCTAAAGAAAAAGCAATTTGAGCAGATAATTCAAGAGTTACGATGTCTCGTTTGTCAGAATCAAAATCTAGCTGATTCAAATGCGCCACTAGCCAAAGATCTTCGTCAAATAATTTATCAACGGCTACAAAAAGGGGAATCGGCACAACACATTAAAAAATACTTAGTCAGCCGTTATGGTGAATATATTTTTTTTAAGCCACCATTTTATCCGTTGACTTATCTGCTTTGGTTGGGGCCTTTTATTTTATTGCTGATAGTTGTGCTAAGAGTTGTGTGTAATAAGAAGACTTGAACTTCCGCTTCTAACTCGCGAGTCGGATACATAGTTTAAAAAATAATTAATAATCAAACAGTTGTAATTTGCCTACCGTTTGCTTGTTTTTACTTTAGCCAAAATTTCGTAATTTCAATGTTCCGCACGCTGCCAAAAACATAGTATATAGACTATTATCTCCCTTAATGAATCATTAAGGGTAGATAATAAAAATTAGGAGCTATTACGGTAAAATTTTCATTACAATTAAACTTTTATTTAGTTAAATCAAGGCTTTTATTTTTATCAAATACTCATTTCTAAGTTTTGATTTGTACTGTGCACAATAGCCAAGGTGATTAAAGCGTCGTGCAACTATAACGATAAGTTTTATCTTCAGTTTCTGCTGTGTGATCACTATTATCGTTATGATGAAAGATACTATTTCTATTGACAAGAAAAGTTGCTCTTTTATTTTCATCGGTTATAAGTGTTAATCTACTTTTCGCTCTTATTTCCACTGTAACTTCAATATCCGGTTGATTATCAGCAATATCTAATCCTTTTTTATAGAAAGTACTATACACTTCTATTTCTTCTAGCAGTGATTTAAATGCCTTAATTGTACTGAGCAGAGAATGACATTCTTCTGCCATAGCTTGACTATTAGCGTTTTTTAAAAGATACGGCTTAAGAATACTTTCTAGCGGAGTAACATAACCAAGCAGTGCCGTTATAAATTTAGGATCATTAAAAATTTTATCTTTGATAAATTTTTTAATCTCAATGAAATTTAATAATTGAATAGATTTTCTACTATCTTTTTCTATTTGCTCAATAAACCTTGTAAAGTTCTGAAACAGTTGCTCTTCTGTCTGGTTTGTAACCAAGGTATTAATACTTGTAACAACGTTATAAAATAAGGTAAATAATTTTTCTAATTTTTCGTTTGGGATTACCTTCAGCGGAATTTCTTCTTTTTTAAGCAGTATTTTTATCGAGGAAGATTTTCCATCTGTTTGTGCTTGAGATTTTATTTTATCTTGTTCTAGTAGGTTTATGACATTAGCAATGGCATCTACGATATACGTAAAACTTTCACTGGGCTGATTAAACCTTGTTTGGTAGTTGCTACATAATTTATTTGCATTTTCATACATTTTTTTTAATGATTTGTTTAGCATTTCTTGATCTAAAGCATTACCACTGTTACAAAAGTTCAATACGGGAGGTAGGGTGGATAGCGCATAGTGTAGAAAAGGCTCTGATATAGCGCTTGCTTCTTCATTTTTATGAAGAGTAATTTTGCAATGATTATGGATTGCTATGAGCATTTTGTAGAAATCAAATGCATTTAAGGTTTCTAATTGATTAGAAATATCTGGTTTGGTTATATCTTTATCCTGAGTTTCCAGTTTTTTTAATAGCGGAATGCCGACACTTAAGCTATCTAAATGAGAAAGAATTTTTTGCTGTGTTTCTATTGGATAATTACTCTTTAAGTGATTAAATTTTTCTTTTATGCGGGCTATTAATTTTTTTGGACTTGAAGGGCGTTTAAATAATTTTTTTATAAGTGAATCTGCCTTAGCATTCGGTGAAGATACAGATTCAATCTGACTCTCAAGTTGTATGACATTGATAATTGCTCTAAGTTGCATAGCGTGTAGGCCAAGCATATCGAAATTTCCCGTTGAATTACTTAATAAGCCAATCTTTTTTTTTTGTTTAGTAGCGCGCATATTTTTTCCAGAGCAATAAGAAGCTGGCTATACTACTATTGATATATTAACTATTTATTAACGTAATCTAAATTTTAAAGAGGGTCGAAGAGTGTAGAAAACAAAAATTTATGTATATGAATGATGGATTATAGTGTCATTAAGGCAGGGCCATATTTCGTGTAGCGTATTGGTTTACAAAAGGATTAAGATTTTTAGTTTTGAAAATGTAGGCATGTGATTTTTAATTATTATTGTTTACGGAAGTATTTGGTCTTCTTTTGATAGGGTATTGCGTTAGGTCCACTTAAGTGGTATCAATCTTTAAAAGGTGGCCGAGACTGTTTTTACTCAAGTGTTGGTCGGGATGAGAGGATTCGAACCTCCGGCCCCTAACTCCCGAAGCTAGTGCTCTACCAAGCTGAGCTACACCCCGATTTTTGCAAAAATCGCCAAAAACGCGGGGAATTTTATCAGCTTTAGTTTCATTCAGCTAGCTCCAAATTGGGTTACAAGATTCAAGTGTAGTAACAATTCTTTCTGCTGCCTTTTTTAGATGGTCGCTATTCAAATGTGCATAGCACAATACCCTATCAAAAGAAGACCAGCCTCCGAGCTGTTGTAACTCCTGTAATGAAGTTCCATTTTCATTTTGTACATGCCATGAGGCCCACGTATGACGTAAATCATGCCAATGAAAATTTTCTATTCCTACTCACTTTAATGCTTTCCGCCATGCAGCTGTGTTACATTGTTTCACTGGCTTTCCTTTATAAGTAAAAACAAACTCAATGTGTTTACCCATTTGTCGGCGAATAACAGCAACTGCTTCAGTATTCAAGGGAACAGGAATTGCCTTTTTCGTTTTAGATTGACTGGCGGGAATTTGAGCATGGCGATTAACTAAATTCACATGTTTCCATCGAAGTCCTAAAACATTTGATTTACGTAGTCCGGTAGCTAATGAAAAAGCAGCCATATCAGATAAATGAGATGGTAGTTCTATTAAAAGTCGGTTAGCTTCTTCCTTTGTTAGCTAACGCTCGTGTTCATCTCCTTCGTAGCGAACTGGAACTTTAGGTGCTTTTTCAATCTATTCCCATTCACCAGAGCTTTATTAAGGATAGCGCGGACTATTTCTAACATCCGATTGACTGTGGCCGGCGCTACTTTTTCCCTTTCTTTTTTGACAGCTATTTCCTGAAGCAAGCTGCGATCAATGTTACTTAGCTCTTTATCCTTAAGATGAAAATCTAGCCATTTAAGTTGAATTCGTGCATTTTCCATTATCAATACATTGTAATAACAAAGCTATTACTGATCTTTAATCTCCTCGAGGGAGTTAAATTTGTCGCAATTGAGTTAGAACCTATATATTTGATACAGGCAGATCCAAATTATTAGTTTACATTAAACAGTTTGAAATTCCTTTTCTTCTATTAAATCACTTGTTAACTCATCTTTTGAATTTTTACTTATATAATAACTAAAAAAATTTTCTTCTTCCGGAAAAAGACTAAACTTATGGATATTCATTAATCTAAGAGATTTTAAAAGTTTACTCTTAATATTACTTGGTATAATTATGCAAAAATGTTTTTTGAAAAATTCACTATCTTTTATAGAAATTTCATTCGTAAGAACCTGATTTTTATTAATATATTTTCCATAATGTAATGTAAATCTACCTGATTGAGAAATTATTCTTTCATGAGACTGTGCAGGGAAAACCTCCACTACATCTCTTAAACTCATGTCTTTATAAAAAAGGCCAGTTATGAATTCTTTGACTCCCAACTGATTTACAGCATAAATTTCTTTTGCAAATGAACCATCAGCATTAGGAACAATTTTCACTAAACTCTTATCCCGCATAGGGAAAACATATTTAATTATTAAATTACCAACCTCTTCATTTAAGCCACATTGTGCAAGCGCTAAATAATATCGCATAGACCATTTTGTTGCATGTTTTATAGGTGCATTTTTTGTATATGGAGTTTTTAATCTGTTACAGATGGGAACTACATAAAAAGCTCCATCGTTATCTGAATATTCATCTGAGCCCAAGGAAAAGTACAAAGCGACTAAAGGATTTATTGACCAGTCTAATAATCTAGTAGGTAACCCGTAATGCTGCATCAAACTCAACCAATCTAAATCATCTAAAAGTTCTTTACGATATTTAGGAAAAGTTGCTTGAAAATCAATAATTAAGTCAGCTTCGTCATATTTTAAGTTTTCCTCACGAAATATTTTTGGCTTTAATTTTGTTTTAAAAATTTTTGGTTCACCGCGACAAAAAAACTCGCCATTTGTATCAAAAATTTTTTTTTGTCTTTCGACGAGACAATGAGAGCATTGCGGAAGCAATGCGAAGTTGAGGAGCCCGCGATAGGCGTGCGTTGACGGGCGAAGCAGGAAACGCATCACGCCGT
>CAYQIM010000025.1:0-6958 GCA_964417555.1 Rickettsiella sp. | reverse complement strand
TACGGCGTGATGCGTTTCCTGCTTCGCCCGTCAACGCACGCCTATCGCGGGCTCCTCAACTTCGCATTGCTTCCGCAATGCTCTCATTGTCTCGTCGGCGGTATATTCCGTTTCAGTTAATCGACTTATTAGATTTATATATGCGACTACAAGATTTATGGCGATGGTCCGTCAAAGAATTAATCTCGACGAGTACAACACCTTATTTAGATGCTGAACTTTTATTGGCCACACCGTTAGGATTGACGCGTGCGCAACTCTATGCACAGCCTTCTTCTACGATTTTATCATTAGCACAGCAACAACGGATAAAAGCTGATATTAAGCGACGTAAAGCGGGTGAACCGGTAGCCTATTTATTAGGGCAACAGGAGTTTTGGTCATTATTACTTGAAGTTAATCCTGCCGTATTGATTCCGCGTCCGGAAACTGAATTGTTAGTACAATTACTCCTAGAAAACATGACAAATAAAGAAAAAAAGATAGCGGAATTAGGCACCGGTTCAGGGGCTATTGCGTTGGCAGTTGCAACAGAAAGACCTGATTGGAAACTCATTGCGACAGATATTTCCCAACAGGCATTGCAGCTTGCTGAACGGAATCGGCAGCGCCATCAGTGTAAAAATGTGGAATTGCGTCAGGGTAATTGGTGCGATGCCTTTCGGGAGGGAGAATATTTTGATGCGATTGTGAGTAATCCACCTTATCTTTCACATCACGATCCCCATTTACAATCGGAATTAAGTTTAGCGTTTGAACCAAAAACAGCACTCATTGCCGATGAAAACGGCTTAAAACATTTAGAGACCATTATTCGTGATTCACGTCACTATCTCTTGGCTGGGGGGACTTTGTTATTAGAACACGGTTGCGATCAAGCGGCATCTGTCACCCATTTTTTTTTAAAATATGGCTATCATTCCCCACAACAACATAAAGATTTAGCCGATCATCAACGCGTTACGAGTGGAAAATGGCATTAATTGCAAATATGATCTATAAATCATTAATAACAAGAAAACACACAGGCTTTTGAACTTAAAAATTAGAAGAGATTGCCATGTGGAATTATTTTTGGTATAGATGTGTTTGGTTTTTTGAGTGTGCCAATTCCGGCAAATTGTAAATTCTCAAGGAGAACTTTTATGCCAGTGAAAAGAGCTGCAGGTACTACTACCAAGCGACGTAAAAGACGTACCACTGCAAAGTCTGCCATTGCACGTAAAAAACCTGCGACGAAACGAAGGAAAAGACGTGCGACAACAGCTAAAAAAACAGTACGTCGTCGAAAAACTAGAGCAGGTGCTAAAAGTGCTGCTCCTAAACGTAGAAGAAAAACGGCTAGACGAAAAAAAGCAACAACAACCGGTGTACGTAAGAGGAGAGTGGCACGAAGAAAGCCGGCTGCTAGAAGAAAGACGGTAAAAAAAAAGCCTAGCAAAAGCAAAACCACGACGTCGAAGACCTCGCGTGTTAAAGTCAATAGAAAACCTAGAGCTATAAAAAAAGCGGTAAATAAAAGCACCGAGAATGTAATTCGGGATAGCTCTAAAAAAAAACAAAGGCAAGCAACAAAGTCTGATTCCCAGGCGCGCCCTGTAGAACAACAACCAACAATAGAAACTAAAATGGCAGAAGCAAAAAAAAAGAAGAAACGTGTAGAAAAACAAGTTCTATTACCAGAAACAAGGCTAGAATCGGTAACAGAAATCGATTTGAATATAGCGCCTTATAAGGAACGGCCTGGGGAAGACTATATGAGTGATGACCAGCGTTCACATTTTAGACGCTTGTTATTACAGCGAAAACGTATGCTGCTGGAAGATATGGGTCGAACGGTACATCATTTACAAGATGAGGGTGCCTCTTTGCCTGATATGAGCGATCGTGCAACGCAAGAAGAAGAGTTTAATTTAGAATTACGTGCACGGGATCGTGAACGTAAATTAATTAAAAAAATTGAAGAGGCCTTACAGCAAATTGACGAAAGACAGTATGGGTTTTGTAATTCCTGTGGTGTTGAAATTGGTATTCGTCGCTTAGAAGCACGGCCTACGGCAACTCTCTGTATTGATTGTAAGACATTGGATGAAATCCGAGAAAAGCAAATGGGCGGTTAGTTTTTTACCCGATGGGTGGAAACTTTTCAAAATGCAGGCGAGTTTTTCAAGTTTTATTCCTTACGAATGAAAAGGCCAGGTCGTCATTGCGAGCGCCGGCGGCACGCGGCAATCCAGTAACTTTAGTTATTTCTCCTGAGTGGATGATCTCACTTCGTTTGGTCTCGCTGTGACAGGGCTAAATTGTTTTTCAAAAGACGACTAAATAGTGGTGCATAAGCTTTGTTTGTGCCCGCTATTTGATCGAGTATACTACCTGGCGTCTGATCTAAAAAAATTACATTCTCTTTTGCGGCGAGTCTATGTCGAATTCATTACGTCAACTCTATAAATCTTCACTGGTTTTATTAACCGATTTTTATCAGTTGACGATGTCTTATGGCTATTGGAAAGCTGGAATTCATCATAATGAGGCCGTTTTTTATCATAGTATGCGTAAAGCTCCTTTCAAAGGGGGATATGCTATTTGTGCTGGACTAGGGACATTGATTGAATACCTTGAGAATTTTAAATTTGTCGAAGAAGATATTTCCTACCTTTCTGAGCTAAAAGACAGTCAAGGTAAGGTTTTATTTGATAGAGATTTTTTAAATTATTTAAGTCAACTTATATTTAGTTGTGATATTGATGCTATTGAAGAGGGATGTGTTGTTTTTCCACACGAGCCATTAATACGTGTTAAAGGACCGCTATTACAATGCCAACTACTTGAGAGCATATTGCTCAATATCATTAATTTTCAAACGTTGATTGCTACCAGCGCCGCACGAATCGTAGAAGCAGCGCGAGGTGAACCAGTACTGGAATTTGGCTTGCGTCGTGCTCAAGGATTTGACGGTGCCTTGATGGCGAGTCGAGCTGCTTATATTGGTGGATGCATGGCGACTTCCAATGTATTAGCCGGAAAGCTATTTGATATTCCTGTGCGAGGTACACATGCGCACAGCTGGGTGTTATGCTTTGCTTCTGAGTTAGAAGCATTTCGCGCTTATGGCAACACGTTTCCCGACCGCTGTATTTTTTTGGTCGATACCTATAACACGCTACAAGGTGTAAAAAATGCCATTCAGGTTGCCGATGAATTAAAGTCGCAAGGGTTTCATCTGGCAGGGGTTCGCTTAGATTCGGGTGATTTAGCCTATTTGAGTAAAGAAGCACGTAAACTTCTCGATGCAGCAGGTTATCAAGACGCTTTGATTGTCGGCAGCAATGATCTTAATTCCTCCATTATTGCCAGTTTAAAGGAACAAAAAGCAAAGATAAATGTTTGGGGTGTGGGCACGCATTTGATTACAGCATTCGAACAACCGGCTTTAGACGGCGTCTATAAACTGAGTGCCATTAAATCTAAACCGGAGGGAGAGTGGGAATATAAAGTTAAATTATCGGAACAAAGCATTAAAATTTCTACGCCTGGACGGTTATCTGTGCGTCGCTTTTTTTTAAAGGATGATTATCGGCATGCCATGGCCGATGCTATCTATGATGAAGGTTTAGGAATTTCAGAAAGTTGTACCATTATTGATCCAGTCGATCCAACCCGACGTTGTCCGATTCCTTTTGGTACGCCTTATCGCGAATTAATGCAGCCCATTTTCAGAAAAGGGCAATTAGTTTATAAAATGCCTCCTCTAAAAATGAGCCAAGAAACGACGCAGTGCGAACTGAAACAATTTCATGGTAGTATTCGACGAATTTTAAATCCACATAGTTATCCCGTCGGTTTGGCTGAAAACCTATATCAATTAAAATTAAAATTAGTTTTAAAAGCTAAAGCTTTTTAGAATTAAACCTAATTTCAAATTCTTATCCTGTAGTCTCTGTTGTATTGATGTATCTAATTTTTCCCAGAGATAATTTTTTTATTATTTTTTTTAATTAAAATTTATACTAACAAAGTGATTATTACAGTAACTAAATTTTAAGCTTATTGGCAGACTTTGCAATGTTTTTTACTTTTTTTCATAGTTAATTTTCATGCTTAATAAAAATTTATAGGATTAAGATTGTGTTAATAAATTAGAAATATAATATTTTTAAAAAAAAACATTGGATTATTATGCCTAATTTATTTATAAATGAAGAAGTAGATATCTATACATTACCTTATCTATCTAAAATAGAAGGTAATCAAGTGAGTATAGGGGATCTTCACGGTAACGCTATAAAATTACTCTTTATGCTGGTTAAGCATGGAATAGTAACTAATATCACCGAGCAAAATTATCAAAAACTTGTTGAAATTTATAAAACACCCGTCGATGAATTGAAAAAGGAGGACTTAGCAGAATTTAATAACCTATTGGCTAACGTAAAGTTTAATAGCAATGGATTAAAAGTAAGACTTTTGGGTGACGAATTCGCGGACAGGGGCAATAACGATTATTTTACGCTTAAAATTTTGCAAAAATTAGCAGCGGCTCAAGTCCCTTTTGAAATCATTTTGTCGAATCATAGTGTTGAATTTATTGAAGCCTATGAGAAACAAGATAAATTTTATTCTCAAAGATTGTTTTTTGGTCAGGCTGGGTCAATGCAAAGACTACAAGAACTTGTTGACAAGGGTCTTGTATCAGGGGAAGAAATACTAACGATCATAAATAAAGCGTATAAACCTTCACTAAGGGCTATTTCTTATTCTTTAAACCAGGTGGATAATGAAATTACCATTTTTAGCCATGCTGCTATCGGTTTGAATACTATCGAACGCCTTGCTAAAGAACTCAATGTAGATTACAAAGCGGCGACCGCAGCAGAACTCGCTCAAACTATCGATGACATTAATGAAGAATTCCAGAAATATGTACAAAGTAATGCGGTATCTACACTTTATACACCGGAGGATATGGAAAAATGTTCTAATCCTTATGATTTAAGTGATATGCCGTTTGTATTTATTATGTGGAACAGATGTTATGACCATATTGATAGACCTGCCGATCATTATGGATATAAATTGAGTTTTGTTCATGGACATGACCCCTATGATCCGAGACAAGAAGAAAAACATGTTCATAATCTAGATAATTGCTTAGGAAAAGGTGAAAACCAAAATAAAGGAAAATATACGATTCTAACTACAGATACTGGTGTGGTTATAAAGAAAGAAGAGAATGTTAATTTATCTGCTGACATTGACGCTAGTGTTTTAGTAGTTCAAAAGCCAACACAGGTTCCGACAACCAACTCTTTAACAGATAGACAAATAAGTGCGATCACCCATCTTTTATCTGATTATTTAGCGCATTTGTGTTCTCATTCTTATCAGTTTGTTGATGTTACTTGCGTTGGCTATAAACCAATTGTTGAGTTTAAAGATAAAGACAGCGACTTATTTGGTGTCTTTTATCTTGCTACTGAGGTTGCGGCTGAGCTTGATGAGAAAACCTATGTGAAGTTTAATAAAACTTGTGATTTATTAATTAAACTTCACAATAATGACGGAACGTTTCAAACGGAGATTAGCAACGATGACACAGTAAGATTGTTATCAGCGCACAGAAGTAATAGGGCTACTACAATACTTAAAGCTATTTGTTATATATTGACGTTGGGTTGTGTTACTGAACGGAATTTCTTTTTCTCTAGAGGTAAACAAGTTATTGAGGAAGTAAAGCCGATTTTATCCCCGCTATCTTTGCTAAACAGCTAGATACAACTTACAAATCAATCTCGCTTCGGCCACTTCCTTAGCGAGATTGATATAATGCTTTTAGTACCGGATAGCTCCGTAAAAACCGCTGTTATCGCTAGCGTCTCGATGAGTTCATTAAAATTCATATGTTTATTATCTAGTGCAATTTGGAAATCTCCAATACTACGGGTGGTAAAAACAAGGAGATATGATAAAATAATTTCTTCAATGCATAGTAAGTTTTAATAAGAATTTACTTCTTTTAATGTCAGAATAATAAAAGAATAAGGAATTTCGTCATGTTTATTTACCAATTTGATATCCACAAAAAAGAACAAGTCGCTGATTGTAACTTATATCCTACTGAAGTTAGCCAAAGCGATACGCCGTGGCTCTATGCAATAAATAATAAATATGCTGAGGACTCTATAAATTATAAAAAAGTAGGTAAATGGATGTTATTTCTACCGAAGGATAGAGTTAATGCCGTATGGGATGAAATTAAAACTGCTGTATCCAACGGTGACCTCTGGCAGTCAAAGGTATCTACAACTAATCCTGCAAAATCCTCATACGCTATTATGATTTATACTAAAGATTATACCGCTGGTTTAATAATTGATTAAGTTTTTCTAACATTACATTTGCACCTGTGATGGAGAAGGAATCGCAAGTTGAGTGATATGCTTACTTACAAAATGCAGCTGAACGAGTAGCTGGTACAAAACTGGTACATTCATCACAAGGAAGTTAAAAGAAAATTGCTAACTGCGCTCAAATTGATTACAATTCAGGGCCTTTCAGCGAAGGGGCCCATAGCTCAGTTGGTTAGAGCAGCGGACTCATAATCCGTTGGTCCTAGGTTCAAGTCCTAGTGGGCCCACCAGAAAATAGCCTTAAATCAAATACTTATATAAATTTTGACTACTACTTTAAATTCGCTTACCAAAATTTTACCAAAAATTTACCAAAACTATGCATTAAGCTTGCTTATCAGGAACAGCTAAAGTTAACACTAAACCTGCTTCCACTTCTGTCCACTTCGACTCGTGTCCCTCTTTATATTTATCCGTCATTGCTCTGGTTTTATGACCGGCTAAGGCCTGAGCATCAATTCCACTTTTTTCGTATTCAGAAATCCCTAATGAGCGAATCTCGTGAAAGCTAGGACGCTCATCAACAGGAATAGACTTGAATTCAGGCA
>CAYQIM010000024.1:0-13752 GCA_964417555.1 Rickettsiella sp. | reverse complement strand
ACTGCGCCAATGATACTTTGGGTCCCCCATGGGAAAGTAGGGCATCGCCAAGCTTCTTATCTACAAAACCCCGCTTAGACCATCTCAGCGGGGTTTTTTTTAAATTTGATTTAATAATAGTATGGCTGATATTCTTCCTTCTTATTCACTTGCCGATTTTTTTTATCATTTACCTCCAGAATTAATTGCAGCTTATCCTACTTCGCAGCGCACTAGTAGCCGTTTACTTTGTTTGAATAAAAAAACCGGTTTTATTAAACATAAAACGTTTAAGGACATTTTGGAGCTTATAAATCCTGGAGATCTTTTAGTCTTAAATGATACGCAAGTGATTCCTGCTCGCTTGTTTGCTTATAAAACCACAGGAGGGAGAGTTGAAATTTTAGTCGAGCGTATTTTAGATGAAAATCGTATTTTGGTTCATTTGAAATCAAGCAAAGCATTGAAATTCGGTACTCATCTACAATTAGAAAATGGTATTAGAGTCGAGATTATAGGTCGAGTGGGTAATTTGTTTGAATTATACTTTTTAGATGAAGTTGCTTCCATCTTAGATTTGCTTAACACCATTGGCCATATTCCTCTTCCGCCCTACATACAACGTCCCGATGAAGGCTTTGATCAGCAGAGTTACCAAACTGTTTTTGCACGAACCCCTGGCGCTATTGCAGCACCGACGGCAGGCTTGCATTTTGATAAATTATTACTAGAAAAGCTTCAAGCAAAAGGCATCAATATTGCTTTTATTACGTTACATGTTGGGTCGGGAACTTTCCAACCTATTCGCACTGAACGACTTGAAGAACATAAGATGCATGCTGAATATGTGACAGTTTCTGCTTCAGTTTGTGAAAAAATAGAAGAGGTCAAACGAAATCATAAGCGTGTTATTGCAGTAGGTACTACCTCTGTACGAAGTCTAGAAGCCGCAGCAATTAATGGAACGATTAAGCCATTTCAAGGAGAAACACAGCTTTTTATTTATCCAGGTTTTTCATTTCATTGTATTGATGCTTTAGTTACTAATTTTCATTTGCCGAAATCAACCTTACTGATGCTTGTTTGTGCATTTGCAGGTTATAAATCGGTTATGGACGCTTATCAACAAGCAATTAATCACAAATATCGTTTTTTTAGCTACGGCGATGCTATGTGGTTGGATACTTAATTTATGTATTGAAAATATGTATTTAAAAACGGGGATTTAAGTAACTGCTACTACAATGTTCAGAAAATGAATAACGTTGAAACTCTCCTTCTTCCATTATTGTTCTTAGATTTTCTGGTATTTTGTTAGTAGGTATAGGAGTACTGCGGCCTGTAATACTTTTTACGGTGTTTGCCCCTTTTTGCTTGCCTAATGAGCCATAAAGTCTAGTTTTTTCTCCGACATTGGCATGCATAAAAGAAGTTTCAGTATGATTTAATTGGTGGTTAGGAGTTGTATCTTGGTAAGAGACTGTTAATGTTTTCGGCGCTTCAACGCTATGTTTTATTAGGTTAATGAATGGGAAACAGCAAAAAAAACAATGTGGCATTTTTATTATCCTTAAAAATTATTCCAAGAGTTTTAATTATATATTATTTTTAATAAAAAAGGGTATAGAATTTAATTATTTATCCTATCTATTGAGATATCTATTTTGCCCGCCTATAACCTTTTCATTATCATTAGTAGTTATAGGATAAATATTCTAAGGGAAAGCTTCTCTATTTTTATTTATTGCTTAGCGTTAATTTTTATAGAAAGCTTATTTTTCCAATTGGAAAAACCTTCATCGCTTGCTTCGGGCTTTTCTAAACCCATCCCATTATTGTCAATAGCCATGTCGTTTGTAGGGTGAGTATGATCCTTATACATAATTTTTTCCTTATCATTAGTATTTTTGCTTGACAAAGTTAGCAACACTTTGCTCAGCTTGGCTATTAAATGACTAGCTTCGGTCCTGTCGCTTCTGGTGTTGCGGGGTTGCAATATAGCCACGTCGATAGACTTTTACATAATGGAAGATCGGCTCCCAGGGTTCCGAGCTGTGATGCTTCGTCTGCGAAAGGGCTTAGTGCTGATAATTAAATCATTGGGAAACCAGATTAATTTATTGTAGTTATATTGGGTTGTAAATAAACTTAACTAGCTATTTATAGGAAGCTCTATAAGTAGTTTTTATTGAGGAAAATTTCTCTTATTTTGGACTTGGGTAGAGGTTAGGGATAAAACATCAAGGAGACAATATTTGCGAACAACCAGGGAAACAGGTAAATTGCATGGCTTACGAATGACCGGTTTTTAATTGAGGCGAGAATGATGAACTTTATAACGAACGCTTTTGCTGAAACAGCGGCTACGACGACTTCTGTGCCTCAAGGAGGCGGATTTTCACAAATCCTTATCTTATTAGGCTTTGTTGTTATCTTTTACTTGTTATTGTGGCGCCCACAAGCAAAAAGGGCTAAAGAACACCGCCAATTAATGGCAAGTTTAGCGATGGGTGATGAGGTGAGTACCACAGGTGGAATCTTGGGTAAGATTACGGCGCTTAGGGATGAATTTGTGACAATGAAAGTGGCTGAAAATGTCGAAATTAAAATCCAAAAAGAAGCCATTTCTAAGGTTTTGCCCAAAGGGACACTTTAGAAAGTGTCTTCACATGCACAATGACGGCCAAGAAACATTGTTTTTCTGTGTTTCGCTACTCACATACTTCATGTATGCTCCGTTGCGATACTCGAAAAACAATGTTTCTTGTCTCGTCCTAGCACATTTGAAGATACTTTCTTAGGATTTAGTTGGCGACTATGCTTAATAAATACCCACTTTGGAAAAATATTTTATTGGCATTGCTGGTGGTGCTAGGCTTTATTTATGCCGTCCCTAACCTTTTTCCTGAGCAGCCGACGGTACAGATTTCTCCCGTTGCTGGAGTAAATGCTGATATGGCGTTTTTGAATACAAAAGTGCAGAACCTGATCCAGGAGGGCCAGATTCATCCCATCAGCCACGAAAGTGAGAAACAAACACTCTTTTTACGTTTTAAAAACACCGACGTTCAGCTCAAGGCTAAAGACATTTTGGCAGCGGCCTTGGGGGACGATTACACGGTAGCGGTTAATTTGCTTTCATCGACACCGAAATGGATGCAAGCTATCGGAGCGCTGCCAATGAAACTAGGACTCGATTTACGTGGCGGTGTGCATTTTGCTTTAGAAGTGGATATTAACAGTGTTATTGCCCAACGAATGCAAGGATTGATGAAGAATATCAATGAAAATCTACGGCAAGCGGGTATTCATTATTCAGAATTAGTACCTACGGATCAGCAGTTACACCTTACATTCCGCAATTCAACTGACTTAAATCAAGCTAAGCGTTTATTAGAACGTCAATTTCCTGAGTTTTTATGGACGGCGCAGTCTAATAATTCACATTATCAGCTTTCTTTGCAGTGGACAGAACAAGGTCTGACTAACTTACGACAATCAGCGATCGAGCAAACTATTAATACTTTACGTAACCGTATCAATGAGCTAGGTGTTGCCGAACCTATTGTTCAGCAGCAAGGTAGAAATCGAATTTTAGTGGATTTACCGGGTGTACAAGATATTGCGCGTGCCCAACAAATTTTAGGTGGAACAGCCACCATCGAGTTTCGTTTAGTGGATGTGACCCATGACCCACGTGTGACACAATTCTCGGTTCCTGCTGGATCACAATTGTATTACTATCAGAATCAGCCTGTTTTATTGAATAAGCAAGTTATTTTAACGGGAAATTCGATTACAGACTCCTCTACGAGTTTCGATGAATCGGGTCGCTCTGCCGTCAGTATTAGTCTAGGTGGTGGCGGTGAAAGCTATTTTCATCGTATTACCGGTGAAAATATCGGTAAACCGCTGGCTATTGTTTACGTAGAGACAAAAGCCACGACTAAAACTGTGAATGGAAAAGTCGTGCATATTCCTCATAAAGTGGAACGAGTGATTAGTATTGCTACGATTCAAACCGCGTTACCGCCAAATTTCCAGGTAACGGGTCTAACAAATACCCAAGAAGCATTAAACCTTTCTTTACTATTACGTGCGGGTGCCTTACCGGCGCCTATTTATGTTGTAGAGCAGCGAACCATCGGCCCGCAATTAGGTGCAGAAAATATCCATAAAGGCTTTATTTCTATTGTGGTTGGGCTTATTTTGGCCATTGTTTTTATGGTAGTTTATTACGGCGTATTTGGTTTAATTGCCGATATTGCTTTAGCAATAAATGTTGTGTTACTTGTCGCGCTATTGTCCCTATTGGGTATGACTTTAACCTTACCCGGAATGGCAGGAATTGTCTTAACCGTAGGTATGGCAGTCGATGCCAACGTTTTAATATTTGAACGTATTCGTGAAGAATTACGAAATGGTGCCTCGCCGCAGGCGAGTATTCATGCGGGTTATGATCGTGCGTTGGCCACCATCATTGATGCCAACGTGACGACTTTGATTGCCGCTTTAGTCTTATTTGGGATTGGTACGGGTTCGATAAAAGGTTTTGCCGTGACTTTAACTTTCGGACTACTCACCTCTATGTTGACAGGGGTCATGTTAACACGAGCTCTTGTGAATGCTTGGTATGGTGGTCGTGCTATTAAACGTTTACCGATTGGCATTTAGAACGTGTCTTCAAATGCACGATGACGGTCAAGAAACGTCGTTTTTCTGTGTTTCGCTACTCACATACTTCATGTATGCTCCGTTGCGCTACTCGAAAAACGACGTTTCTTGTCTCGTCCTAGCACATTTGAAGACACGTTCTTAGAAAGTATCTTCATGCCCTTTTTATCGCATGTGGGCAAATTGAGGATACTTTTTTAATTCTATTTTAGTTTTTAAGAGTCATATTGTGGAATTTTTTAAAAGACAAACACATATTAACTTTTTAGGTTTACAACGTTGGGCGGCGGCGTTGTCATTATTGCTATTATTGGTTTCAGTTGGTTCACTGGTGACTAAAGGTTTACATTGGGGATTAGATTTTACTGGTGGCAGTCAGTTACAGGTTTCATTTAATCACTCTGTTGAACTTTCCCAATTACGTCGAGAATTGCAGCAGGCAGGTTTTGAAGATGCACTTGTACAAAGTTATGGAACATCACATGATGTTTTGATTAGTCTTGCTCATCAGAAAACTCAGCAGGATTTAGCTTCACAAATTATAAAGACATTACCGGGAGCGCAAATCAAGCAGCTAGAATTTATTGGCCCTCAAGTAGGACGAGAGCTGGCGACACAAGGTGCTTTGGCCGTATTTGTCGCATTATTAGGTATTATGATTTACATTGCAGTGCGTTTCGAATATCGATTTGCTATAGGAGCTGCCATTGCATTGATCCACGATCCTGTTTTAATTTTAGGTATTTTTTCGTTATTTCATATTGAGTTTAATCTAACAGCGCTTGCGGCAATATTGGCTGTCATTGGTTATTCACTAAATGACACCATTGTGATTTTTGATAGAATCCGCGAAAATTTTCGTAAATTACGTAGAAAAACGACAGTTGAAGTCGTTAACGTTTCGATTAATCAAACGCTTTCTCGAACGATTATGACTTCAGCAACTACCCTATTAGTTGTACTTGCACTATGTATTTTTGGTGGTCCTATGATCCATAGTTTTGCACTGGCTTTAGTTATTGGCATTGTGATTGGGACTTATTCGTCTATCTATGTGGCTGGCGCATTAGCGGTAGCTTTGGGTCTGGATAGAAGTAATTTGTTGTCGCCAATCAAAGAGGTTGATTCTAGACCTTAATAGTTATTTTTTGATTTTATTTTATTAAAAATAAATTAGCTATTAATTGGTAACGTCTTGGATGATATGACTAACCACCCTTTTTTATTACCTTTCTTTTTTAATTAAAGGATTTGAAGCTAATCTTTTTCTTTTTTTGCCAATTTTCCATTTATTCTATGTTTTAAATTATAGTATAAAAATGTTAAAATAAAGCATTGCATTTAGTTAGATCGAATTACCCTATGAAAGTAACGGCCAATGAAGGTAATAATTTTTCTGGTCCCAGTCATTCTAAAAATAAATTTCAGTTAAAGGGTGATGTAAATGCAATGCATATAAGGAAGGAAAGTGAAGAGACTCAGAGAAGATTAGCACAAACAATAAGTGAATCTGCGCAAAAAATTACACGTGCATCTCCCAGTGAAGCGCGTGACTTAGAGTCGCTGGAGGAGAAATTTAAATCACTGAAAAGGGATACCAATCGTTTAGTCGAGGAAGTAAAAAGGTACGCTAAAATCCAAGCTCCTTCTTATGAAAAGCAATATGAAGCGGCTAAGGCTGAATTAAAAAAAATGGCTGCACTCCCTGGAGCTTGCGATAACCAGAAACAGATGGAGGAGGAAAGTTTTATTGAGTTGAAAAAGTTACTCGATAATACGGCGGTTATTGAAGCATTTCCTCACCAAGCAGCTGAATTTAAATTAGGAGTAATTCATTACGCATTGGGCTGGAGAGGCTACGAAGAGAATATGGAAATTTGTTGCGAAGGAATCGATAGACAATTAGCCCAATTGTTGATTTTAAGTATTCAAGAAAGCATTCCCGATAAACTTCAACGTGTTTGGAAAGAAGATGGGACATCAAAACCCGCTTTACCTTTAGAAATGGCTGAAGAAGCTTATAAAGCGCTAGCTATTTCCGACAATTCTAATTTAACAGACTTTATTTGCTTTAAACGTTCATGTGATAAGTTTGTGAAAAGTAAAGAGGTAATGGTAAGTAAATTTTCTGAAGCACTAAAATTGAGGCTTGAAAAACTTAAGAATGAGGAGCCTACGGAAGAAGAAAGCGATCCAATAAGCTTACTTGAAGTTTATCGGGATAAACCTAGCGCGTCAAAGGAGGTTGAAAATAGCCTCAAAAAAGAACCTATTATTTTTGATTTAACTAGTTTGACGGTTGAGGTATTAGAACGTTTAATACCAGAACATAAAAGAGGTCAAATTGTTTTCGATTCTATAATCGGAGTTTCGGCTATTAAATTTATGCAAACTTGTTTGTCTACGAGGGTGAAAATTAAGCAGATAGATAAAATAGCGTTTAAAGATAGATTTATTGTTGAGCTTGGTGAAATTTATCATACTGCACATAAGTTTATGGAGGAATCTAAAAAATATACCGATTATACGAGCAGAAATGGTGCTTTTAGTTGTGAAGAAAATCCAGAAAATATGATGGAAGAAATAAAAAAAATTTATCAAGAGTATGGTAAACACTGTGAGGAAACTGTTGAATGTAAATTAACTGGAGAAGAGTTATATAAAGAATTTTTTAGCCATGCTGAAAATCGGCTTAAGGATTATCAAAGTAAACGTAAAGAGGAATGTGGACGTAGCTACAAAGCTAGTATGAAGGGAAAAAGTAATAAAATATTTAATCAATCAGAAAACAAAGCTACATTGAAGTGTAATTATGAATCTGATCTTGAGAAAATAGATAGTTACTGTTCTGCCGCCAATGAAAAATTAAATAAATTTAAAATGGCTTTAAGTAGTTATGAAGATAACTCTCTTCAAGATATAGTTTTTAAAAAAACTTATACCCGCTGTGAAGATGATTATCTGCCAGCGGGTGTACCAAATCCAGCTAAGAATAAAGCGGAGGAGAGCATCATAAAACCGGCAGGAATAGCTAATCGTTTTAATAATAGTATATTTTCTGCTTCTATGAGCGAATTAGAACAATCAAGTGAGGAAGAAGAAGTATCTACTTCACTGTGTTGCAACAAAGCGTGACGATAAAGTATGAGTTAACTTTAATAAGTATTAGGAGAAAATATATGTGGGAACAATTCAGAACATTTTTAAGTTATTATGGGCTGCTATCCTATGAAAAGCGTAGTATTTGTGGAAGTGAAGATTTATTTGAAGCTGTAAAAAAAGGAAATCTAAAAAAAGTTAATCAATATCTTGAACAAAAGGCAGACCCGAATACATATGAAATGTATTCAAGACGTATGTCTAAGCGCGAGATACGTGGAATGCATAAGATGGGAGTATATATAAAAGGCCCTCTTTTTTCTCATACAACCGACAGAAAAAAACATCTGTATTAGATTTAGCATATAAAAAAGGCTACTATGAAATAGCAGAATCACTTTGCAAAGCAGGGGCGCGCAGTAAATTGGCAGAACAAATGGCGCAGCGGATAAGTAGGTATAGAGACGAGGAACTAGAAGAGAAACTAGAAAAAGATTTTATGACACGCTTATTAAAAAAAGGAGCGGTTTCTGATGCTTCTTGTAGTGAACAACAATTAGCAGCTCATTCTTCTGTAGCAGATTTTACTGAAAAAAAGAGTGAAGTTTTATCTATACCGAGTACATCGCAAATGAGTCGTATGCAAGGTTCAATTTTTTCCTGTAGTAATGATAATTTAATTTCAGAATCAGAAGAAGACGCTGAACGTAGATTTGAGGTAAGTTTCCGTACAGGTTTGTTAGGGTAATAGAGGATTTAGTTATATTATGATCTTTCTACTTTAATTGAATTTTTTCTAACAACAGACGACAAAGCTTAGGATTAGAACCGAGGATATGGCCGCTTTCAAAGTAGTTTTCTCCACCTTTTAAGTCACAAGTGATTCCTCCGGCTTCTTGAATAAGTAAAATTCCAGCAGCCATATCCCAAGGTTCCAGGCGAAGTTCTAATGTTGCATCTAAACGACCAGCGGCTACATAAGCTAGATCAAGAACAGCTGAACCTGTACGACGTACACCGCTCGCTTGGGCCATCATATGGCGAAGCGCTTCTTTATTAAGAGGGGGGGCTAAGGCGTTGAGTCCATGTGAAGGAATAGAAATACCTAATAGTGATTCTTCAATACTATCACGTTTACTCACGCGCAAGCGACGTGTAAAACGTTGTGTATTATTTAGGTAAG
This sequence comes from Rickettsiella sp., assembly GCA_964417555.1. Classification (GTDB taxonomy): domain Bacteria; phylum Pseudomonadota; class Gammaproteobacteria; order Diplorickettsiales; family Diplorickettsiaceae; genus CAYQIM01. The sequence goes on along the minus strand of CAYQIM010000024.1, from coordinate 4,817 downwards.
CACCTTGACCTCGTGATGCAGTAAAGGTTTCCTGTCGTAAAGGATCATAGACTAAACTGTATTCGATAGCGTTTTTTGCTTGATTTTTAATGGCAATGGACACTGCAAAATGAGGAAAATCATGAATAAAATTGCTGGTTCCGTCTAAAGGATCGATAATCCAGGTATAGTCTTTGCCATCGATAACGCCATTTTCTTCCGCTAAAAAGCCATGGTGTGGGTAGGCCTCTTGGATGGTTTCAATAATCGCTTTTTCTGCGCGTAAATCGATTTCTGTTACGATACTACGGTTTTCTTTATGTTGTTTACGAATGCGGTCTAAGCGATCGAAACCATCTAGAATGATTTTTCCGGCCTGGCGTGCCGCGCGGTCAGCGATATTTAAAAAAGGGTGCATTGTCGATAATTAGTAGGGTAGAGAGCGTGAAATTACTGGTATGTCTTTGAATAGGAAGGATGATACCATAAGTTGTTTTTATTAAATAACATTATAAATGTCCTTTTCTGACCTTTTCGGGCAAATTCGTATCGTTTTAGTGGCTCCCAGTGATCCGGGCAATATCGGAGCGGCGGCACGTGCGATGAAGACGATGGGATTAAAGCGTCTTTATCTTATTACACCCGAGGCTTTTCCTCATCCTAAGGCCTCTATTAGGGCAAGTAATGCCTTAGATATTTTAGCAGATGTAACGGTCGTCGATAGTTTAGAAGAGGCCATTCAGGATTGTCATTTAGTATTTGGTACCAGTACACGCGAGCGTGAGCTTAATTGGGTTTCTTTAACAGCCCGTGAGTCAGCAGAAAAAATAGTGGAGATGCCACAACAAGAAATCGCCATTCTATTTGGGCGTGAACGCAGTGGGCTTACTAACCAGCAATTACAGCGCTGTCATTTTCAAATAAACATTCCCGCTAATCCAGATTATAGTTCTTTGAACCTCGCATCAGCTGTGCAAATTGTTTGTTACGAATGCCGTCTCGCTTTCCTACAAAAAAAAGCAACCCTGATTGAGAAACAAGGTAATTTAGCCAGCGTAGGACAGCTTGAATATTTTTATCAGCATTTAGAAGCGGTATTAAGTTCTGTTGAGTTTTTACAACCTTTTCGAAGTCAACAAATTATGGATCGTTTACGACGTGTGTTTAGTCGGGCTGAGCTTGATGAAACAGAGACAAAGATTTTACGCGGCATTTTAAGCGCAATTCAGAAAAAACTACCATCAGCAGATAGGTCAAATGACTAATCAATTTTCAACGCGGCTGCTTAAATCGAGTAAGGTAACTTCAGCAAGGGTATTAGAAGTCACAACACCTCATGGAAACTTTACCACGCCTGCATTTATGCCAGTTGGAACGCGAGCCTTTGTCAATCATATGACGCCTGATGATCTTATGAGTGCAGGCTCGCAAATTATTTTAGGTGGAAATACCTATCATATGTTGGTTAATCCTGGCATGGAAGTGGTAAAAGCGGGTGGTGGTATGCATGACCTGATGGCTTGGAATGGGCCAATGTTAACGGATAGTGGAGGCTTCCAAGTATTTAGCTTATCAAAAAATGGGAAAATTTGTCGGATAGATAGTGAAGGTGCGCATTTTAAACATCCTATCAGTGGAAAAATTATTCATTTAACTCCTAAAAGTTCTTTGGAAGCACAGAAAATTATTGGTGCAGATATTATCATGGCATTTGATGAATGTACGCCAGAACAAGGGGGAAGAGAAGCCGCGTTAGCGGCGATGGATCGTACCCATCGTTGGTTATTGGAGTCAAAAGAAGTACACCAGTTATCCCCACACTCTTGCTATGGCTATAAACAAGCGTTATTTGGCATTATTCAAGGGGGTAATTTCCGCGATCTGCGTGAAAAAAGTACACAGTTTATTGTTGATGCTGATTTAGATGGCGTTGCCATCGGTGGGGAAGTGATTGGTTTTGATATTGCACAAACGTGCATAGTGATTGATTGGATACGGCCTTTATTGCCCGCCGATAAGGTTAGGTATACGATGGGTGTAGGTCTTAGTCCACAAGATTTAATTGATGTAGTTAGGCAAGGCGTTGATATATTTGATTGTGTTGCACCGACTCGGAATGCCCGCCATGGTGCACTCTACCATGGCCAGATCGCTGAAGTTGATGATTGGTTGGTCTTTCAAAGTGAAGAAAAAAATGGCCGACTGTTAATTAAAAAATCAATCTATGCTAAGGATGATAGCCCTATATTAGAGGGTTGTTTATGTTATACTTGCCAGCGCTTTAGCCGAGCGTATTTACATTTTTTATTTAAACAAGGATCGTCTCTGTATAACCAATTGGCGTGTATTCATAACATTTCTATCATGCACGCCGTTTGCACGGCAATGCGCCGTTTAATTCTTGCGGAGTCAGCATAAAAAATAGCATTTTTATTCTGATGGTGAGAAAAGCACGATCTATGCTCATACAATGGATTTTTGACAAGACGCTGCGAAAATGAAGCAACCATTATTTAGGCAAACATGACGATTGCAACTTGAGCGACAACGCTGTCAAAAATTCTGCGAAGAGTCTATTTTACCGTTGTCTGCGGAATAACATAGAAACGAATGCAATAATTGCCAATACAATGAATATGAAAAAGATAATCTTAGCAATGCCTGCCGCGACGACAAAAACGCCTGTGTACCCAACAATAGCGGCTATGATAGCAATGGCTAGAAATATAAATGCCCATGTTAACATCGCGTTCTCCCCTCTATGTAAATTCCCTTGAGCTTTAAGGTTAGTTGATGAATCGAATAGTCGCAAGTGAGGTACCACACACGACGGGAAGTAACAAAATTAAGTGTGAGCGGAATATAACTGGGCTGTATTGAATCTTAAAAATAGAGGAGAACATAAACTATGCCTATCAGCGAATCACAAATTGTGAATTCTATGTTAAATGAAACTCGAGTTTTTCCTCCAGCCAAACATTTTTCGGATAAGGCAGCTATTAAATCCCTGGCGGATTATGAACAGATTTATCGCTACTCTATTGAACAACCTGAACAATTTTGGGCTGAAATTGCTGGCGAGCTTAGTTGGTTTAAACCCTGGGAAAAGGTTTTAACCTGGAACGAACCTTCTGCAACTTGGTTTGAGGGCGGAAAGACCAATATTTCTTATAATTGTTTAGATCGTCATTTAGAGAAATACGCAAATAAGCCAGCATTGATCTGGGAAGGAGAACCCGGAGAACAGCGCCAATTAACTTATAAAGATCTTCATGAAGCCGTATGTCAATTTGCTAACGGATTAAAAAAATTAGGCATAAAAAAGGCAGACTGTGTCACTCTCTATATGCCTTTGATTCCAGAACTTATCATTGCTGTATTGGCGTGTGCACGTCTAGGTGCGATTCACAATGTTGTTTTTGGTGGTTATTCGGTACAGGCGTTGGAAGCTCGACTGCAGGATTCGAAGAGTAAATTAGTGATTACAGCGGATGCAGGTTATCGACGTGGCGTAATGATTCCATTAAAGTCTGTGGTCGAAGAAGCATTACTTACCTGTCCTGATGTAGAAAAGGTGGTGGTCTATCAACGTACACAGACGCCCCTTGCATTAAAGCCAGGACGAGATATTAGGTGGGATGATTTATTATGCGGTTTAGAGGGTCATTGTCCAGCTGAACCTCTCGATAGTGAAGACGTTCTTTTTATTCTCTATACTTCGGGCTCTACCGGCATTCCAAAAGGAATTTTCCATACTACGACGGGTTATATGGTAGGTGCTTACTATACGTCAAAAATAGTATTCGATTTAAAACCCGAAGATATCTATTGGTGTACAGCCGATATCGGTTGGATCACAGGCCATACTTATGTCGTGTATGGTCCTTTATTAAATGCAGCGAGTATCGTTATTTACGAAGGTGCGCCAAATTGGCCTAATCCTAATCGTTTTTGGGATGTTATCGATAAATATAAAGTGAGTATTTTCTATACGGCACCCACTGCTGTGCGATCTTTTATGAAGTGGGGCGACCAATGGCTAGATGGGAATGATTTATCTTCGTTGCGATTATTAGGGAGTGTGGGTGAACCACTGAATTCCGAAGCATGGGTTTGGTATTCACAAAAAATAGGCAAAGAACGCTGTCCCATTGTCGATACGTGGTGGCAAACTGAAACAGGTGCCATCATGATTGCACCCATTCCCGGTGCAACGCCGACTAAACTCGGATCGGTGGCTAAGCCTTTACCGGGTGTTGTTGTCGATATCGTGGACCCTATTTCAGGCAAGTCCGTTGTTTCAGGGCAAGGAGGTTCTCTTGTTATTCGTCAGCCCGTGGCCAAGTATGCTGCGTGGAATTTGGAATGATCCAAAGCGTTATACAGAGCAATATTGGACGCCAATGCCGCATACCTATTTTTCAGGGGATAGTGCTCATTATGATGAGAGCGGTTATATTTGGATCATGGGGCGAGTTGATGATGTGATTAAGGTTTCGGGACATCGTTTAGGCACAGCTGAAGTTGAATCGGCTTTACTTAGCCACCCTCTCGTGGCAGAGGCGGCAGTCGTTGCGGTGCCTGATAAAGTATCAGGGCAGGCGATTGCCGCTTTTATTACTTTATGTGATGCGGCCAAGCCTTCGCAGAAATTAAAAGTGGAAATTATTGATCAAGTACGCAATACCATTGGGGCGTTGGCCAAGCCAAAACAACTTATTTTTACTGTCGCTTTACCCGACGAGACAATGAGAGCATTGCGGAAGCAATGCGAAGTTGAGGAGCCCGCGATAGGCGTGCGTTGACGGGCGAAGCAGGAAACGCATCACGCCGTAAAG
>CAYQIM010000023.1:0-16276 GCA_964417555.1 Rickettsiella sp. | reverse complement strand
ATGCAGGACGAATCGCGGCCTAATTTCAGTCGCGTGATGCGAATTAATTTTGGGGACACGATGGCCAAAATTTTTCATGAGCATAGCGACTCGCTTGTAAAGCACTTCGTTCTTCTGGATCATCTGATGTTTTCATAAGATTGAGTACATCTTCATTGACCATTTCTGTTTCCCAAACAACTTTGGATGTTGGTATCTGGCTATTTTCTAGCCGATACGATTGAATAGAAAAAGCAAAGCCATTTTTGTCTTCTGAAATATTATTTTTGGTGGGTAATAGAAAACGACGCTTTTTATCATTGGGATCATACGCTACAACAAAAGCTGAACGTGCGGCAGCGACAAAGGCTAAACTACCGGCTACGCGTAATAATGGTTCTTGACTTGAATTCTTATTAAGATGAGAAACAGCTACAATCGCCACGTTATACTTAGTCGCTAGTTCACTTAAGGGGGTAAGTAACCCTCTAACTTCAGCATTGTTATAACTGTCAGTTTGGCCTAAATACGCAGTGATAGGATCAATCACAATTAAGGCGATATCAGAGAGTTCTTCTAAAAGCTTCTCCAGATTAGGTAAGTCGGTTTTGAGATTGAAACAACGCTTGCTTTCTTTTCCTTGTTTTTTATTTTCAACCAGTTTGATGATATAAACTTTACTTAAATCGGCATCAACGGCTTCTAAATGAGGTCGAATGGTATCAGCTGGGTCATCTTCAGCAGAAAGAAAGATAACACCGCCAGGATTACATTTTGTTTGTTCAACTGGCCAAACACCCCCACTAGAAACAACGGCTGCCATATACGCTGTGAGCTGTGATTTCCCTAGACCAGGATTGCCAGCAATAATAGATACTTTGCCGCGCGCAATTTGATTTGGCCAGAGCCAATCAATCGATTGAGGCTGAATATCTAAAAACTTTTGGTATAAAATGCCATGATGTGTTGGCAATGGTGTACAGCTTAATTGTTCCAATTCTTGATAAGCTTGCTGCACTAAGGTTTTTATGTCACCTTCATTTGCATGCTTATCAAGATAATCCAATATCTCCTTAAACTTTCTACGTTGTGAGTGACTTTTAACAATAGCGGCATGGGAAGCAATGTTGGAGGTACTATAGGTTTGGTTCAATAACTCTAGAACATAGATTTCGCCATTAATTTCTTTTAATTCAGGCATGGCTTTAACTTCATTGCTAAGACTTAACGAATCAACACATTCACCTTGTTGTAGCTTTTTGGAAATTAGATCGAAGAGAACTTGATGCTCTCTTCGATAAAAGTCTTTAAAGGTTAATTGTTCTTGTATGATTGGCCAAGTGGTATTATCGCGTAATAGCCCACCTAGCACTGCTTGTTCTGCTTCGGGAGAATAATAATTCATTATTTTTTTCTCCTCTTAATAATTCGTTTTTTAATTAAGCGAGATAATTCTTGTTTAAGGCATTTACGGAATGAATTTGATAGGTGATCTACACAAAGTAAGCGGAGCACTAAATCAGGATAAAAAGAATACTCCCAAGGCACGTCATAAAAAAGTCTTTCTATATGTTTCCCTTGATTAGGATTTCGTATAGGAAAATAGATAAGATAATGGGGTAAATAAATCCATTCTCTTAAAGCATCACCAGAAACCAATGCTTTTTCTTCAAGGCTATCTAAATCACGAATAGCTTCATATTGGTCATATGCTAAATCATGAATGATGTTATCCAGGGGGCAATAAAAGCATCCTAGCCGATTACTAAAAGGACTTGTATATAGATAAGCTAAACATAATTTTTCATCGGGAGGTAAGGCCTGTGTATCATTCCAAAAGTTAAAAGGTAATTTCGATTGGTGGTAAGGTATAGGTATATTAAATTGCATAAATTATATCCTGAATTGATTAATAAGGTTTCGATAAAAGGGTGACTTGTTTGGTAGGGGGAAGCTCAGCTAAAGAGGCTGCTTTAGATACAGAAATCTTGTTATGTTTGATTTGATAGATAAGTTTTGGGCAACCAGACTGTAATATCTTCTTTAATTGTCTATAGGTATAATCGCTAGCAAAACCGATTCGTTTAGCAATGAAGCTTCTCGTTTTTGCTTCCTTTTCTATTTCACTTGTGGATGGTTCATCCACAAGTTCCTTGGTATCAGTGCGTAATCCTTGTCTGTTCCCTATAAATTTTTCTAAACTGATACCTATGGCTGTCCGTTCTAACAGATCAAAAGTTTGGATAAGATCATCAATTTCATAGTTGCCATTCAATAAATCAGAAAGCGAAAGACGCCAACCAAATACACTCTTTTTCCCTTGTTTTTTACAAGCATTAATAGCTTCTAAGCCATAGATAAGATGATTATTTTCATCGATACAAATGGGTTTTTGATTGGGAGGGGATAAGTTTTCTTGATCGGGGAAAGAAGGTATTTCGTTTAATATAATAATGTTCTTTATTAAAATTTCCCTAGTTATACAAGGTGCCTTACAAATTAAGTTATAGTTTTTTGTTTTCCAAGGTAATAATTCCTTACAACTTATTTCTCCTTTTGTTAGAAATTCAATTTCTTCGGCAACTTCTTTAGGAATTGCTTTATTACCTGAAAGGTATCTATAAATTTTTTCACGGTTTATTTTTATTTTTTTCGCAAGTTCAGAAATACTGCCAAAGAAACGTATCGCTTTTTCAACGCCTATCTCTTGCATAAAAATTCTCCGTATTTTTTTAGAGGCGTTAACTATTCTATTGAATAAAAATGTCGGCATGTCGACATTTTGTTCCGGTAACATTTGTTACGGGTAATAAAAGGAGATAAGGGATGCAACCAAGACTCATTCGCTTACGTGATGCACCGAATTATTTAGGGATGGATCGTCATCGATTTAATGAAGAAGTTAGACCTTACTTAACAGTAGTTCCTATCGGAGAGATAGGAATTGCTTTTGACAGACTTGATTTAGATGCGTGGGTGGACGATTATAAGCAATGTAAGGGTCGTCCTCCATTAAAGAGGAGATCACTATGGGAAAAAAGAAAATGCCAGGACTCGTTAAACGCGGGAACATTTGGCACATTAACAAAAAAGTCAACGGACGTCGCATTTCAGAAAGCACTGGATCAGGTTCTCTCGAAGAAGCCGAACGCTATTTAGTTCGTCGTCTTGAACAGATTCGACAAGCCAGTGTTTATGGAGTAAGACCTAAGCGGACTTTTAGGGAAGCAGCAACTAAGTGTTTATTAGAAAACCAACATAAAGCAAGCATACATATTGATGCAGCTAATATTAGATTTCTTGATAAATTTATAGGCAGCTTACCTTTAGATAGGATTCATATGGGGAGTTTACAGCCTTATGTGGATTCACGTCGAAAAGATGGTGTGAAAACAAGAACTATTAATCATGGATTGCAAGTTGTACGACGTATTTTAAATTTAGCGACAGAATGGTTAGACGAATATGGTTTAACGTGGTTAGCGGTTGCCCCTAAAATTCGGTTATTTTCTGAATTAGATAAGCAACCACCTTATCCGTTAGATCAAGAAGAGCAAACCCGCTTATTCAATGAGTTACCTATACATTTGAGGCAAATGGCATTATTTGCCGTTAATACAGGTTGTCGTGACCAAGAGATATGTAATTTACAATGGCAGTGGGAAGTTCAATTCAATGGGAGTTCAGTTTTTATTATTCCTGGAGAGTTTGTGAAGAATCGTCAAGATCGCTTAGTTGTTTTAAATGACATTGCACGTTCTGTCATTAATCAAGTTCGAGGTATGCATCCTAAGTATGTTTTTACTTATTTAGGAAAGCCTACTACCCGCATGCTTAATTCAGCTTGGTTAAAGGCACGTGCGCGTGTTGGGTTACCTAAAGTACGTGTTCACGATCTTAAACATACATTTGGTCGGCGATTACGTGCAGCAGGGGTAAGCTTTGAAGATCGTCAAGATTTATTGGGACACAGAAGTAGTCGCATCACAACGCACTATTCGAAAGTAGAGTTAGATAATTTAATTCAAGCAGCGAATAAGATATGCAGACTAGGGAAAGGTGTACCCATGCTAACGGTACTCAAAAGAGCGGCGTAGTGTTAAGCGTCGCGCAAAAGTCGCGCAATGTATTTTTTGTAACGGATTAATTTTGATTTAAGTGTTTGATTTTACTTAGATTATCTGGTGGCCGAAGGTGGAATCGAACCACCGACACAAAGATTTTCAGTCTTCTGCTCTACCGACTGAGCTATTCGGCCCGGGATACACTTAGCTTGCTCTTAAAAAAATCTGCTTGCTCAAAAACTGTACCGTTTTTCTATATGCAGATAGCAGGCTGTGTATTAAAGCGTTTAGTTAAAGGTGAGTCAAGTCATAATTATAGTCTTTTAAAAAATAAAGGTTTATGTTCATATTGCGGGATATTCCTTAACTTTAATTTTCAGATGACATGTTGTATTATTTCTGCCATTGGTTTGGATGACTAAAAATTTATCAACGGGGAATAGCATGGCTCGGGTTCCGACAGAGGCGCATTGGCGTGATTCGGCACGTATACCGCGATTTTTTTTAATCGACGCGCGAGCGGCGTTTCCCTTATTATTGTTTTTACTTCATATACGTATTTGGAGCTTTGTTTTGGCATTGGCGGCGATGGCCTTTTTTGGCTTATTAGAACGTTATGGGTTTTCTGTTACGGTGTTTTTGCGTTGGTTACGGACAGTTTTTGCTGGCCCACGTAAAACTGCGATTCCTTGGTGGAAAGAATAGGTAGATGCGATGGAGTTGAAAAAAAGCTTGCACGCAATTGCAAAGACCTTAAAAGCGACCTTTACTTTAAATGGGCGGGTTATTACCTATGAAGAGGTTTTTTCAGAAGTAGGTTTGTTACCTGCGATTGCGCGTAGGGCCGATCAATTATGTTCTTTATGCTTAGGTTATGGAATCGGTGTTAGTTTCGATGAGACTGAGCAATCTTTATTAGGGGTTAAAGCGACCTTTGATGAGGTAACGCCGAATATTCTACGTTACCTTTGTATTACGGATGTTATCTGTGAATTGATCCAAAGTGGTGGCTCTACAGCACAAACACCATTAGATGAATTAATGTACGATTAAGGCCATTTTTTTCTTTGATAATCTAAACTTATCTGAAAAAGTTGCTATTGAACGTAACTTATTTAATAAAAAAATAATTTTGTTTTCTTTTGTGAGGTTCGAATGTCGTTTTCCCTAATATCAGTGAACGAAGCCCCTTTACGGTTGGCTATTGCCAAGGCTTATTATGCCGATGAAACTGATTCTGTTAAACAGTTAATAGAAGCGGCTGCGTTACCTAATGAAACCACTTTAAAAATTGCGCAGATTGCGCGCAATTTAGTAGAAAAAATTCGTGCAAACCGTCTCTCTAAAGGTGGTCTAGATGCTTTTCTCTACGAGTATGATTTATCCAGTCAAGAGGGGCTGGCATTGATGTGCTTAGCCGAAGCACTGCTACGTATTCCTGATAGTGCAACGATTGATGCTTTATTAGCTGACAAGATTACTAACGCGGATTGGGCCTCACATCTAGGGCAAAGCACTTCATTTTTTGTCAATGCCAGTACCTGGGGATTGATGCTAACCGGTAAATTACTTAAGTCTGAGGAAGAGAGCGGATTAAATGCTTCCTTACGTCGCTTTATTGGGCGAACGAGTGCACCGATTATCCGTAAGTCAGTTAAGCATGCCATGAAGTTGTTGGGTCATCAATTTGTCATGGGCCAAACGATAGAGGAAGCATTGAAGCGGGCCAAAGACTATGAAGCGCGCGGCTATCGTTTCTCCTATGATATGTTAGGTGAAGCAGCGCGTACTGAGAAAGATGCTGAACGCTATTTTCGTGCGTACCAAATGGCAATCAGTACTATCGGTAAGGTTGCATCGGGAAAATCACTGAACGATGCGCCGGGTATTTCTATTAAATTATCGGCTTTGCATCCTCGTTATGAGTTTGCAAAAGCAAGTACCGTGGTTCCTTTCCTTACTCAGCAGCTTAAGCGTTTAGCGTTGCAAGCCAAGGAAAATAATATCAGTTTAACGGTGGATGCCGAAGAAGCCGATCGTTTAGATATTTCCTTGGACATTATTGGCGCTGTATTCTGTGATCCGGCATTGCCAGATTGGGAAGGGTTTGGCTTAGCAGTTCAATCCTACCAAAAACGTGCGCCTTTTGTGATTGATTGGTTAATTGATTTAAGTCGAAAACAAGGTAAACGCTGGATGGTTCGATTAATCAAGGGTGCTTATTGGGATACTGAAATTAAGAATGCTCAGATCCGAGGTTTAAAGGCTTATCCCATTTTTACTCGCAAGGCATCGACTGATGTTTGTTTTGTGGCTTGTGCAAAAAAAATATTAGCTCATACCGTCGAAATATATCCGCAGTTTGCCACGCATAATGCGTATACCTTAGCGACTATTCTGCAGCTGGCTGGAGAGAATCGCGACTTTGAATTTCAATGTTTGCATGGCATGGGTTATACCTTGTATGACCATATTGTAGGACCTGAAAATCTTAATATTCCTTGTCGTGTATATGCGCCAGTGGGTGGTCATGAAGATTTGCTCGCCTACCTGGTAAGGCGCTTATTAGAAAATGGCGCAAATACCTCTTTTGTTAATCGGATTGTTGATCCAAACGTGCCTATTGAGGAGATGTTGATTGATCCGGTTAATAGAATGCGCCATCTTGAGCCGATTTCTCACCCAAAAATCCCTTTGCCTGTTCATATCTATGGTGCGGGACGTAAAAATTCAATGGGGATCGATTTTGCCGATATGCAATCCTGGTCACCTTTGTCACAACAGATAGCAGAAGCGGCTAAAAAACATGAAATAGCAGGCCCCATTATTGATGGGCAATTAGAAGAGGGCGAGAAGAAACGATCGTTAGTTAATCCGGCGAAAACCCAACAAGTTATCGGCGAAATCAGCTTAGCGAGTTTAGATCAGCTTGAAAAAGCGCTAACAAGTGCGCACCGCATGGCTTTTACGTGGGCGAATACACCCGTAGAAACACGCGCGACTTGCTTGGAACGCGCGGGCGATCTTTTTGAACAAAGATTGGCTGAGTTTATGGCCTTAGCCGTTCGTGAAGGTGGCAAGACACTGCCTGATGCCTTAGCTGAAGTGCGTGAGGCCATTGATTTTTGTCGTTACTATGCCATGCGCGCGCGTTTGGATTTGGTCCCGCAATTGCTACCTGGACCTACTGGCGAAGAAAATTGGTTGAGCTTTCAAGGGCGTGGTGTCATCGCCTGTATCAGTCCTTGGAATTTCCCTTTGGCTATTTTCATAGGACAAGTCACCGCCGCATTAGTGGCCGGTAACACGGTTATTGCAAAGCCAGCGGGACAAACACCACTTATTGCTGCTGCCGCCGTACGCTTACTCCATGAGGCTGGAATTCCAGGTTCGGTATTACATCTGGTACCGGCGAGTGGTGCGCTGATAGGACCGAAATTAACATTAGATTCGCGAATTAAAGGGATTGTGTTCACCGGTTCGACCGAAACAGCGCGTGAGATTAATCAAGGTTTAGCCAGTCGTAAAGGCGGTATTTTGCCGTTTATTGCCGAAACGGGTGGTCAAAATGCGATGATTGTGGATTCTTCTGCACTGGTTGAGCAAGTGGTTGCTGATGTATTGAATTCGGCGTTTGGTAGTGCTGGACAACGTTGTTCTGCTTTACGTGTTTTGTTTGTGCAGAATGAAATGGCTGATAAATTGATTGAAATGCTTTGTGGTGCCATGGCGGAACTGTCGCTGGGTGATCCTGCGTTATTGTTTACTGATGTCGGTCCTGTGATCGATCAAGCGGCGAAAAAAACATTACAAGAACATTTTGAGCGTATGAAGGGTGAGGCTAAGTTACTTTACCAAGTCAGTTTACCAGCCGGTCATGATGAAACCAATTTTTTTGGACCGGCTTTGTTTGAGTTGGATAGTTTAGATCGTTTAAAACGCGAAGTATTTGGTCCTATTTTGCATGTAATTCGTTATGCGGCGAAAGACCGTGATGCGGTGATAGCGTCTATCAACCAGACAGGCTATGGCTTAACCCTAGGGATACAAAGTCGCATTCAAAATACCGTGAATGCGATTACACGCCAGGTCCATGTGGGTAATCAATACGTTAATCGGACCATGATCGGGGCTGTTGTAGGTGTGCAGCCTTTTGGTGGTGAAGGTCTCTCAGGAACTGGGCCAAAGGCCGGCGGGCCTTATTATCTTCCTCGATTATGTGTAGAGCGTTGTTTATCTATCAATACGACGGCAGCGGGAGGTAACGCCTCATTGTTGTGCTTGGAGGATTGATGGATGGATCATAGCTTTGTCTTTTCTACTTTTGTTATTTTTACCGGTGCCGCCGTTTTAGCAACGATTGCGCTCTATACGCGTCAATCTTTGTTAGTAGCATACATATTATTAGGTGTTATTTTTGGTCCCAGTGGATTTAAGTTAGTTCCAAATATTGCTGTAGCACGTGGGATTGGTGATATAGGAATAATATTTCTTTTATTTTTAGTCGGTTTAGATCTTACACCACAAGAATTCTTTAGCAGTCTTAGAAAAACCGCCCTCGTCACTTTAGTATTTTCGGCCTTGTTTACGACTATCGGTTTTGCTGTCGGTTATTTATTTAGTTTTACTTTATTAGAAAGTCTATTAATCGGCGCAAGCTTAATCTTTTCAAGTACAATCATTGGCTTAAAACTTTTACCTACCTTGGCGTTACATCATAAGCCAGTAGGTGAAATGATGATTAGTGTTCTATTGCTACAAGATTTGTTGGCCATTGGTATGTTGTTATTTGTCCATGGTGCGCATCTGACGGGATCAAAATGGGCTGATTTAGGTTTAACCTTAGTGACATTCCCGCTGTTATTGGGTTTTGCCTTTGTCGTACAACATTATTTTATCAGTAAATTATTTATACGTTTTGATCGCGTTAAAGAATATCTTTTCTTAGTCGCATTGGGTTGGTGTTTAGGTTTGGCTGAATTATCTCGTGTTTTAGGTCTTTCGGCAGAAATAGGTGCTTTTTTAGCGGGTGTTTCTATTGCAGAAGGACCGATTGCTGTTTTTATTGCCGATAATTTAAAACCCTTACGTGATTTTTGTTTAATTATGTTTTTCTTTGCGATTGGCGCAAGTTTTGATCTCTCTTATTTACCACAAGTCATTATTCCTGCGCTTTTATTAGCTGGTTTAGTGTTGCTGATCAAACCGTGGTTATTCCAAGTTTTGCTGCGTTGGTCGGGTGAGAAAAAGAATGTAGCGTGTGAGGTTGGCGTGCGTTTAGGGCAGGCCAGTGAATTTTCTTTATTAATCGCTTACTTAGCGGCGGAAACTACACCTGCTTTAATTGGAGGAAAAGCGAACTATCTTATCCAAGCAGCCACTATCTTAACGTTTGTAGGCTCGTCTTATTGGGTAGTTTTGCGGTATCCTACGCCATTAGCTTTAAATGATAAGTTGCGAGTCGATTGATAAGTTGGCACTTCAAAAAGCATTCCGCTTTTTGAAGTGCCATGGGTATATTATTACAAATAAGAATTAAGAATTTAAATTAGGCAGGAGCTAGAGATGACATTCATTACACTTCTATTGTGTTTAAGTTTAGAAAGATTTTTACATAAGGGTAATTTACTTGCCCGTTTTAATTGGTTTGAACAGTACGTAGATAAAGCACATCAACTGATCCAGCAGCAAACATGGACACAACAGCATTATATTTCTTTGCTACTGGTGGTATTACCTATCGTTATACCGGTTGCGCTCGTTTATGGATTGAGTACGGTTTTTGTTCATGGCTTGTTGGCGTTTCTTATTGGTGCGTTTGTACTTTTTTATTGCTTAGGGCCGATGAACATTTATGACACAGGAGAAGTTCATCAACCGATATTTTGGCAAGCCAATGAAACGCTCTTTGGTGTTATTTTTTGGTTTGCTTTATTGGGTCCGATTGCTGCCTTGGTTTACCGTTTAGTTGAGCGTTCTGCACATGTTCATGCGACTTATCCGGCTTTGAAAGGCGGCCGGTCAAGTACGAGCCGTCCTTGATTGGTTACCTATTCGACTCTTTTCTATTTTTTGTGCTTTAGCGGGTAATTTTGTTCATACTAGCCAATTTTGGTTGGATCATTTGGTCAGGGATTTATCTTTTAATCGCGAATTTATTGAAAAAAGTGGACGTATTGCTTTAGGTTTAGAGGAAACGACTGAATTAACCGCACAAGGTTATCCTCAAGCCTTAAAGCTTATTGATCGCGCTTTAGTCATTTTTTTAATCGTTGTGTTCGCTATAACTTTGGGCATACTGCTATAATTGGTACGCTCTCGTCATCCCCGTGAAAGCGGGGGATTCAGATAAATCGAGGCTTTATTATAAAAATATATCTCTTAAGGGTTATTATTCATTATGACGCAGCAAACGGTTCACCTAGATTCTGACCCTATTGAGACCAAGGAATGGCTAGATGCCTTGCGCTCTGTCTTGAAAGAAGAAGGTACTGAACGGGCGGAATTTCTTATCCAGCAGCTTATCGATAGGGCACGACAACAAGGTTTGGTTTTGCCAGGTTCTATCACCACACCTTATATCAATACAATACCGGTAAACCGCGAACCTTCTTTCCCAGGCGATAAAAAAATAGAAAAACGTATCGCGGCATTTATTCGTTGGAATGCTGTGATGATGGTATTGCGTGCGGGTAAGGTTTCTTCTGAGCTTGGTGGTCATATTGCAACCTATGCTTCTGCTGCGACATTATATGAGGTTGGTTTTAATCATTTTTTTCATGCCGCTTCTGAGACCCATGGTGGTGATTTACTTTATATACAAGGCCATTCTTCACCCGGAATTTATGCCAGGGCTTTTTTAGAAGATCGTTTAAGTGAAGCGCAGTTAGCGAGTTTTCGTCAAGAAATAGCCAATAAAGGTGTGACTTCTTATCCCCATCCTTGGTTGATGCCAGAGTTTTGGCAATTTCCTACCGTTTCCATGGGCTTGGGGCCTATGCAAGCGATTTATCAGGCTAGATTTTTAAAATATTGTCAAAACCGCGGTTTACTTGATAGCCAAACGAACCAGCAAAGAAAAGTATGGATGTTTTGTGGCGATGGTGAAATGGATGAACCCGAATCGTTGGGTGCACTTTCTGTCGCGGCGCGCGAAAAACTCGATAATCTTATTTTTGTAGTGAATTGTAATTTGCAACGATTGGATGGTCCGGTACGTGGTAACGGTAAAATTATCCAAGAGTTAGAAGGTATGTTCCGTGGCGCCGGTTGGAATGTTATCAAGGTATTATGGGGCAGTGCTTGGGATGCCTTGTTAGCTAAAGATAAAGAAGGTTTATTACAACGTGTGATGATGGAAGCGATTGATGGTGAATATCAAAATTATCGCGCAAAAGATGGTGCTTACATTCGTGAACATTTTTTTGACAAATATCCACAACTGAAAGCCATGGTAGCCGATCTCAGTGATGAGGATATCTGGCATTTGAAACGCGGCGGCCATGATATTCAAAAAGTCTATAGTGCTTATCAAGCAGCGACTGAGCACACCGGTCAACCTACGGTTATTTTGGCGAAGACGATCAAAGGTTATGGAATGGGTACGGCGGGTGAAGGGCAAAATATTACCCATCAACAAAAGAAAATGACACATGAACAATTATTGGCATTCCGTGATCGTTTTAAACTGAAGATGACCGATGAAGATGTCGAAAAATTAAGCTTTTATCATCCTGGAAAAGAAAGTCCCGAAATTCAATATCTGCAAGAAAAGCGTAAAAAGTTAGCGGGTTACTTACCGTTGCGGCGTCCTCATTGCGATGAAGCATTGAAAGTTCCTGCACTGGCAACCTTTGCTAATCCTTTACAAGGGTCTAAAGAACGTGAAATTTCTACAACGATGATTTTTGTGGACGTATTGCGTCATCTGCTGAAAGATAAAACCTTAGGCTCTCGGATCGTGCCTATTGTTCCCGATGAATCGCGTACCTTTGGTATGGAAGGGTTGTTTCGTCAGATTGGTATTTATTCGCCTGTTGGCCAGCGTTATAAACCCGTCGATGCAGACCAACTGATGTATTATCGCGAAGATATCAAAGGTCAATTATTAGAGGAAGGGATCAATGAAGGTGGCGCATTTTGTTCTTGGATGGCAGCCGCTACGTCGTATAGTACGAATAATTTAACCATGATTCCCTTCTATATTTACTATTCAATGTTTGGTTATCAACGCGTAGGAGATTTTGTCTGGGCGGCGGGCGATATGCAAGCAAGGGGATTTATTTTGGGTGCTACGGCCGGTAGAACAACGTTGGCCGGTGAAGGCTTACAACATCAGGATGGGCATAACCTTTTATTTTTTTCCGTGGTGCCCAATTGTGTCGCTTATGATCCTTGTTTTGGTTATGAGCTGACGGTGATTATTCAAGATGGTCTACGTCGTATGGTTGAAAACCAAGAAAATGTATTTTATTACCTGACCTTAATGAACGAAAACTATCAACATCCTGCACTACCTCAAGGAAGTGAAAAAGGAATTCTTAAGGGCATGTATTTGTTAAAGAAAAATAAAGCACCCGCTAAATGCCATGTACAATTATTAGGATCGGGTACTATTTTGAATGAAGTGATTGCCGCAGCAGAATTATTAAAAAAAGACTTTGCGGTGACAGCCGATATCTGGAGCGTTACCAGTTTTTCGGAGCTGCGTAAAGAAGCACTGGCTACTGAACGTCATAATCTGTTGCATCCTAACGGTAAACCTAAACGAAGCTATGTTGCGGATTGTTTGGCAGATCGTAGCGGTCCCGTCGTGGCAGCGACAGATTATATCCGTTTAAATGCGGATCAAATTCGTGGTTTTTTCAAACAACGTTATGTGGTGTTGGGTACGGATGGTTATGGTCGTAGCGATACCCGTGAACGACTGCGTCAATTCTTTGAGGTCAATCGTTTTTATATTGTCATAGCCAGTTTACACGCCTTAGTAGAAGAAGGGATAATCTCTGCTGATAAAGTTCAGGAAGCACTTGAAAAATATAAACTTGATCCTGAAAAACCTAATCCTATTACTGTTTAAAATTTAAGTGCGAAGCGTAATTATGCCCTTTGAAAAACGAGGAGAGACAGCTTGTCACACGTAAAAGAAGTCCGAGTCCCTGATTTAGGTAATATTTCTGCGGCGGCTATTATTGAAATACCGATCAAGGTTGGCGATTCGATTCAAGCCGAAGAGGCGTTAATCACTTTAGAAAGTGATAAAGCGTCGATGGATATTCCGGCGCCGTTTGCCGGAAAAGTTAAGGAACTCAAGGTTAAGGTGGGCGATAAAGTTGCTAAAGATGACCTCATTGCCATTCTAGAAACTGAGACCGATACGACGACAGCAGAAGAAAAATCTGCTGTTAAAGAAGAAGCGGCGACCGGAAAAGTCGAGCAAGAAAAAGCTAGCACAAACAAACTGCCTGAAGCTGAGGCCGAATCTACGACGAGCACCGAAGTGGTAGCTGAATTAGCTGAAGGAGAAGATGATCAAGGTGATACTCATGCCGGGCCCGGTGTTCGACGTTTGGCACGTGAATTTGGACTCAATCTTAAGCAAATCAGTGGCACAGGGCAAAAAGGGCGTATTGTAAAAGAAGATCTGCAAAATTTTGTAAAGTCGCGTTTAAATCAAATTAATAATTCTTCAGCTGCTAGTGGCTTGCCGACGGCGCCACAGGTTGATTTTAGTCAATTTGGTGAAACGGAAAATAAACCCTTATCACGTATCAAAAAATTAACTGCACAAAATTTACATCGTAATTGGTTGCTGGTTCCACACGTGACCCAATTTAATGAAGCCGACATTACCGAGCTTGAAGTTTTTCGCAAGGCACAAGCTACGTTTGCTGCTAAGCAAGAAGTAAAATTAACGCCGTTAGTATTTATTATGAAAGCCGTGATGACGACATTAAAAGCATTTCCAGCCTTTAATGCCTCCTTATCAGCAGATGGTGAACAACTTATTATTAAGAAATATTTTCATATTGGTATTGCGGTAGATACTCCTGAAGGTTTAGTGGTTCCCGTTATTAGAGATGTTGATAAAAAAAGTCTTTTGGAGTTAGCGAAAGAATTAGCTGAAGTGAGTCATAAAGCGAGAAAAAAACAACTGACCAGTGCTGATATGCAGGGTAGTTCATTTACTATTTCCAGTTTAGGCGGTATTGGTGGTACGGCTTTTACGCCGATTGTTAATGTGCCTGATGTGGCTATTTTGGGTGTGTCGAAAGCGCAGTATAGGCCCCAGTATCAAGCGGGAGAGTTTATTCCGCGTTTGATGTTGCCATTATCTCTATCCTATGATCACCGCGTGATTGATGGTGCGGAAGGGGCACGTTTTATTGTGCATTTAGCGGATTGCTTATCAGACATCCGGCGTTGGCTGCTCTAAAGCATGCTTTTTAAATCATACATCCGGGACGATAAAAGCGTCATGGCGAGCTCACGAAGTGAGCGTGGCCATCTAGTTGGTGTATTTTTTGGATTGCCGCGCGCCTACGGCGCTCGCAATGACAGTTATTTTGTGCTTGCAATGACAATAGATAATTTTACTTAAGAGGAAAGTATGGCTGTAGAAACTAAAAAAACTGAAGTGCTGGTATTAGGTAGCGGACCGGGTGGCTATACGGCTGCTTTTCGCGCGGCGGACTTAGGCAAAAAAGTCATTATTGTTGAAAAGGACCCAACCTTGGGTGGTGTTTGTTTGAATGTCGGTTGTATTCCTTCGAAAGCGTTATTGCATGCCGCTAAAGTCATTGAAGATGCGGCGGCAATGGCAGAATTTGGTGTTGAATTTGGTAAGCCTAAGATCGATATCAATAAACTTCTAGCATGGAAAAACAGTGTGGTTAAGAAATTAACTAACGGTTTATCAATGTTGGCGAAACAACGTAAGGTAGAAGTTGTGCAAGGTGAAGGAAAATTTACCGGTGCACATGAGTTAATAGTTAAAACAGAGAAAGGCGAGCAAATCATTCAGTTTGAACAAGTGATCATTGCGGCGGGATCCCAACCGGTACGTTTGCCTTTTTTACCCGATGATCCACGTATCATTGATTCAACCGGTGCATTAGAACTGAAGGAAACTAAAGGCGAGCTTTTAGTATTAGGCGGTGGCATTATCGGTATGGAAATGGCCACAGTATATCATGCTTTGGGTGCTACTATCACAGTGGTTGAAGGAGGTGAACGAATTATTGCGGGAGCCGACGAAGATATTGTCAAGCTACTTTCTAAACGTTTGAGTAAGCACTATAAATTTTTATTAAAAACAAAAGTGACTCAAGTTGAAGCAAAGAAAGATGGCTTATGGGTAAGTTTTGAAGGCGAGAATGCGCCAGATAAACCACAACGTTTTGACCGAATTTTGTCAGCAGTAGGTCGTAAACCGAATGGGAAATTAATTGGTGCCGAAGCTTTAGGTATTGAAGTCACCGAGCAGGGTTTTATTAGCGTTGATAATCAATTAAGAACCAGCGCCGCGCATATTTTTGCGATTGGTGACATTGTGGGTAACCCGATGTTAGCGCATAAAGCGGTGGCGGAAGGACGTGTTGCTGCCGAAGTGATTGCTGGTAAAAAACACTTTTTTGAGCCTCGTTGTATTCCTTCCGTTGCCTATACCGATCCAGAGATTGCTTGGGTAGGTTTAACTGAGCGGGAGGCAAAAGAAAAAAATATCAGTTATGAAAAAGCGGTATTTCCTTGGATGGCCAGTGGTCGTTCTTTAGGCCAAGGTCGTGATGAGGGTTTAACCAAATTATTATTTGATCCTAAAACTCAACGGATATTAGGTGCCGGTATTGTTGGCCCGAATGCCGGTGAGTTGATTGCTGAGATAGCACTAGCGATTGAGATGGGCTGTGAAGCAGAAGATATTGCGCTAACGATTCATCCGCATCCTACGCTATCGGAGACGGTGATGTTGGCAAGCGAGATATTTGAAGGGACTATTACCGATCTTTATATGCCTAAGAAGAAAAAAACAATAGACTAATTTAAGTAAAAGGAGCTGGTATTATATGCCAGCCCCTTTTGTTTAAGATTACGCTATCATAGTATTAGTAGCATGATTTGGATTCCTATCGTGACAAGCGAGTCGCTATGCTCATGAAAAATTTTGGCCATCGTGTCCCCAAAATTAATTCGCATCACGCGACTGAAATTAGGCCGCGATTCGTCCTGCGTCC
>CAYQIM010000022.1:0-6083 GCA_964417555.1 Rickettsiella sp. | reverse complement strand
ATGCAGGACGAATCGCGGCCTAATTTCAGTCGCGTGATGCGAATTAATTTTGGGGACACGATGGCCAAAATTTTTCATGAGCATAGCGACTCGCTTGTAAAACTCGCTCGGGAAAAATTATGCGTCGTTTGTTACGTGATATTGCAAGTAAACGCCATATTGAACAAGATGTTTCTACCCTGGAAGATTTTTCGGTATTAATCGAATTACAAAAAAAAGAGGATGATAACCAACACGTATGAAGAAAGTTATTGTTATTCCTTCACGCTATAACTCGAGTCGTTTCCCAGGGAAACCATTGCAGTTAGTCTGTGGAAAAAGTCTTATTGAAAGGGTCTGGACTATTGCTAAAGCAGTCAAAGGAATCGACGAGGTTTATATTGCGACAGATGACGCGCGTATTGAAGCACACGCCTTAGAGTTTTCTGCCAAAGTCAGGATGACTGGTGATTGTTCCAATGGAACAGAACGTGCTTTTAAACTAGCTCATGATTTAAATCTTCAAGATAACGATTGGATTATTAATTTACAAGGCGATGCGGCGTTAACACCACCGTGGGTGATTCAAGCCTTACTTGATGCGACTGTAGATAGTTCTTGTTTAGAAATAGTGACGCCAGCGACGCGTATTAGCAAAGATGAATATTTTGCTATGCAGGCTGCTAAGTTAAAAGGGGAGGCCGCAGGCACGATGGTTGTCTGCGATAAAGCTTTTAAAGCATTGTACTTTTCTAAAAGAATGATTCCTTATTTACGTGATTCAACATTGGATAATCCTCCGCTTTATCGGCATATTGGATTATATGCTTATCGTTTTGCGACATTAAAAAAATATATTTCTTTACCCCTTGGCGCGCTAGAACAAGTAGAAGGTCTTGAACAATTAAGGGCGCTAGAGAATGGATTGTCGATCCGAGTTGTCATCGTCGATTACAAAGGCCGTACGCACGGTTCTATCGATAGTCCTAGCGATGTTGTCGTGGTTGAAAAAATTATTGAAAAAGAACATGAGTTAGTACCCTTTAATGAATAAGAACGTGCCTTCAAATGTGCTAGGACAAGACAAGAATCGTACATTTGAGGGTACGTTCTAAATAAGCTTATGCAAATCATTCTTTCTCGACATGGTAATACCTTTTCTGCCGGTGAAACAGCGGTATGGGTAGGTGCTAGACAGGATTTACCCTTAGTTGATTCAGGCATTCGACAAGCGAAAGTTTTAGCAAACGTTATTCAAAAAACAGGTTTAATTTTAAAAGCGATTTATTGTGGTCCGTTAACAAGGACAAGACATTACGCTAGCATTGTGACAGAGGAGCTTCATTCTTCATTAATCCCCATTATTGATTATCGCCTCAATGAAATTGATTATGGCAATTGGTCTGGTTTAAGCAATACAGAAATACAGGAAAAAGGTGGTAGCAATGAATTAGCCGCATGGGAAAACCTAAGTCAATGGCCGCAAACAGCGGGTTGGTCAAGTTCATCTACCGCTATCTCCAATGAAGTTAAAGCCTTTGCCGATGATCTGGTGAAGAAATATGATCCGAGTGATACGATTTTAGTGATAACCAGCAATGGACGCTTACGTTATTTTTTAAAGCTTATTCCGCAGGCATTTGAGCAGGCTATTCTGAATAAAGCTTTTAAAGTGGCTACTGGAAATCTTTGTTTATTTATTTATGATGATACGAGGTGGCAAATAAAATTTTGGAATAAAAAACCTGAACAGCTTTTGCTTTCCTAAGATTACCATTCGTAAATCCAGTTTACTTTCAAAACAGTTAATTTGCTATTCAACAGGAAAATTAAAATAAGTGTCTTTGTAAGGTTCGTTCCTCAAGGAAAAATGCCACCATTCTGTTTTTAAAGGAACAAAGCCAAACTTTATCATTATTGTTTGTAGCAGCATGCGATTTTTAAATTGCGCTGCTGTGATAGCACGGCTAGATGGATGAGATAATGGATCCATAAAATCAAAAGGTGTTCCCATATCAAGTGCTTTGTTGGTACTGAGGTCGATCAAAGTTAAATCGACTGTGCTACCCCGCGTATGTCCCGAACGATGTGCAATATAATTGAGTTGAAATAGCTCCGTTTTATTGATTCGTGGATAATATTCATTTTTCATTTTTTGATCATGAGGATTTTGGCTCCATTGGAAAAAGTCGTCGACGGCCCTTTGTGGTCGATAGCAGTCAAACACTTTCAATCCTAAATTTTTTTTACTGAGCGTATTTTGTATCTCTAATAAAGCGGTAGCGGCTTGTTGAGTTAATAGACAAAAGGGTTTTTTATAGCCAGAGATAGGACGGCCAATAAAATTGTTAGCGCTATAATAGCGCACGTCTTCCTGAATAGTAGGAATCCAGCTTTTTAAATAAACAAAGTCACTGGGTTGTTTTTCACTAGCATAGCTATTTACCATATAAAAAAAAACATATTAAAGAGGATAAATTTAATAAATACTTTAGTCATATAAATTCAGTTTTTGCCTAGCGATTAAAGAAATGACGTAGCGTGGATAAATCCATGTCTATAAATTCGTGTATACATTGGATAATAAAGCCTCTATATAATAGGCTTAGTTTAGGAAGCCAAATTAATAAAGAGATGGATTAATTTCTAGCAGTGGTCATCCATTGTACAAAAGGAGGTTAGTATGTTTTCTTTATTAAAGAAAGGATTTATTTTTTCTTTTGTTTAGCCGCAATTATAAATCCAGCATTGGCCGCGTTACAAACAACGAGTATGATGATTGCAGTGGATGTAATGCCTGGCTGTGTTATTACAGCAAGTCCATTGATATTTGGACTTTATAATCCAAATAAAGCGATTTCTACCAAGAGCACGGCTAGACTCAAGCTGCTTTGTACTTTAAATACACCTTATAATATAGCCCTTGATCAGGGTGCCGGAGGGGTTGCGACGACAAGACTTCGTACATTATCAGGACCAGGTACTGAGACAATACGGTATACATTATCTCAAAATCCAACCCATACTATTAATTGGGGTAACACAGTGGGGGTAGATACGGTCGTAGGAAATGGCACGGGTATTTTGCAATACGTGACAGTTTACGGTGAAATTCCTCCTCAACAGAATGTGAGTATGGGTTCATATCGGGATGTGGTCAATGTAAGTATCATCTTTTAGACGGCTCATGAGTTTTTTTAACGTAAATTCGGTTTAACTAACACACCTTCTTTTAGCCTATAAGCGTTAAAAAGTGTTTATTATTAGCCGAAAAGTTGTTTATCAATGAGATCGCACAGGCAATGGATAATTAATAAATGTGTTTCTTGGATGCGTGCAGTGGATGAACCACGGACTCGTATTTCTATATCGGTAGAATGGAGAGCACTCGCTAGCGAGCCGCCATCTTTGCCGGTGAGAGCAATTATTTTTAGTTCTCTACTTTGCGCGGCTTGGCAGGCACGTAATACACTTTCTGAATTTCCGCTGGTTGAGATCAAAAGTAAAATATCATCGGCTTGCCCGAGAGCACAAATTTGTTTAGCAAAAATTTCACTATAGCTATAGTCATTTGCAATAGAAGTAATAGTTGATGTGTCTGTGGTAAGCGCAATAGCAGGCAAGCTAATCGGTCGTTCTATTTCAAATCGATTTATTAGCTCTGATGCAAAATGTTGCGAATCAGCAGCAGAACCTCCGTTACCACAAACAAGTATCTTGTTATTATTTAACAGGCATTTAACGAATAGTTGACTGGCTGCCAAGATAGTTTCTGGTAATGTAGACAAAGCGTTTTTTTTCGTTTCGATACTTTCTTCAAAATGGGTTTGAATGCGTGTTAGTAGCTGAAGATCCATAAATTACCTAGAAAATGCGTTTTTAATCCATTCTACTTGAGCGGGGTAATACAGGGAAGTGCTACGTTTTTTAAGTAGCTTGAGATTGGTGTCTGTAAGAGAAGGGGAGAGTCCTAACACGTCAAAACGACAGTGGCTTTCTGCCGAAATCGGATGGCATTGCAGATAGTATTCTGCTGTTTTAATCAATTTGGTTTGTTTATTGGTGCGGACTGTTTCTACACTGTGGCCAAAATCGAGATCCTTTCGGTAACGAACCTCAATAAAAACAAGTACATCCTTGTCTTGCATAATCAAATCAATTTCTCCAAATCGACTCGCATAGTTGCGAGTGATAAGTCTAAGCCCTTGTCTTGTTAAGTAATAACAAGCGAAATCTTCTGCTTGTTGACCTAGTTTTTTAGGAGTCGTCTGCAATTTCATCAGTTTATCAATGCCAAATGCCCTCTACGAAATTGGGCACAAGGTAACTGCCGAACAATACGATGTTGATTATTTAAGGTTAGTTGACCTGTTGCGCCTGATAAGGTTTGGGAAGGAGATTGGTTCAAACGAGATAACTGCCGAGTAAGATGTAGCGCATCAACGCCTAGGGCGTAATAGCTGCGATGACGTCTAAAAAACTCAGAAGAATTAGCCGCCTGAAGTCGTTCATAGAGTAATGGATTAGGTGTGTTCATTCCAAGAGTCCAAGGTGCGCTACAAAAAATAATGTGATTAAGATCATTGTCTAGGCGGCGATTGGGTAAACCACTATAAATAGCCGCTGTGGCATATACTGGAATATTTCCGGCATAGAAAAACTTCAATAAAGGATTAACTTGTCGACCTAGTTTAGGATCACTGGCTAAAAAGATTACGTCAAAGTCAGTTCGTCTATCGTGCGGTGGTTTAAACTGTAAAAAATGACTGACTTGTCTTGTTAAGGCAGAAGAATTTTGTGCGAGCGTTAAACGATCGACCACGTTTCCACCTAAATTTTTCCATTCATTAGCAAAGGCCTGACCTATTTGAGTTCCCCAGTTGCCATTGGCGGTCATGATTAAAGCCGATCGCAGCCCCTTTTGCCATGCTTTGCGAGCCGCTTCTCGTGCTTCATCTAAGGGAGATAAACCAAATTGGTATAATTCAGCCGGCATACTAATATCAGGGTTAAGATAGTTCAAAGCGAGTACGGGCGTGCTTAATTGTAAACTGGCCAGTGCTTGGACTTGAGGTTTTAGGAGTGGACCTACAACAAACTGTGCATTTTGCGCTAAAGCTTTATCATAAGCCGCTTGAATGGTTGGCTCCTTGCTTGTATCAATAATAATAATTTGTGGATTTTGACCATTTTCTTGGGCAGCTGCGGTAAAGCCTTGCTTAACCGCTTGTCCAACGCTGGCTAAAGGCCCCTGTAGAGGAATCAGTAAAGCGATAAGTTGCGGTGCACCAGTTCCTATGTTGGCTGCACCATTTAACCTGTCTTCCAATAATGCGGCTGAAACAGATGAGGGTGCATGAGTAGAATTTTGACCACATCCCGCTAAATAAAACGTGTTAAGCAATAAAACAATGAAAAATAATATCCGTGAAAATAGAGCCACATTTGTCTCGCTTGTCAAATTTTAAACGATATTACTAATAATAGTTTATTCTAATGCAGTAATGCAATAATGCAATGTTAGAAAACATATATACCGCTCGTATCTGAAAATGCCAGTCCGTTAAAATTTAAGTGTAATGGGTATATTTCATTACTGGCTTTAGTGCAAACCGTTTTTTTGCGTACTTTGTTGCTGAATCTTTATACTATAATGATTCTATGTCTAAGCTTTTTCCTCCCGACGACGATGATCTTATTTTTTTCGTGAAGCGATGAAAGATGTGAGGCGTCTGAAGCGATTACCCATCGTGAAAATTCCTGTGAAAAAAGTTTCGCGCTTCAATCAGCATAAAGGCATGTTCACGTGTAAAAGGGTGCTCAAGTATGAGGGTTTAAATTTTTCTCTTTCTGATCCCTTAGAGCAAAGTGTAGCGGCAGAAGATAAATTATTCTTTAAACGACAAGGCCCGCAAATGAAAGTGATAAAGAAGTTAATACAGGGTGAGATTGCGCGTTCTGCTTATTTAGACCTCCATGGCATGACAGTTGAACAGGCAAGGGAGCAAGCGAGTCGCTATGCTCATGAAAAATTTTGGCCATCGTGTCCCCAAAATTAATTCGCATCACGCGACTGAAATTAGGCCGCGATTCGTCCTGCGTCC
>CAYQIM010000021.1:0-201 GCA_964417555.1 Rickettsiella sp. | reverse complement strand
TTTACAAGCGAGTCGCTATGCTCATGAAAAATTTTGGCCATCGTGTCCCCAAAATTAATTCGCATCACGCGACTGAAATTAGGCCGCGATTCGTCCTGCATCCGCGACGCACTTCACCCCATTCTGGGCTGCGGGCAGTCGCTCCCACAAATGACTTTACGGCGTGATGCGTTTCCTGCTTCGCCCGTCAACGCACGCCTA
>CAYQIM010000020.1:0-1461 GCA_964417555.1 Rickettsiella sp. | reverse complement strand
TTTACGGCGTGATGCGTTTCCTGCTTCGCCCGTCAACGCACGCCTATCGCGGGCTCCTCAACTTCGCATTGCTTCCGCAATGCTCTCATTGTCTCGTCGGTTGTACCATTTCATGCATCAATTGTCTCACTTTTTCTACGTAAGTTAATCCTTTATTTGAAAGATATAATGTGCCATCATCGAAAATATGGATCCGATGAGTTAGGTCATTGATACAATGCGCTCTTTTATGTAGAGGTAATTCAGCCAACGAGGCAGTAGCGTCATCCACTACGAAATGCCAGCGTGAACTATCTTTATTTTTTCGCCGAGTAAATATCCATTGGTTATAAAGTTTTTTAAAAATTAGACTTGATTCATAAAATTTTGAGTAAAACTGAGCTAATTCAAGATGGATATCTTCGCTATTTGCTGAAAATGACCGGTCATAGAGTGCAATAAAGTCAAACTCAATGAGCATGGATCGTTGATCAGGCAAAATAGATCGTAACTCTTTAATCGTGTAACGATCGGCTAAAGCTACGCCAAATATCTTTTGAGAAGCTACGGTTATTCCCTCATTAAGCTGTTTACTTAAAAGTTGTTTATCCAAATAACTATTTTCCTGCGCAACAAAACTGTGTATTTGTGTTACATACCGTTCCAAACTATTAACATCGTTTGTATTACTAGATATCGGACGTCGATACATCAGCCGTTGTGGAAACGAATGTCCCACTTCACTCAAAATTTTGTCAGTTAGATAGACGATAGGACCCCGATGAGCAATAGCCGTTATTTTTTCAGGATCTTTAGCTTCAGTTAAGACATGGAGTATTTCATGCAGATAAACTTGCTCAGGCTGAGATGGAGCAATACCCTGCGTACCCATATAGTATAAATTTGCAATTTCTGCATCGGATCCAATATAAATGTTACCGGTCTCAAAATCAGTGCGACTGCGCGTGTTGTTAGCAATTGAAATGTTCCAATGTTGTATATCTCTAAACGAACTGAAGTTTATAAAAAAATTAAATAGGCTTCTGAAATTCGGACTATTTTCATAAAGGCGGCGATAGAATTCTAATGCGTCAAATGTGCTAACTCCAACTTGTTTTTCTATAAGAAAGTACTTTGGAAATAACTCATTAAAATTATAGGTTGTGTAATCAGCCGTTACAGAGACTAATTCAAATATTTGCCTTACCTTTTCAACTGTAAACCTTTCTTTTAACTCGTTTTCAGACAAGGCTAAGATAGGGTCACCTCCTCTTAAACCTACGGTTGAAAAATATTTTCCAGAGGATTTATCTTTGAAAATAAGATGTTGCTGCGCATTGACTTCGCCTGACTGCCAATTTATCTCGCGAAAGCTACCTCCTACGACGAGACAATGAGAGCATTGCGGAAGCAATGCGAAGTTGAGGAGCCCGCGATAGGCGTGCGTTGACGGGCGAAGCAGGAAACGCATCACGCCGTAAA
>CAYQIM010000019.1:0-45591 GCA_964417555.1 Rickettsiella sp. | reverse complement strand
CGGCGTGATGCGTTTCCTGCTTCGCCCGTCAACGCACGCCTATCGCGGGCTCCTCAACTTCGCATTGCTTCCGCAATGCTCTCATTGTCTCGTCGAATGAAAAATTAAATACAAATTTACCCATAGAAGAATATTTTATTGCAATACAAAATTATCCTTTATTTGATGAAAAAGTGAGTTTGAATAATCTAGAAGGAGACAGAAAATTACAGAAAGAAATATTAGAAATATTTAAGCATACACTGTGTTGTGAAATAATAAATATTAAGAAAGCTTATAAATTAAAGGATTGGTCAGTACTTGAAAAAGCGATTCATAAATTAAAGGGAAGTGCGGCGTATGGCGGTGCCATGCGATTGGATTTTGTTTGCCAAAATTTTTTAAAATATTACTTAATGGGACAAATAGAATGTTTAGATAGTTTATATCAAGTATTTGAAGCGACGTTAGAGTCAACTTACAGGCCTTGGAATTGGCTAAATTTTAGGTCCTCCGATTATCTGGCTGTCCCAAGCAAAGCTCATTCTCCCCTTAAAAAGTCCCCATCGCGTACGGAAAACACTTGAAACTGCGACTACGCAACTTCGAGCGCAATAAGTACAGACTTCTTTTCGTGTTAATCTGTGGCAAAATGTTAGGCTTCTTGTTGTAAACTGGCTTTACTATGCTATCCCCTTTTATCCATTTACACCTCCATACGGAATATTCATTAAGTGATGGATTGATTCGTATTGACGAATTAGTGACAAGAGCCGTGGAATTAGGACTGCCCGCTATTGCAATTACCGATCAATCTAACCTTTTTGCGGCGATTAAGTTTTATCAAGCGGCGATAAAAGTAGGGGTTAAACCCATCTTAGGTGCTGAATGTTGGGTAGAAAATATTCAATTCCCTGATCAGCCTTTTCGATTAGTTTTATTATGTCAAAATCAGCAGGGTTATCGAAATTTAATCCAGTTGATTTCCCAATCTTATATCGAAGGGCAACAAGCCGATAAACCCATTCTACAAAGACACTGGCTATCGGTGCATTCAACAGCGGGGTTAATTGTTTTATCCGGTGGACGAGAAGGTGATATTGGTCAAGCTTTGCTTAAGGGCAAGCGGTCGTTAGCAAAACAATGTTTAGAAGATTGGTTATCGCTTTTTCCTCATCGTTTCTATTTGGAATTGCAGCGCTTAGGTCGCATGCATGAAGAAGAATATATCGTTGCGGTAACGGAGTTAGCGGCTGAATACCATGTACCTGTTGTGGCAAGCAATGATGTGAGATTTTTATTTGCGGAGGACTATGACGCTCACGAAGCACGGGTTTGTATTAATAGTGGACATATTTTAAACGATCCAAAGCGACCTAAAACATATAGTGAGCAACAATTTCTTCGATCTGCTGAAGAGATGTGTGCCTTGTTTGCGGATATTCCATCTGCCATAGTCAATTCGGTGGAAATTGCAAAACGCTGTAATGTGGAGTTAGCGTTGGGTAAAGCCTTTTTACCTAGCTTTCCTATACCTGTTGGAATGACACCGGAAAGTTTTTTAGTCGAAGAAGCTAAAAAAGGTTTGATACAACGGTTACAAAAATTGTCTATTCAACCTTTAAGTATAAAAACTAACAATGAAATAGATTTACCTGAGATACAGAAAGTCTATTTTGCTAGGCTTTATACCGAGCTTGAAGTGATTAATAGCATGGGTTTTGCCGGCTATTTTTTAATCGTAGCTGATTTTATTCGCTGGGCAAAAGAAACGGGTATCCCAGTAGGCCCAGGAAGAGGTTCTGGTGCAGGCTCATTAGTAGCTTACGCCTTACAAATTACCGATTTAGAACCTTTGCAATATGGATTGCTTTTTGAGCGTTTTTTAAATCCAGAACGTATTTCTATGCCAGACTTTGATATAGATTTCTGTATGGAAGGGCGCGATCGCGTTATTGAATATGTGACAGAACGATATGGCCGTGAATCAGTGTCACAGATCATTACTTACGGTAGCATGGCGGCACGCGCCGTGGTTCGGGATGTAGGCCGTGTTCTAGGTTATCCCTATGGAATGGTGGATAAAATTGCCAAATTAATACCTTTTGAGCTGGGTATAACACTTGAAAAAGCCATTAAGCAAGAAGAGGAACTTAAACAGCGTTACGAAAATGAAGATGAAATTAAAGTATTAATTGATTTAGCAAAAAAATTAGAAGGACTCGTGCGCAACGTCGGTAAGCATGCAGGAGGCGTCGTTATTGCCCCTTCTCAGCTTACTGATTTCACACCCCTCTATTGTGAAGTAGGCGCATCACATTTTATTACCCAGTTTGATAAAGATGACATCGAAAAAGTAGGCCTTGTTAAGTTTGATTTTCTTGGTTTGCGTACCTTGACCATTATAGATTGGGCAGTGCAGTCTATTAATGCGAAAAAATCGCAAGAGGAAGCGCTGTACTCACAATTAGATTTTCAGCAAGTGCCACGAGTTTGCGAAACGAGCGGTAACACAGCGGAAAATTCAAGTGCGAAGAGTATATTAGATATAACAGCGATTCCCCTTAATGATCCTAAAGTTTTCGCCTTGTTAAAAGCGTGTAAAACAGCCGCTGTGTTTCAATTAGAGTCGCGGGGTATGCGTGATCTTGTTAAACGATTAGAGCCTGATACCTTCGAAGATATTATCGCCTTACTTGCTTTGTTTCGTCCGGGTCCTTTACAGTCAGGAATGGTTGAGGATTTTATCAACCGTAAACATGGAAAGGCGCAAGTGGAATATCCTCATCCTTGTTTAGAACCCATTTTACGACCTACCTACGGAATTATTCTCTATCAAGAACAGGTCATGCAGATTGCACAGATTTTAGCAGGTTTTACGTTAGGTGCAGCAGATTTATTACGAAGAGCCATGGGTAAAAAGAAAGCCGAGGAGATGGCTAAACAACGCGCTATTTTTACTCAAGGTGCAGAGAAAAATGGCGTTTCATTAAATTTAGCCAATCAGATATTCGATTTGATGGAAAAATTTGCTGATTATGGTTTCAATAAATCCCACTCAGCGGCTTATGCACTCGTATCTTATCAAACGGCTTGGCTCAAGGCGTATTATCCGGCTGAGTTTATGGCAGCGGTACTATCGTCCGATATGGAACATACCGAGAAAGTTGTCCTATTTCTGAATGAATGTAGACTCATGCAGTTAAATGTTTTATCCCCCGATATCAACACAAGTTACTATAAATTCACAGTGACTGAAAAAGGTGAGCTTCGTTATGGTTTAGGTGCTATTAAGGGTTTGGGTGCTTCTGCTATAGATATGTTAATTAAAAAACGCGAACAGCGGCCCTTTACTGACCTATTTGATCTCTGTCAACGCGTGGATCACCATAAGTTAAATCGTCGCGGTTTAGAGGCACTTATCTTTTCGGGAAGTTTAGATGGGCTAGGTTGTAATCGTTCAACACTTAAGGATAACTTGGAAGCTGCTTTATTAGCAGCCGAGCAGCAATTATCTGCCACTAACTCAGGACAGCAGGATTTTTTTGGTCTTGCTATGGTTTCCGAACAGAAAGTGATTAATTTGCAAGCGGATTGGCCAAAGCTACAACGTTTACAAGCGGAAAAAGAGGTACTCGGTTTTTATTTAAGTGGTCATCCTTTAGAGAATTATGAGAAAGAATTAGCACATTTTGTTACGTCGAATTTAAATGAATGTGCATTTACAGCCAGTCATTCGTTAATAATAGCAGGTTGGGTGCTTAATATTCGATCATTATGGACAAAACGTGGCGATCGTATGGCTATCTTAAATATAGAAGATGCGAGTGGTCGTTTAGAGGTCACTTTGTTTAGTGATATTTATGCCGCGAATCGAGATAAGCTGAATAAAGATAAATTATTAATTATTGAAGGGGAATGTCAGCAGGATGAGTTAACAGGTAATACGCGTGTATTAGCTAAAAAGGTTTTGGATATCGCTGAAGCACGTGAAATTTATGCCAAACGTTTACTGATAAAGCTTTCTAAATCCTTAATTAACGAAAATCAGCTGGCGACACTGAAAGAAAAGATGAGCACTTTTTGTCCAGGCCTCTGCTCAATAGTGATTGAATATTATCATCCTGAATTACGCTCACAACTACAACTTTTTTTAGGGGATAAATGGGCTGTCAAGCCTTCCGATGATTTGCTAATGATTCTTCGGCAACATTTAGGTGAAGAATGTGTTGCTATTCAGTACTAATTCCTGAGCGCCGTTTAGAAGTGATATTTAGCGTAAAACTGGCAGAAACACCATAGATAGATTATTATCCCCTTTTGATCTTTATTTTGACGGTTAAGTGATGTTTAAAAATGGAAAGGTAATTGAAAGCCGACGATTTCAAAGGCAATCCAATAAGTCCAGCCTGTTCCATGTCAGTTTTCTAAATGCTTTTAGACACTATTTTTTCAGATTTTCACTGATAATCCTTATTCTATTAAGCGCGATATTAGCTTGGCAGAAATGTGCCGATCCTACTTTTTTTCCGGTTAAACATATTAAAATTACCGGTGATTTAAACCATGTTTCTCGTGCTAGTTTGCAAAAAATTATACTTCCTTTTACTGAAAAAGGTTTTTTACGTTTAGATAGCCTTCGATTAAAAGAAAGACTTTTGCAAGAGCCTTGGATAGCTTCGGTAACGATAAAGCGTTTTTGGCCAGATACCCTAGCGGTGAATTTTTTGACAAAAAATCCAGTCGCAGTGATAGGTAATAATGATTTATTAGATGGGCAGGGAAATATTTTTAGCGCAGGACACGTCAACTCTTCATTGCTTGATCTTCCTTTTTTTATTTTCCCTTTAGGACAGCAAAAATACTTATTACAAGTTTATCAAGCGCTGCAACCCCTTATAGCAAGCTTAGCATTAAAGATAACGTTATTAAAACTTGTTGATCAGCAGTTTTTGTTTTTACGTTTAAGTAATGGTTTAGCGATTTATTTAAATGGTGTCAAATCGGATTCGCAATTAAAACGTTTTGTTGATGTTTATCAGGATGTTATTGCCAGTAAAGTGTCTATGATAGATTATGTGGATCTCCGTTATGCCCATGGTATGGCGGTTAAATTTAAAAAGCGTATAGCTAAACAATAAAGATTTACAGCTTGGGATAAAGTTTATTAATTGAAGGTAGAGTATATGGCAAAGAAACCGCCTAAAAATTTGATTGTAGGCTTAGATATTGGTACTTCTAAAGTGAATGCTTTAGTGGGTGAAATGACACCCGATGGAATTGAGATTATTGGTTCGGGGATTTATCCATCATTTGGTTTAAAGCGAGGTGTTGTTGTTAACATTGATGCAACGGTTGACTCGATTCAACGCGCAGTGGGTGAAGCAGAAGCGATGGCAGGCTATCCTGTTCGTAGTGTGTATACAGGAATCGCGGGTAATCATATTCGTAGTTTAAATTCACATGGCATTGTAGCAATACAAAATCAAGAAGTAACTCATGTCGACGTTGAGCGCGTTATTGAAGCAGCAAGAGCTGTTGCAATTCCTGCCGACCAAAAAATATTACACATCCTGCCGCAAGAGTTTATTATTGATAGTCAAGAAGGCATTCGTGAACCCATTGGCATGTCTGGGGTTCGCTTAGAAGCCAAAGTGCATATGGTAACGGGTGCTGTGAGTGCGGCGCAAAATATTATTAAATGTATACAGCGTTGTGGTTTAGAGGTTTCAGAAATTATTTTGGAACAATTAGCATCGAGTCAATCGGTGTTAACAGAAGATGAAAAGGAATTAGGTGTTTGTTTAATAGATATTGGTGGTGGAACGACGGATATTGCTATTTTTACGGAAGGGGCTATTCGTTTTACTTCTGTTATTCCTATTGCCGGCGACCAAATAACCAACGATATTGCGGTTGCATTAAGAACACCCACGCAAAGTGCTGAACAAATTAAAAGGAAATATGCTTGTGCTTTAACGGAGTTAGCGAGTCCAGAAGAATTAGTAGAAGTCATGAGTGTGGGAGATCGTCCTGGTAGAACCCTTTCTAAACGTGCCTTGGCAGAAGTGGTTGAGCCACGTTATGAAGAGCTTTTTCATTTAGTCAAAACAGAATTGCATCGTAGTGGTTTTGAAGAGTTTCTTGCAGCAGGGATTGTATTGACTGGAGGGGCCTCTAATGTGACGGGATCCGTCGAGTTAGCTGAAAAAATTTTAAAATTGCCTGTTAGGTTAGGTAATCCACAATATATCAATGGAAATAGTGAAGTGATAAATAACGGTATGTATGCTACTGGTGCAGGCTTATTACTTTATGGTTATCAGCAGCAGTGTGAACAACGTAAACCTAATACCAACTTTCGTGGAAAACTGGATCGTATGAAGCAGTGGTTTAGTGCGAATTTTTAATCCTATAACGCTCGTACGTGAAGTTGCAAATCTTTCAAACTTACGGCGAGCGGTATTCCGATTACTTGGCTGGCCCAAGTAAAGATTATGCTCAGCCATTTAAGGGGGAGAAACCGCGATTCCCCCTTAAAAAAATCCCTCAGCGCGCAAAGAAAGTATCCGCACCTATCTTTGCAGAGGTGGGTTGTTATTTAGTGATTTGCTATTTTAAGGTGGGTGCGGGGCACAATGGGTATATGCAATTGGGTTTTTGACCAGTGTCGCAAAACGCAACACAGCCGAAATTCATTGTAAAAAGTATAGTTTGAAGACATGTTCTAAATAATATTGAAGGTCTGAGGAGTTACAACATGAGTTCCCTATTTGGTTTAGTCGAGACCCCTTTACAAAATGCCGTTATAAAAGTGATAGGCGTAGGTGGTGGTGGTGGAAATGCTCTCGAGCATATGTTAGCGCAAGACATTGAAGGTGTTGAGTTTATTTGTGCCAATACCGATGCGCAGGCTTTGAAGAATTCCTCTGCTAAATGTTTATTACAGTTAGGACAACAGATTACTAAGGGGTTAGGAGCGGGTGCGAACCCAGATATCGGCCGTCAAGCGGCTGAAGCCGATAGGGAGCGGATTCGAGCGGCTTTGGAAGGGGCTGATATGGTTTTCATTACCGCAGGAATGGGTGGTGGTACGGGAACAGGGGCGGCACCCGTTGTTGCAGAAATTGCAAAACAACTGCGAATTTTAACGGTCGCTGTCGTCACAAAGCCTTTTGTATTTGAAGGAAAGAAGCGTTTACATCTTGCTGAAGAAGGAATAAAACATCTGAGCCAGTATGTAGATTCCTTAATTACAATACCCAATAACAAGTTAATGAATGTCTTAGGTAAAAATGTTAGTCTTTTAGATGCATTTAAGGCTGTTAATGATGTATTATTTGGCGCCGTTAAAGGGATTGCCGCATTAATTACGCGTCCTGGGTTGATTAATGTCGACTTTGCCGACGTGCGTACTGTTATGTCGGAAATGGGTATGGCCATGATGGGAACGGGTATTGGCTCCGGTGAAGATAGAGCGCGTTTAGCTGCAGAAGCCGCTATTGCGAGTCCTTTATTGGAAGACATCGATTTAGCAGGTGCTAGGGGTGTTTTAGTCAATATTACGGCAGGACCTGACTTATCCATTGGGGAGTTCGAAGAGGTGGGTGAAGTCATAAAAGGCTTTACCTCGGAAGGAGCAACCGTGGTCGTAGGGACAGTCATTGATTCCGATATGAGTGATGAGTTACGGGTTACGATTGTAGTGACGGGTTTAGGTGCGGCTTATTCGACTCAAGGTAGTGTAGCGAATCTTGCTAGAGCGGCCGATGGTTCTTTAGATTATCATCAACTGGAACGTCCTACCGTACTTCGCAAACAAGGGACGACGTCGGCTAGGCCTGTCGTCGATTCGAGTAGTACAGACATAGAATATCTTGATATTCCAGCTTTTTTACGTAGACAAGAAGAGGTTTCTTAAGCGTGTCCAATTATAGTAAACACAATTCAACTCAAAATACACGCGCTTTAAAACAACGCACATTAAAGAACGTTATTAAAGCCGCTGGAATTACTCTGCATAGTGGCGAGACAGCTATTTTAACGTTACGGCCAGCTCCTATTTATACAGGTATTGTTTTTCGTCGCATTGATTTTAATCCCATTGTTGAGGTGCAAGCACGAGCTGAATTTGTGGGGGAGACAACCTTACAGACTACCCTATTAAAGAATGGGGTACGGGTTGCGACGGTAGAACATTTAATGTCGGCGATGGCGGGTCTAGGTATTGATAATGCTTACGTTGATATTACTGCTTCAGAAATCCCGATAATGGATGGTAGTGCGGGCCCTTTTATCTTCCTCATTCAGTCCGCGGGTATTGAAGAGCAAAGCGCTCCAAAGCGTTTTATTCGTATCAAACGGCCGATTAAGGTAACAGATGGCGATAAGTGGGCTTCCTTTGAGCCTTTTGATGGTTTCAAGGTTTCATTTGAGATTGAGTTTGATCATCCTCTTTTTCAAAATCGCAGTCAGAAAGCCAGCATCGATTTTTCGAAAACTTCTTATATTAAAGAAGTGAGCCGAGCGCGTACCTTTGGTTTTATGGCGGATTATGAAAAGCTACGTGAGGTCCGGTTAGCTTTGGGAGGAAGTCTTGATAACGCCGTTGTGGTGGATGAATATAGGGTATTGAACGAAGATGGCTTGCGTTATGAGGACGAATTTGTGCGTCATAAAATCCTTGATGCGGTAGGCGACTTATATTTACTGGGCCATAGCCTAATCGGTTCTTTTAGCGGCTATAAATCGGGTCACGCCTTAAATAATCTACTACTTCGTCGTCTATTAGATAATGCCGCCGCTTGGGAATATGTGGAGTTTGAGGATGAAGTCAAAGCTCCCCTAGCTTACCGACGTGTATTGCTTAACTTAGTTAACTACTAAAAAGCTTCAACATTGTTTGGAAACGTTCATTGATCCATGGTTTTATCTAATGCCTCATTGGCGAGGGCATCGACACGGTCGTTTTCTGGATGGTTGCTATGCCCTTTAACCCATTTCCATTGGATTTGATGTCGTTGCGCTTGTTCGTCTAACTGTTTCCATAGATCGCTATTTTTGACTGGAGTTCTATTGGCTGTACGCCATCCCCTTCTTTTCCATTGCGGTAACCATTCCGTAATCCCCTTTTTCACATACTGAGAGTCTGTACTTAATATCACCTGACAGGACTTTTTTAATGCCGTTAGTGCTTGAATAGCTGCCATGAGTTCCATACGATTATTCGTGGTATTTTGCTCAGTACCGGATAACATTTTTTCCTTTTTTTGATAACGGAGAAGTATAGCCCAGGCTCCGGGTCCGGGATTTCCTCGACAAGCACCGTCAGTAAAGATTTCTACAAGAGGAGGATTAAGAAACATAGTGAGCTCCTCTCGCATTAGGAGCTAATGCCTTATTACTTAACACCGGCGGAAATTGCCAGACAATCCCCAATCTATTAAGTGGCTTTACTTGTTTTTGAGCAATGACTAAATAAATTCCTCCTAGATAAGGAAAGAGCCAAGGCGATAGCTTATCTAACCAGGCCAATTTATCAAATAACCATTTCCCAGGGCTACTGACTAATGGAGGTCGAAATAAAAAGCTTTCTACATGACAAACTTCTCCACCTAAATGGTGGATCCACTGACAAACGGTTGGAATGGTATAAAAAGAGTTATTCCAAGGTGATTTATTACATGAGGAAAAAAAACGGTAGATTCCCCATAGGCTGAAAGGGTTGACGCCTGTCAGAATTAAATAACCATTAGAAGTTAATACACGCCAGGCCTCAGTCAAAATAAGTCTCGCATTTTTATCAAATTCTAACGTATGAGGTAAAAGGACTAGGTTGATACTATCGCTAGCAAACGGCAAATTAGTATAGGTACTTTGTAAAAAAGAGCAATGTGAAGTGTAGGATAAAGAGGCAGGTAGTGAAGCCTGGCTAATTCGAATTTTATGAGGAATAGGGCTGGATGCTAGACTTGATAGGTCATGCGCGCTTAACAACAATAGATGCCTTCCGGGATAATTAACGAGTAAGCGACTTAATCGCTTGTCTTCCAGTTTGAGCACATTGTCGTAATTCAAGGGTTTTTATCCAGATAGACAAATAATGGGTTCAGCCAGTTCCTTATTATGGCACAAGCCAAACTTACGCGAAAAGACAGCGTTTCGCTAGGCAGAAGTACTTTTTTACACTTTTTTTGTCCGGTAAAGTTGATTTTGCGGTCAAATTTCCAGCAAAAGTCATCCTTTATTTGCCTTGTTTGCTATTAGAGAAAAGACATAAAATATATAGGTAATTAGCTTACATATAAGCCATATTCTTTAGCTGATGTAAGCCTATTGTCTTGACCTCTGTAGGCAGGCCCCGTAACATCCTATTATGACTTATAAAACGCTCAAAATTTATACATTATTATTAACCCTATTGCTTGTTTTTGCAGTAGATATAACGGCTTGTGTCCAGTTCCCTCCTTTAGGTGGGAAAGCGACAACGGACGAAAATGGCTCTGATAAGGCTACTCAAACTGTTTCGGCAGGAAGTAGTTTAGCGCCTCGTAGTGCTAAAGCCCTTTATAGTGCAGTGGATAAGGGAACGTTATGGGAACCTATTCGGGACCACTTACAGTTAACAGCACGTGAAGAAAATCAGCCTGCCGTACAAGAGCAGATTCGCTGGTTTGCTAAAAACCCTGCTTACCTGAATGATGCAGTGAGTCGTGCAGCGCCTTATATGGCCTATGTTTATGCGCAGGTTACAAAGCGTAATTTGCCCGCCGAATTGGTTTTATTGCCTATTATTGAAAGTGGTTATAACCCATCGGCTACCACGCGTCCTCAGGGGCGGCGGGTATGTGGCAGCTTATGTCCAGTACTGCACGTGCCTATGGTGTTCATCAGGATAGAGGCTTTGACGGTCGCCGTGACCTTTATAGTTCTACTAATGCGGCTTTAGATTATTTGACCTATCTAAAGAGTTTCTTTGGTGGAGATTGGTTATTGGCTATCGCGGCTTATGATACAGGTGAAGGTAACGTTCAGAATGCGATACGCCATAATACGCAGCATGATAAAAATACCCATTTCTGGGCGCTGCCATTGGCTTTAGAGACGCGTTCATATATTCCGCGCTTATTAGCGTTGGCTGCGATTATTAAGAATCCAGCGAAATATGGCGTGACCTTACCTCCAGTCAGTGCTAAGCCTTACTTAGAGTTAGTTGACGTTGATAGAACGGGGATGAGTTTAGCGCATGCGGCTAAGTTGGCCGGTATGAACTTATCAGAGCTTAAACAGTTCAACCCGGGTGTTAAGAATAGCTCAGCTAACTTAACGCAGAGACAGTTTGCTTTACCAGTTGATAGGGTTGCCTTTTATAAGAAGCAATTGGCAGCGGTATCTTCTGACAATCGACTTGCTTTAAAGCAGAGTTCTAAACAGAACGTTCAGTTGGCGAGCACTCAGTCTCAGGCTAAAGACAAAAAGACCGGTACACAGCAAATTCATCTCGTTAAACGGGGTGATACCCTAGCGGGAATTGCGAAAAAGTATCATGTGTCGATAAAGGATTTACAACATTGGAATAAACTGGCGACGGATCGATTAAAGCCAGGCGAAAAGCTAACGATTATGCTTTCATAGAAAAAAGCCTTTACGGTAAAACGGGAAGTGGTTTGACCACTGTCCCGTTTTTTTTTGTTTTTTTTCATTATCCCTTCGAGATCAGGAATTCTCGTTTAGAAGGGGCGATAGCTATGCGTGGGTAAGTAGCTGCCATAGCGATAATTCCAAATTGCGAGCGACAAGCGCGTGGCGATCCAGAAAAATGGGGCCGTACTCGTTTATACTGGCTCGCCATGACGTTTTGTTTA
The DNA here is from genome assembly GCA_964417555.1 of Rickettsiella sp. Classification (GTDB taxonomy): domain Bacteria; phylum Pseudomonadota; class Gammaproteobacteria; order Diplorickettsiales; family Diplorickettsiaceae; genus CAYQIM01. Next base: position 33,748 of record CAYQIM010000019.1, on the reverse strand, counting down.
ATATAAAAATCTTAGCGCTTAGTTACTATAGAACTATTAGCGTTAAGAACACTACTATTTGATTCAGATCCAAGCTCTCTGTACGTTTTACCTCTTTCATCAAGCTTAGCTTTTAATATTTTTAATGCTTCTGCACTTGAGCTATCGATCCGGTCATAATTTGGAAAACTAATGGCAGGTTTTCTTGTTAGTTTTCCTCTTGTCGCACTATCTAGTTCATTTAAAATAGGATCAGCTTTCTCTAAAAGAATATCTTTGCCTCTATAAATGGGAGAATAAGAAGACTTTATTGGCTTTTGTTTAAATAAACTTGAACTGCTATTACTCTTTGATAATATAGGTTTTTTTCTCACTGGTTGTGGAGTTTGTGGAGCTTTCACAAGAGAGGGGATTTTAGAAGGGGTCGATAAAAAAGGAGCAACTCGTACAGTGGGCTTATGGTTAGACTCACTAGTAGCTGTCATCGGTAGTACATCTAACTCTTTATTAGTTAATACGGGCTCAACTTTTGTTCTTCCTGATTTCTCCCATTCCATATAATCATTAAAATATTTGATGCAATCAAAGTATAAAGCCCTAGCTTTTACTTCTAGGTCATACCAATGTTCAATCGGAAAATTCTGATGATTATTACTTGCTTCAGCAATCGCTTGCAGTTGTTCTTCTGTAAATATCTTTAATGAACGAAACACTGTAATTAAATTACTTTCTTCAATTAACTTACTTTCTTCTTTAGACATGTGTATAGCACCCTCATTAAAAAAATACTTTCATAACATTATTTTTAATTAAAAAATAAAATTAAGAAATCCTTAAATTAATAGCTTAACGATTGATGCTTAAATTTTTATTAACAAGACACTATTTTTTTAAAACAATAAAAAATTATTATCAAAGAAAAAGAATATATTAATCTAAATGGAAAATTGAGCTAGTATAATTATTTCAACGTTATATTATTAACGAATCTATTTCAAAAAGGAGTTTAGATTATGGGCATAGTGTCAGTCGTCGTCGCCGCTTCAGTGAGGAATAATAGAAAGCGCAGACATTTATCCAATACATTAAAGCAAGAAAAAAAATCTCATTCATTTGCTGATGAATCTTTGTTAAGTAGACAATGGCTCAAACAACTGCCAGTGGGATGCTTGGATCATATTGATGTTTTGCTGTTGGAAAAAATCGATGCTCAAATTAGGCAAATTTCAAAAAAAGAACTGCAAGAACCAGAATTAAAAAAAACTTATCTAACGCTTGTTCGGTGTTTATCGGATTATCGAAAAGAAGCGGCATCGATTTATTCTACCAAAGAAAATCTCTATTTACACACTGTATTCCTTATTCTTGCATTCGGATTACCTTGGATCCTTTGTCTCATTTCTTCCGTGTTCTTTCTACCTATGCTCCCTTTATCGTTAGCACTCTCTGCAATCGCCGCTAGCTTTATTAGCACATCACTTTATGCAGCCAATGAGCTTAGAGAAAAACACCCTGCTAATGAAACAAAGCTTCACGTTCATTTCAGCAATTTTATGAGTACTTTGAAAAAATATAGGGAAAATAAATCCGATAATAATTCCGCAGCCAATTCAGACCAACCCTCAGCAAACACACCACCCTATTCCAACAAACTTAAAGACCCTATAGATGCATCCAATCTATATGGCAAGGTTTCGCTCTTTAACCTTGAAAACGCCCAACAAGAACAGGCGGTAGTAAAAGAAAAAATAAACGATTACCTTAAACCGCAACAACGGCTTTAATAGGGGGATGAAAGAGATAGTTTTTTAATTCAAAATCTTCAAAGCGATAATCAAAGAGTGAATCTGCTTGGCGCTGGATCACTAACTGCGGCAAGGCATGGGGCTGACGCGTTAATTGAAGGCGCACTTGCTCAAGATGATTGCTATAAATATGACAATCGCCACCCGTCCAAACAAATTCACCCACTTGCAAACCACACTGTTGTGCGATCATGTGTATTAATAGCGCATAGGACGCAATATTAAAAGGCACGCCTAAAAAAGCATCGGCACTGCGTTGATATAATTGACAAGAAAGTTTGGCATTTGCCACATAAAACTGAAAGAGTAAATGGCAAGGAGGCAGCGCCATCTGCTGCAAATCTCCTACATTCCAAGCGCTGACAATTAAACGCCTTGAATCCGGATTCGTTTTAATTTGTTCAATAACTTGGGCGATCTGATCAATTATTTTATTATCTGCCGTCTGCCAAGAACGCCACTGTTTACCATAAACCGGCCCTAAATTTCCTGAATCATCCGCCCATTCATCCCAAATAGTCACGCCATGCTCATTTAAGTAGCGAATGTTAGTATCACCACGCAAAAACCAGAGTAATTCGTAAATAATACTTTTTAAATGCACTCTTTTCGTAGTGACCAAAGGAAAACCCTGCGCTAAATCAAAGCGCATTTGGTAACCAAAACGACTGATTGTACCTGTTCCCGTCCTATCCGTCTTTGTCAGTCCGAACTGGAGGATATGAGTCAAAAAATTAAGATAGGTTTTCATCACACCATTTTATAGGTTAGTATCACTCTATTTCTAGTACTTGTTAAAATTCTTTATATGCGAATTAATCTCTTTGGCGCAGGTTATGTGGGTCTAGTTACTGCGGCTTGCTTAGCAGAACACGGAAATCAAGTACTGTGTATCGATACCGATCCAGAAAAAGTTAAACGCTTAAAGCAAGGTGAATGCCCTATCCATGAACCCGACCTTCCTGCCTTATTACAAAAAAATCTAGCCGATGGTCGACTCCATTTCAGCAACGATCCAGAGGAAGGCGTTCACCATGGATTTTATCAGTTTATTACGGTAGGGACTCCGCAAGATGAAGATGGCTCCGCTGACTTAAGCCATGTGCTGGAAGTCGCGCGCACGATTGGGGATACACTGACTGAACCTCGTCTTATCATTAATAAATCCACCGTTCCTGTCGGTACTGCCGATAAAGTAAGGGCAACTATTCAAGAACAACTTGCAAAACGCCAACTTTCACTTTCATTTGATGTAGCCTCTAACCCTGAATTTCTCAGAGAAGGTGCGGCCGTCAGTGATTTTATGCGCTCAGACCGCATTATCGTTGGCACAGCAACGAGTAAGGCCGAGGATCATCTACGCCAGCTTTATAGACCTTTTAACCGCAATAACGATCGTTTAATTGCGATGGATATTCATTCTGCTGAACTCACAAAATACGCAGCGAATGCTTTTTTAGCCACTAAAATTAGCTTTATGAATGAGATGAGTCAATTGGCAGAACGTTTAAACGCAGATATTGAACAGATACGGATCGGCATTGGCTCTGATCCCCGTATTGGTTATCATTTTATGAATCCTGGCTGTGGTTACGGTGGTTCGTGCTTTCCTAAAGACGTACTCGCCTTAGAAGCAACAGCTAAAGCCGTTGACTATACACCGCGATTGATTAATGCCGTCCATAAGGTTAATGATGCTCAAAAACGTGTCTTATTTGAAAAAATAAGTCATTATTTTGATAACCAGGTCAAAGGTAAAGTCATTGCGTTATGGGGTCTTTCTTTTAAGCCCAACACCGACGATATGCGCGAAGCGCCAAGTCGCGTATTAATTGATGCAGCATTAAAGGCAGGTATGTCGATTCAAGCCTATGATCCTGTGGCCATGCCTGAAGCGTTACGTCTGTATAAAGAACATCCTCGCTTCAGTTGCAGTGAAAGCCCAGAAGGAGCGTTATCAAATGCCGATGTATTGGCCATTGTAACGGAATGGAGTCCTTTTTTTAATCCTGATTTTGCCATCATCAAGCAACGTTTAAAAGAACCCGTAATCTTTGATGGAAGAAATCTTTACGACCCTCATTATTTGAAACAATTAGGTTTTAAATATTATGGCATTGGGCGAGGAGAAACATTTAAGCCATGAAAAAACTGACCAAAGCTATTTTTCCTGTCGCCGGATTGGGAACACGCTTTTTACCCGCGACCAAAGCCAGTCCAAAGGAAATGTTACCTATTGTAGATAAACCGTTAATTCAATATGCGGTAGAAGAAGCGATTGCAGCAGGAATTACGGAATTAATCTTTATAACGAGTAGTAGTAAACGCGCTATTGAAGACCACTTTGATTCAAACTATGAATTAGAATCGAAACTGGCGGAAGCGAATAAAAAGGATTTATTACAGATCGTCAAAAATATATTGCCCAAAGGTGTCAGCTGTATATATCTACGCCAACCCGATACCTTAGGGCTTGGGCATGCCATTTTATGTGCCCAACCGCTGATCGATAACGAAGCATTTGCTATCTTGCTGGCCGATGATTTAATTGATTCACCTGTTCCGTGTTTAGAACAAATGTTAAAGGTCTATCAAGAAAAGCAAAATTCCATTATTGCCGTGCAAGCCATTAATCCACAAGTCAGCGATCAATATGGGATTATCGGCTATAAAAAGAAAGAAGGCAGACTCAGTCAAATTGATAGTATCGTAGAAAAACCGAGTACTAAAGAAGCGCCTTCCAATTTAGCGGTAGTCGGTCGCTATATTCTTACTCCGAAAATCTTCCCTTATCTAGCAAAAACCCAACCCGGAAAAGGTGGAGAGATTCAACTTACCGATGCCCTTGCACGTTTATTAAAGGATGAACCCATTCACGCTTGGGAGTTTGAAGGCACGCGCTATGATTGCGGCAGTAAATTAGGTTATTTGCAAGCTACCATTGCTTATGCACTCAAACACCCTGAAGCTAAAACCGAATTTAAAGCTTATTTAGAAAGCTTTAACATTGAATAGCCCTTTTCTTGTAAATAATCCCAAATTTCTTCTTTAAAAAGAGCAATAGGGCAGACATTATTATTTTAATTGTAAATATCTTCGCTATTTTGAAAATAAAATCTAGAGGGATTCCAATTACTTCTATTCCAATTTGACGATTAGACTCATAGTAAGGTGCTTTTAGGCAAAGAAAAAGCTGTCCATTTGGTGCTCTCTCGAAAACCAAAATCCATCCCTGTTTAGCTTTTTGGTCGTTCTGCCTGATAAGAGAAAGAAGTTTGGGGTAATTACCTAAAAAGAATATATCTGTCTTTCCTACTATCTCTTCACCTGATTTGCATCCAAATACCTGAGCTTGTTTAGCATTAGCATAAATATACTTACCATTATTTTTTTTACAACGTATCCCGTTAAATAAGTTCGACAACTTTGACATTATACTAAAAACCAACCATTCACACATTGAAGTTATTTTTTTTAAAGTCAAAACCATTATCTTTTTTATTTTATCTTTATTCATGGATACCTCTAATTATTAGTACGTTTTATATATTTACATTTCTATTGTAATTTCCTTTACATAGTTTTAATGTTTATTTATGCGCATATTTGAAAGTACGCTGTAGTTCGGATTGTGGTGTTAAAACATTCCAGGAGACAGAAAGCTAAGGCATTAACGCCTTTTTCTTTCTACAAAGATAACACTGTCTATTGCTAATGCTTGTTAAGTCGCTTTCAGCAAAAAACATAGTCCTTTTGGATAGAGCCACAGTTTAATAGCTTTAAATATACAAATCAAATCAAATCAAATAAAATAAATATTTTTTTATCTATAAAAAAGGTAATATCTAAATTGATAATAACTGGTAATTTCAATCAATGAGATAAATATGGCAAAATAAAAGGTTATCTTTTTCTTGATGAACCGATTCAAAACAGCACATAGGCATGTATTGTGCTTTTGCTATTAGTTTGATTTCCTTATTAAAGGATCCACCAATCATCCTAGCAAAAGTGCTAATGATATTTGGCATCCACTGATAAAAGATAAGAGTTTTGCGCATTAGCTGATGTTAAATAAAACATTATGGTGAGCAAGTATAAACGAGTACGGCCATCACCATTTTTGTAGATTGTCACCCGCTTCGCGTTCCATGACAGTTATTACTTAGTGTTTGTCCTCTGCTTTTTATGTCTAGACGCGGAACTTTTGTTAATAAAGGATTTTATCAATCCTCTTTAATCGGATAGATTTATTTATTTTTATTTTTAATTGATCGTAAAACCAGAAGTAATTGGATAACGTCGTTCGCGGCCAAAAGCGCGCGACGTTATACGAGGACCAACGGCTAATTGCCGGCGCTTATATTCGCTTTTATTGACTAAATTTATTATTTTTTCCACGATTTTTCTGTCAAAACCTGCTGCTACAATGTCAGCTAGGCTTTTATCGTTTTCTATATAAAGCTTTAGAATAGAATCCAATTCTGAATAAGGGGGAAGACTGTCTGTATCACATTGATCAGCGGCTAATTCTGCACTCGGTGGGCGTGAAAGCAGTTCCTCAGGGAAAATAGGGCTGCGTGTATTACGATAGTTTGCTAGTTTGTAAACCATCGTTTTATAAACATCTTTGATCACGGCAAATCCACCGGCCATATCGCCATATAAGGTACCGTAACCTACCGCTAATTCACTTTTGTTCGTGGTATTTAATAATAAATCGCCACTTTGGCTAGACAGCGCCATCAGTAGTATTGCACGGCAGCGCGCTTGCATATTTTCTGTCGTAATTCCAGATGGTGGCTGTTGAGGATCTTGGCCCAGAGTTATTAAAAAGGTGCAGAAGCTTGCTTCAATAGAAAATGTAGTCAGACGAACATCCAGTGCTTGTACGAGCGTGTTTACGATCTCCATGCTCAAGGGGGAAGTAAAACGAGAAGGTAAGGTGACTGCATGGACACGATCTTTTCCCAGTGCGTCCACGGCAATGGCAAGCACCAATGCCGAATCAATGCCGCCGGAAAGACCCAGTAAAACACCTGGAAAATGATTTTTGTTAACGTAATCGCGCACAGCCAAAATCAGCGCGTTATAAATAGATACTTCAATAGATGATGGGTTAAGAAGCGGCTTCTGTGGAATAAATGTAGGTGCAGGAGATAGTTTAAAATCTACGACCCAGAGTTTTTGTGCAAAAAAACCAGCCTGTGCGCACAAGTTAGCGTTAGCGTCAAAGGCTTGCGAGCCGCCATCAAACACTAAATCATCTTGCCCACTTATTCCATGTACATAGAGGATAGGAAGTTCTGTTTCTTGAATATTGGTTTCTAAGGCTTTGATACGTTGTTGAACTTTTGTTTCATCAAAGGGTGAGGCATTGATGCAGAGTATCAATTTAGCACCGGCTTGTTTTGTTGCTAAAATAGGCGCAGGATGCCAAAGATCTTCACAGATCAAAACGCCCATTGAAAGATTTTTTAGCTTAATTAAACCAACTGTATCACCGGGTTTAAAATAGCGTCGTTCATCAAAAACACCGTAGTTGGGTAGACATTGTTTATGATAAATTGAAACTCGTTTTTTATCTTGTATGAAACTCGCTGCATTATAAATGCCTTGTGCAGTATAATCCGGATGTCCTAATAAAATAGCGATATCGTCCGTTGCTTTTTGAATGGTTTCTAATGCTTTGTCGATTTGCTGTTTAAAATCTTCACGGAGTAAAAGATCTTCTGGTGGGTAACCGCAGAGTGCGAGTTCAGGAAAAACGACAAGATCACTTTGTTCTTCTTTTGCTTGATGAATGATGTCAATAATTTTTTTTGTATTAGCTTTAATCCCCCCCACTAAAAAATTAAATTGTGCTACAGCAATACGTAATGTTTGTTGCATAAATTTCTCGATCTGTAGTCAAAGTGACTTAGGGTGTCTTCAAATGCTAGAAGAATAAAGTTTTTTGACCATTATCGTGCATTTGAAGACACTTTCTCAGTCTGCCCAGTACATCAATATTACAGCGATAAGCATAAAAATAAGTAGCGGTAATAAAGCCGCTAAGAACGGAGGCCACTGGTAAACAATAGCAAAGGGGCCAAAAAATTCATTTAAAAGATAGAAACCGAAACCGACTGTAATACCGGCAATGGTGCGTAGACTGGTGGCTAAACTTCTTAAATGCTTAAAGGTAAACGGAATGGCTAAGCACATCATTATCCAAATAGCGAAGGGTTGTAGTATCCTCTGCCAAAAGGCCAGTGAATATTGGCTGGTATTCAACAGATTTTTTTGTCGATAACGAATATATTCATTGAGTTGTTTTAAAGACATTTGTTCTGGCAAGATGATAGAAATGTTAAGCAGCTTTGGACTAAAAGAAAGCGGCCAAATTTCATGTTCAATAGACTGGGCAGTAATTTTTTTAGCACTTAGGTTGCTGGTGACAACATCATAAGCATTCCAGTTGTTTTTTTCGTAATTGACTTTCTTGGCAAAACTTGCTTTGAGCAAATTGTTACGATCGCCAAATTGATAGCGACTTACGTTATTAAGGTGGGTTTGATTTAGAATCGATTGTATATAGATGAAATTATGTCCGTCTCGAATCCAAAGTGATCCTTGTTGTGTCATTAACGTTTGACCGCTGGTGGTTAGAAATGCTTTATGGCTTTCTGCTAGTCTGGCAGCTCGAGGTGCTAATCCTTCACCAATCAAAACGGTAAACAAAACAATTAACAAAGTGGCTTTGAATAAACTCCAAGCTATCTGATAAAGAGAAACGCCGCTGGCATTTAAAACAGTTAACTCGCTATGTTTTGCTAATAGACTTAAGCCAAGGATGCTACCTAACAAAATAGCGATAGGTGAGAAAGTATAAAATTGCGAAGGAAGTGTGAGTAGAACATAATAGAAAGCACTAAGTAAGGTATAATGGCCAGAACCAATATCGCGCGTTTCAGCGATAAGTTTTATTAATGCAAAAAGCGTGAGTAAAACGCCGAGTACTGATAATGTTGTACTAATGACCGTTTTACCGAGATAACGTTCAATTATTTTCATCGTTTGAACTTAATTAAATTGATGAATCCGTGTTTAACTCGATTCCAGCCCAAGGTATAGTAACAGATAAGTAGTATAATAATGATAAGCAGGCCATGTATCCACCAAAGTCCCCATCGATAAGAAATACTGCCATTCTCAATCCAATTGCGTCCAAACAACAATAGGTTAAGGTATAAAATATAAATAGTAATGGCGGGTAATAAATGAAGGTATTTCCCTTGGCGTGGATTAACGCGGCTTAAAGGTATAGCAAGGAACGCTAAAAGTACCGTAGCAATAGGTGCTGATAATCGCCATTGTAATTCAGAAAAGAAACTGGGTTTATTGGCTTTATCGGCGCGCCATAATGCAAGACTAGACAAGGATTCTTGTGGATTATTAACCGTACCCACATGTGAGTCGATACGGATACCATAATTAGCGAACTGTGTTATGTAATATTCCTTTCCTCCGGGTATTCCTTGATAGCGTCTGCCGTCTACGGCGACAAAGAAAGCTTCTTTGGTTTTGGGATTTATCGTTTGATAACCGCTGTTGGCGCTTAATATCGTCCAAGGCGTTATGACCGAGGGTAGTTCAGTGGCGTTTGTTTGCGCCATAAAAAGATTTTTAACTGATTTGTGATCGCCAGAAATACTTTCTACATAAATAATTCGATGTCCCGCATTCGTTTGTTGGAAGCTACCGGGTTGCACGGTTTGTAATTCAATGGCCGTTCCTGTTTGTGCGAGTAATTTATTACGATAACTCAGTAATTCTGGGTTTAACCAGAGATTTAAAAGTGCAATGATAAAACTGAGCGAGAGAATGAGTGGTAAAGTCATTAGGGTGAGTTGGCCTAAACTGAATCCACAAGCATTCAGTGTAGTCATTTCATAATCAGCGTAAAGACGGCCATAAGTGAATAAGATAGCGAGGAATAAGCTAAAAGGCAGCAGAATAGCGAGGAAGCGCGGAGATTCCAAGATAATTAATTGCCAGAGTATATTGGCAGCAAATTTTCCACCCGCCACTTGATTTAAATAATGTACAAATTCGTTACTCATCAGAATGATGAATAAAAGACTCGTGATAAGGCAAAGGCTAGCCAGCACTTCACGGGTTAGATAGCGGAAAAGGATCATTTGTGCTTGAGTCTTAGCCTGGAAAAGTAGAAATTATTTCATAAAGGGAGGACTGAGGCTAGTGTATACCGCCCGTCCTGAAGATGAGGCAGTTTTTCAAAATTTGAGGTGATAAGTTCATCTATTACTTATTACCCTTGAAGTGACGAGTTCGTAATTTCAAGTACGAGTATAGCAAATTAATAAAATTTAAGTAGACTATAGGCTTAATCTATTAGAATAATTGAGGTCGGTAATGCAATACGTCATCACATCAGTTGACCCCACAAAACTCAGAAGTGATTGTTTAATTGTTGGTATTTTTCAAGATAAACAGCTTTCTGCTGCGGCCCAGCAATTGGATACGCTGAGTCAAGGGGCTATCAGCAAGATACTAGAAAAAGGCGATTTAGCTGAAGAGCTAGGTAAAACATTACTCCTTTATGCTGTTCCTGGTATTCCTTTGGCACGTGTGCTTCTCGTTTATTGTGGAGATAAATCCAAGGTAAAGTACGCTGATTTTCGTAAAATCACGACTTGTGTAGCGTGTGTACTCAAATCCACTCAAATCCAGCGTGTGACGACGTATTTAACTGATCTTGATGTGCTTGAGTGGGATTTAGATAATAAGATTCGTCAGACCATAATGCTGACAGAAGATTGTTTTTATCGCTTTGATCAATTCAAAACACAGCAAGCAGGTAAGGCTATATTTCCTCACCTCGAAGAATATGCGTTTAATCTGCCCGCTTCAGCGGATGTACCGAAAGTAGAACAAACCATAAAACAGGCATTAGCCATTACCTCGGGCATAAAACTTTGCAAAGATTTGGCTAATTTACCGGCTAATATCTGTACGCCGCGTTATATGGCTGAACAAGCTAAAAGCCTAGCCAAGGAAACCGGATTAGCTATCACCATACTAGAAAAAGAGGCGATAGAAAAAGAAGGATTGGGTGCTTTGTTGGCTGTGTCTCAAGGTTCGGAACAACCGCCACAATTCGTCACTTTGGAATATAAAGGTGGAGTGAAGGAACAAAAGCCCATCGTGTTGGTGGGCAAGGGAGTTACCTTTGATTCAGGTGGGATTTGTATTAAACCGGCTGCCGGTATGGAAGAAATGAAATTTGATATGGCAGGGGCTGCTAGTGTGTTAGGTACGCTCAAAGCAATTGCAATGCTCAAACTACCTATTAATGTGGTGGGGATCATGCCGCTTACCGAAAATTTACCGAGTGGTACAGCGGTTAAACCCGGTGATATCGTGACTAGCCTTTCTGGTCAGACCATTGAAGTGATTAATACAGATGCTGAAGGTCGTTTGATCTTGGCAGATGCTTTAACCTATAGCGAACGTTTTAATCCAGACGTTGTGATTGATATGGCAACATTAACAGGAGCTATTATTATTGCCTTAGGCGCGGTAGCAACAGGATTAATGGCGAATGATGATAGTTTAGCTGACGAATTAAAAAAGGCAGGTGAGCAAAGCCATGATAGGGTATGGGCTTTACCTTTATGGGAAGACTACCAGGAACAAATCGATAGCAATATAGCGGATATATCGAACATTGGTATTGGCGGTGGTAAAAGTATTACTGCCGCTTGTTTTCTTTCTCGCTTTACCAAAAAACTTCGTTGGGCGCATCTCGACATTGCGGGAACTGCTTGGCGGAGTGGTAAGGATAAAACCGCCACAGGCCGACCTGTTGCTTTATTAGTCCAGTTCTTGTTGAACCGCTGCAAATAACTTTAGACTGAGAATCGTTAGTTATCTGAAGTTTTTATTTTTAACTGAATCCCATGCTTTTCGCATGGGACAGTTATTTTAAAGAAATAGTTTTTTATTGACCTTGAAATTTAATTGAAGGCGGTAAGGCATTACATTTTTTCTGGGTAGAAAGCGTGCGTAACCAGTTGTCACGTAGTTGGTAGGCTTGCACTTCTATGCGTTCAGCATCAGAGAAATCCATAAAAAACCATGGCACGAGTACAAAAGCGCCTGCAACACCTAAAGCAACGTTTTTACCTGTTTTATTTTCTTTGGGAATGAGATTCATTATTTTGGTTTGATTATCCATCAGTTCTTGTTTTATTTGGGAGCATGTTAGAACTTCATCTCCGGGTTGACGTTGCGGAACAGGGTTGGGGGTTCTTCCTGCGCAGGCAGAAAGTAATAAAGTAACAGCAAATAAGCCTACTATCTTGTATTTCATATATTTTAAGTATCCTTATTATTCTTAAGTGTAAAAATAAAGGGTTTTATTCGTTTTTTCTAAAAAGAAAATTTTCACGATGAATCATTGAATAATTATAAATATATGTATATAATAATTATATCAACTGTAAGGATATCAGTTATTTGGAAAATATAAAACTAAAAGCATTGTTGGCTAAGGAAAAAGGATTTAGCTTAATTGAGGTGATGTTGGCCTCAGTCATCTTAAGTTTTGGGTTATTAGCTTTTGTGCAAGGGCAATTAACGGCGATGCGTATCAGTGAATACGCCTATTTTGTTAATTTAGCGGACCTGAAAAATAATGAATTAGCTGAGCGCATAAGGAGCTGTAGCCATCAATTGCTCTGTATTCAAGAGCAATTAGGTCTATGGAGAAAAGAGGTGCATGCTATTTTTCCTAAAGGCGAAGAACATTACATGCGTCAAGGAGCAGATTGTCAAAGTAAAATCAGTTGGTTTTCTATCTATCGACATCCTAAGTTTATAGCATCACTGCAGTTACTATTTCGATTATGAATGGATTTATGCGAACTGCCTTTTGGTGCAGCCTATTGTTGCCAACTTTATCTGCGATACTCATTTACAGATTAGTAAACCACCGTCCTGTTACCGGATTCAGGTTTTCGGCGGGACGTACAATTTTTCGCATAAGTCCAGTGAGACAAAAATCGCAGGGCCATACTTTGTTGGAATTACTTATCGCTTTAACATTGGCCTTATTTCTTAGTAACGCTTTAATTTATATTATTATTCAATGTAAAAGGACTTACTACTTAAGCCAGCGTTTTGATAGGCTGCAGACAAAAGCACGTATCGCTTTTAATCAGTTGAGCCGTGATATTCGTATGGCAGGTTTAATTGGCTGTGTGCGTTTGAAGGATTTTTTTCCGTTGAATTCAAAATTAACACCAGAGACGAGTTTGGTTATTTGGCATGAGGGGATTCCGACAGCGAAATTTAGTCTTCCTCATTTATCTCGAGCTCGATTTCATAGTGATATTATTTTAATTCAAGCACTTGATCCAAACACGGTTCCGGTAAAATTTGCGCAAGGAGAGCATATTTATTTATCAGGACGGCCATTATTTCGTTCCAAAGATAAATTATTGATTAGTGACTGTCAGCATGCTGAAGTTTTTCATTGGCGCCATATCAACTTACAGCATATTTATCAAAGTGGTAGTGAAATAGGGTTTTTAGATAAAATTATTTATTATATTGCTAATACAGGACGTCGTACTCCGAAAGGCAAACCCATTTATGCGTTATATCGACGTAATCTAAATAAGTCTTTAAATAATCCCGTTGAATTAGTAGAGGGTATAGAGGAGATGGCAATTCAATTAGGTGTAAAAAGTGGATCGAATGGAAGATTAATTTATGTAACACCTGAACATGTTAAAAACATGTCTAATGTGCGTAGTCTGGAAGTTAATTTGGTATTAAGTGATGGAAAACCCTGGTGGCGTGAATGGAAGCATATTATAACGCTACGGGAAAGAACAGATTAAGTAGATTAAGATGGAAAAACAATAGGATTGTTTAGTTTTAATACCAACACTGATAAGCAAAAAGGATTTATCTTAGTGGGTGTATTGTTTTTCCTTTTAATGATAGGGTTGATGATGCTGAGTTTATTGAATATGACATATCTAGTCAAAACTACTCACTCGCTTCACAGCAGTTTCAGGCTGTAGAGGCTGGATTAAGCCTGGCGGAAGCTCGATTAGCGACCTTGTTGAACATAAATAGTTTACATGAGGAGCTTAACTATGCCGGCTATTCAGTTTACTATGAAATTCAGCGCTTGCCAGTGCCGTTTTGCCTTGATAAACAAATAGCTTATTACTACCGTATTACCGCACAAGCAAAACAACTGCAGCAGCGCGCGCTTATATTACAAACGACTTATGCAAAAAAAATTAATGAAATATGCACGGGTATAGAACAAAAGTTAACGAAAGAAGGGCGTAGTTCCTGGCGGCAATTACATTAGGGCGATAGTTTTTAGATGTGCGAAAAGACATAGGGATTTACGCAGATGTTGTATATAACATTAGTTAGTCTAGGATTGTTTATCCTTGGCATTATTTTTACGCTTTCATTTCCTCCTTTGCGCCGTTTTTTATGGGTAAAACCTTTATTGAGCTTTTTAAAAAAAGCGTTGCCGTCGATTAGCCGAACAGAAGAAATTGTTTTAGAAGCGGGCGATATGTGGTGGGAAAAGGATTTATTTCGCGGAAAACCTGATTGGAGTGCTCTGCATAAGCTTTCTTTATCGGCTTTAAATTCCGAAGAGCAAGCTTTTATCGATAATCAAGTGGAAGCGTTGTGTGAGATATTAGAAGATTATAAAATTTTAACTGAATATCATGATCTTCCTGCAACGGTATGGAATACTCTCAAAAAAAATAAGTTTTTTGGTATGGTAATTCCAAAAGAGTATGGTGGTTTAGGTTTTTCTGCCTTAGCACATTCCACCGTCGTTCTAAAGATAGCAACACGTTCAGTGAGTACAGCGGTTACGGTATTAGTGCCTAATTCCTTGGGTCCAGCCGAATTATTATTGCACTACGGAACGGACGCACAAAAAGATTATTACTTACCTCGATTAGCTTCAGGTGAAGAAATTCCTTGTTTTGCTTTAACCTCTTCAAAGGCAGGAAGTGATGCGACGGCTATTACGGATAGTGGTGTGGTGTGTAAAGGAGAATATCAAGGGAAAGAAATCTTAGGTATTCAGCTGAATTTTGATAAACGTTATATCACCTTAGCGCCGATTGCGACATTGATAGGTGTTGCTTTTAAGTTATTTGATCCCAATCAGTTAATCAGTTCGAACTACGATATCGGTATTACTGTTGCATTAGTGCCGTCTACATTGACTGGTGTTAAAACCGGCAAACGTCATTCACCGATGGGACTTGCCTTTTTGAATGGACCTGTACGCGGTAAAGATGTTTTTATTCCGCTTAGTTTTGTCATCGGTGAAAAAAAAATGTTAGGCCAAGGTTGGCGGATGTTGATGGAATGCTTATCCATAGGACGCGGTATTTCCTTACCGGCTGTAAGTGCGGCGCAAGCACAGTTAGCCTATCGTATGACCGGTGCTTATAGTGTTTTGCGCGAACAATTTAATCAGCCGTTAGTGAGATTTGAAGGGATAGAAGCTGCATTAGCGAGAATAGCGGGTTTAAACTATTTAATGGAAGCAACGCGTCGATTTACTGTAACGGCAGTAGATGCTTCACTGAAACCTGCACTGGCTTCCTCTATCGCAAAATATTATATGACTGAGTTTGCACGTATCATTGTTAATGATGCGATGGATATTCACGGGGGGCGCGGTATTCAATTAGGTCCGCGTAATTATTTGGCGCAGGGATATATTGCGATTCCCATTTCTATTACCGTAGAAGGAGCTAATATTTTAACGCGAAATCTTATTTTATTTGGTCAAGGTGCAGTTCGTTGTCACCCTTTCTTAATGGACGAAGTTAAAGCAATTCAAAGCAATGATATTAAAAATTTAGATGGGTTATTAATTAAGCACTTATTATACAGCGTTAAGAATCTGTTAAAAACATTTAGTTTTGCTTTTGGTTTAGGATATTTTTTTGTTAAAAGCCCTTTTAACAAACATCGTTATTATTATTGCCAGTTATCGCGAATGTCGGCGGCTTTAGCTTTAGTAACAGACGTGACTTTATTAACGTTGGGCGGTACGATAAAGCGTAGAGAACGTTTATCATCACGTTTAGGTGATGTATTGAGTTATCTCTACCTGGCTTCTTGTGCTTTACGTTATTGGCAGGACTATTCCTCTTCGGAAGAGGATGGCTACTATGTGCGCTGGGCTCTAAAATACTGTCTTTATCATATCCAATTGGCATTCGAAAAATTCTTCATCAATTTTCCTTGGCGTTTTTTAGGGCAGATATTGCGCTTTATTGTTTTTCCGCTAGGGCGTTCTTACCAATTAGCCAATGATAGGCAAGATGCACAGTTGGTTGAATGTATGGTTCGGACAGGTGAATTTCGTGATCGAATGACGCAAGATTGTTATTTGGGCAAAGAAAAAGAAGATACGACAGGACGTATGGAGGCTGCTTTTAAACAATGGCTAAGTGTTGCCAAGATTAGGAAAAAATTACGCCAATTAAAAAAAGAAGATTTAACGAAAAAATGTTCTATCGATCAACAACTGGAATATGCATTAAAACAAGCCATTCTTACGAAAGAGGAAGTCGATCAATTTCTTAGCGCTAAAAAAAGCCAAGAAGATGCCATTGCCGTAGACGAATTTTAGTAATATAAAATTTTATTAAATTTATTCAGCAACCAAGTTAAAATAAGCAATGACTACGCTGTAATTGAGGCTCAAGTTCTTGGTAAATCTTTTCCGCTGCGGCTAAATAGGCATTTTTTTCTTTATCTGAGCAGGAATTAAAGTTAGGTATGTCAAAAGGGAAGAAATTTTGATCTTGGAAACCGAGTTTATAAGCTTCAAAAGCTTCTCTTACCAGGCTTTCTGTCAGAGATTTTCCTTCTTCTTTTCTTTTAGTAAGATAATAAGTAAAGCGCGTCCAGGCATTTGGGATAAAAAAGATGCCTTTTTCTACCAGCTTATCTAGACTGGACTCTAAGATTAGGTCATTATTATCGGGAAAAGTCTCATAGTAAACTTTATAGGCAGCATTGATAACCTCGCGATCCTTTTCCGATAAATTTTGGTATCTGTTTTCTGGAGAAAACATAAAAATCCCTCCTTTTTTTGTCAATACGATTTTTATTTTTTTGATTAAATAAATTTATAGAAGAAAGGGGTTGCTATCCTCTTTTTATTATAACTGTGCTGCAGAGATCCTATATTAACAAAAAAATTTATTTATTCGAATAAAAAACTCTATTTAATTTAAAAAATTTTTTAATTTTGCAATTAATTAAACAATTTACAAATTTAAGTCAAAATAGGTATTTGTTGTAATCCGTAATTTCAAGCTGGATTTACGCGAAAAGTTGGGCTGAGCACTAGAGTCAAAATACAATTTTTCGCGTAAGTCCGGTTCAAGTACAATGAGCATTGGTGTGAATAATAGGGGAAATAGGTTATGCCGGAAAGACTTAGATCAAATTTTGCACGGCCAGTTTATATCGTTGATGGCATGCGTACACCTTGGTTAAAAGCACAGTCGGGACCAGGAAATTTTTCAGCATCCGATTTGGCTGTGCAAGCGAGCCGTTACCTGTTGGCACGTCAAGCCTTTACACCGGATCAGCTGGATGAAGTGGTGACCGGTTGTGTCATGGCAAGTCCAGATGAAACAAATATTAGTCGTGTTATTGCTTTGCGTTTAGCTTGTGGTAAGTCCGTACCGGCCTATACGGTTCAACGAAATTGTGCATCGGGGTTACAAGCACTTGATAGTGCTGCGCAGGATATCGCTTGTGGACGTTATGACTTGGTATTAGCCGGGGGTACCGAAGCCATGAGTCAGGCGCCACTTTTATTTAATCAAGAGATGACACGTTTCTTAGCACGGTGGAATTCTGCTAAAACACTGCCTGCACGTTTGCGTAGTTTAAGTCATTTCCGATTGCAATACCTCGTCCCTGTTATCGCTTTATTACGTGGATTAACGGATCCTATTGTCGGTTTATCTATGGGCCAAACAGCTGAAATTATTGCCTATCGATTTGGCATTACACGCCAACAGATGGATGAATGGTCCTTGCAAAGTCATAAACGTTTAGCAACAGCCCAGGATGAAGGTATTTTTAGCAATGAAATCAATGCGATCTATGATGGCGACAACCACTATTATTCGTACGACAATGGTTTGCGTAGGGATACCAGTTTAGAAAAACTTGCAACCTTAAAACCTTTTTTTGATAAACCCTTTGGTTTGGTCACTGCAGGTAATAGCTCCCAGGTGACAGATGGCGCTGCTTTTTTAATTTTAGCCAGCGAAAAAGCGGTACAACAGTATCACCTCCCTGTGCTTGCACGTATTGTCGATGTGGCTTGGGCAGCCGTGGAACCCAGTGAAATGGGTTTGGGTCCTGTGCACGCCGTGGCAGCCTTATTGAAAAAACAAACACTGGCTTTTAATACCATCGATTTTTGGGAAATTAACGAAGCTTTTGCAGGTCAAGTATTGGCTTGTTTAGCGGCTTGGCAAGATATGGCGTATTGTAAATCGCAGTTAGGGTACCCAACAGCCTTAGGAAAACTGGATGCGTCCATTGTTAATATCGATGGTGGTGCTATTGCCATGGGGCACCCGGTGGGTGCCAGTGGCGCACGGATTGTTTTACATCTGGCGCATGTCTTACGACGAAAACAAGCGCGCTTAGGGATAGCAACACTGTGTATTGGCGGAGGGCAAGGGGGTGCACTTTTACTAGAGAACGTTAATAGTGTAAGGGGAGCAATATGATGGAAACAAATACACAACATTGGCAGCTGAAACAGCAAGGAAATATTGCTTGGCTTTATTTTGCGAGAAAACCTGTCAATAGCATCGATAAAAATGTATTAACAGAATTAAAATCACTGTTGACTACGATTGAAAAAGACAAATCGATTCATGGTTTGATTATTACTTCAGATAAAGCGAATAGTTTTATTGTCGGCGCTGATATTCAAACCATCAGTTTTTTAAGTAGTGAAAAAGAGATATTTGATTTTATTCGCTTGGGACAGCACGTTTTTGATCAACTGGCGGCATTAAAAATTCCTACCGTTGCTTTGATTAAAGGTTTCTGTCTGGGCGGTGGTTTGGAGCTAGCGCTGGCTTGTCGTTATCGAATTGCTATTGATGATCCCAGTACGCGTTTAGGGTTGCCTGAAGTTAAACTAGGTATTCATCCTGGTTGGGGCGGGACAGTTCGTTTGCCACGCTTACTGGGTGCTGTTAACGCATTGCAATTGATTTTAACGGGAAAAATGCTATCGGCGCAGGCAGCCGCTAAAATTGGTTTAGTGGATGTTGTCGTTCCTGAACGGCATGCTGAGCGCGCTGCTTTATATTATGCAAATTTGCGTAAACCATTGTCTAGTACAGGGTTATCCTGGAGAAGTTTAACGCAGAATTTAAGTCATTTTCCTTGGATCAGAAATGGAATTGCTGCACTCTTTCATCGTCGTTTGCGTGCTAAAGTTAATTCTGCGCATTATCCTGCACCTTATCAAGCGTTGGAGCATTGGCGGCAAGTGGGTGTAGCAGATAAGGCATTTCTGCATGAAGCAGAGTCTTTAAGTCAATTGGCGATGACGCCGACAGCGCGTCATTTAATTCACATTTATTTTTTACGCGAACGTTTAACAAAACTTGGTAAGAAGAATTTAATCACGTTTAAACATATTCATGTGGTAGGGGCGGGCACGATGGGTGGTGATATTGCTGCTTGGGGTGCGTTGCAAGGTCTTTATGTCACGCTGCAGGATCGAGAGCCTAAATATTTAGCGCCCGCGATGTCACGGGCCTATGCCTTATTTAAAAAGCGTTTAAAAAAACCGCGTGCGATTCAAATGGCGATGGATAGATTGCTCCCCAATATCGCAGGTTATGGTATTCGTCGTGCTGACTTGATTATTGAAGCGATATTTGAAGATTTAACTGCTAAACAGGATTTGTTTCGTCAGCTCGAAACACAAATGAAATCTGATGCCATACTCGCAACAAATACGTCGAGTATTGTATTAGAAGAAATCCAGCAAGGTTTAAAACATCCTGAACGCTTAGTGGGTTTGCACTTTTTTAATCCCGTTGCGAAAATGCCGTTGGTTGAAGTTGTACAATCGCCAATCAGTTCCTCTGATGTAGTAGAAAAGGCTTTAGCTTTTGTTCATCAAATTAATCGCTTGCCATTACCCGTAAAAAGCTCACCCGGATTTTTAGTCAATCGGCTATTAATGCCTTATTTATTGCATGCCGTGTTATTGCGCGAAACGGGGATTCCTGCGCCTGTAATTGATAAAGCGGCGCTCGATTTTGGTATGCCAATGGGCCCTTTAGAATTAGCAGATACAGTAGGTTTAGATATTTGTTTAGCAGTGGCTAAAATTTTGCATCAAGCTTTACAATCGCCGCTTCCTGAGGGTTTAGAGAAGATGGTGGCTAATAAAAGCTTAGGTCGAAAAACGGGTCAAGGTTTTTATCGTTACAAAAAAGGTAAGCCTATTAAAGAAAAGATTCCAGATGATTACAAAGTACCCAATGATTTAATTGATCGTCTTATTCAACCAATGATAGAAGAAGCACAAAAGTGTTTGCAGGAAAAAGTAGTAGAGGATAGCGATTTACTGGATGCAGGGATAGTTTTTGGTGCCGGTTTTGCGCCTTTTCGAGGTGGATTGATGCAATATGCGAGAGAGAAAGCGGAAATTAAAGGTGATGCGATAGAATGTTCGCATCACTTTAGTTAAATTAGCTTTGTACTTAAGCTTTACTTGGATTTTCATCACTTTTTTAAAATACTACTGGGTTTAAAAAAAGAGGGTAATGTAGCATCTAGCGTCGCTTTTAATAGTGCGGGTAGGATATCTTTAAAAGTCGAGTTAATTAAAATCGGTAAGATATCTTGTATAGTTTTTATGGTTTCTTTTATTAGTATAGGTAATACTTCTTTTATAGTGTCTGTATTTGTTTTTATTAAAGCCGGTAACACTTGTTTCATCGCTTCAGCGAGAAAGGGAGCAAAAATTTTTGCGCTGGCTTCTAAAAGAGGTTTCGTCATTTTTACGCTAGCCTCTATTCCAGGTTTTATAATCCAGTCAGTAAGGGGGCCTTGTTGAATGGCTGGTATTTCTTCGTCGCTAAAATGAGAAGTTTTTTTTGGATTTGCTAATTTTCCAGTTTGTTTTTTTCCTTAGATTTCATCCTATAATCTCCTTTTTTATCATTAAAAACTTATTATAAGATGATTTACACGTCGGCTAATTAATTTTCAGTATAATGTATTCAGATTATTTTCCTTCTTGCAATCGAGCAATACGTAACGTCAGTGGTGGATGGGTAGAAAATAAAGCGCGAAATCCTGTGTCTTTGTGAGAGATTTTTAAGTTGGCTAAAGAAGGTGCGCGAGCATCTTCGGGCTCCATGGTGCGCTGTAAGGCTTGTAATGCAGAAATCATGTTGTTGCGCCCCGCTAAATTAGCACCGCCTTTATCTGCACGATATTCTCTATAGCGTGAAAAGGTAGCGACCAATATGCTTCCTAACAAGGTAAATAAGACATCAAACACCATGGTTAACATATAGAACATAGGTCCTGGTCCAGCGATGGATTCCTGATTGTCATCGCGAGCTGCTGTTCCCATTGAAAGAACATAAGCGATTATACGGGATAAAAATAGTGCAAAGGCATTAATAACGCCTTGCAGCAGTGTCATGGTGACCATGTCACCATTGGTAACATGTGAAATCTCATGCCCTAAAACCCCTTCGATTTCATCGCGATTCATTTTTTGTAATAAACCGCTAGAAACAGCAACTAATGAACTATTTTTTGTGGGTCCAGTGGCAAAGGCATTCAGTTCGGGGGATTGGTAAATACCTACTTCGGGCATCGTTTTTAAACCGGCTTTACGTGCTAAACCGTGCACGATATCGAGGATGTTTCGCTCTTCTTCAGTTTGTGTCCCATGAGTGGTATCGATGATTTGGACGCCCATACTTTTTTTAGCAATAAATTTAGACATTAAAAGGGAAATGAATGCGCCCTCTGTTCCCCAAAATGCGCAAAAAATAGCGAGTGATTGGTAATTAATACCGTGTGTTGTGAGGTAGGTATGTAAACCAAGCAGATGTGTAACGATGGAGATAGTGGCAATGACTAAAATGTTAGTCCCTAAAAAGAGTAATACACGTTTAAACATAAGCTAGTTCTCCCTACCTGCTACTCGGAGTAGCGCGAAATGTTTTTTTAGCAAAATCAATAGTTTATTAAATTGTAGGATACTATCCAATTGAAAAAAAGGCGCTATAGAAATTACCCTTTATAAAGTAGGTCTTAACTAGAGCCAGTTATGATAAGCTTAGTTTCTGCGCAATAAAAAAACCCCGCATAAAGCGGGGTTTTAACTGAGTAGGCGTAAGGAATGCTTACATCATTCCACCCATACCGCCCATGCCATCCATACCACCTGCTGGCATGCCGCTACCTTCATCCTTCTTAGGAAGTTCGGCAACCATACACTCGGTTGTTATCATTAAGCTAGCGATAGAGGCCGCATTTTGTAGTGCGGTACGGGTTACTTTAGTAGGATCTAAAATACCCATTTCTATCATGTCACCGTATTCACCCGAGGCGGCATTGTAACCAAAGTTACCTTTACCCGAAATAATTTTGTCAACGATGACGGCAGGTTCATCGCCGGCATTGCTTACAATCTGACGTAACGGTGCTTGGAGTGCGCCACGGATAATGCGGATACCCACGTCTTGATCATCGTTGGCACCTTTCAAGTTGTCTAAAGCTGTCAGTGTACGTATTAATGCAACACCACCACCAGGAACGACGCCTTCTTCAACAGCTGCACGAGTGGCATGAAGTGCATCTTCTACACGTGCTTTCTTTTCTTTCATTTCAGTTTCAGTAGCTGCACCGACTTTAATCACAGCAACACCGCCAGATAATTTAGCTAAGCGTTCTTGTAATTTTTCACGATCATAGTCAGAGCTTGTTTTTTCGATCTGTGTTTTGATTTCGGCTATACGGCCTTCAATCTTATCTTTTTCTCCCTGACCATCAATAATGGTGGCGGTGTCCTTGGTGATGGTTACACGTTTAGCGGAACCTAAGTCTTCTAGAGAAGCCTTTTCAAGATTTAGGCCAACTTCTTCAGCAATGACATTGGCTTTTGTTAAGATGGCAATGTCTTGTAGCATTTCTTTACGACGGTCACCAAAGCCAGGTGCTTTAACGGCACAAACTTTAACAATTCCGCGAATCGTATTAACCACTAACGTTGCTAAGGCTTCACCTTCAACATCTTCCGCAATAATTAACAAGGAACGGCCTGCTTTAGCAACACCTTCAAGAATCGTTAACATTTCACGGATATTAGAAATTTTCTTATCAACTAATAAGATGAAAGGATTATCTAATTCACAGCTCATGCTTTGTTGGTTGTTGATAAAGTAAGGTGATAAGTAACCGCGATCAAATTGCATACCTTCGACAGTATCAAGTTCATTTTCTAAACCGGATCCATCTTCTACGGTGATAACGCCTTCTTTGCCGACTTTTTCCATCGCTTTAGCAATGATAGAACCAATCGCTTGATCATTATTCGCTGAAACAGCACCGACTTGGGTAATGGATTTAATATCGTGACATTCGGTAGAGATATTTTTGAGGGCTCCTACTACTGTAGAAACTGCGCTATCAATTCCGCGTTTCAGATCCATAGGATTCATGCCCGCCGCAACCGCTTTCATACCTTCGCTTAAAATAGATCGCGCCAATACGGTTGCTGTTGTCGTACCGTCACCGGCTTCGTCGGAGGTATGGGAAGCGACTTCTTTCACCATTTGTGCGCCCATATTTTCAAATTTATCTTTCAGTTCAACTTCTTTTGCCACTGAAACACCATCTTTGGTAATCGTAGGAGCGCCAAAACTTTTGTCTAAAATAACATTTCGGCCTTTAGGACCTAAGGTGACTGCAACTGCCCCAGCTAATATTTCTACACCGTTTAAGATAGCAGCGCGAGCTTCTACACCAAATTTTAAAACTTTTGCCATTTTATTAATTCCTCTGAAAATTAAGGGTTAAACAGATTATTTCTTTATTATTGCCATGACGTCGTCTTCACGCATAATGATATATTCTTTATGATCGAGTTTGACTTCCGTACCTGCATATTTGCCAAACAGGATTTCGTCACCCAATTTAACCGACATTGACTGAATTTGACCTGATTCAAGTTGTTTTCCAGGACCTATCGCTACAATAATCCCTCTAACTGGTTTTTCTTTAGCTGAATCAGGAATAACAATACCGCCTTTTGACTTTTCTTCTTCAACAGCACGTTCGACGACAATACGGTCTTGTAGTGGTATTATCATTTCAAGTAATGGTTTTTCTAATGTGTCAACACTCATGCAGATTCTCCTTAAGAATTACTACTATCACAATGAGGATATAATTAGCCCTAAAACGGAAGAGGCTAATCATAATGCTGTTTGGTAAAGAGTACAAGAAACTGCTTACCAACATCCTCTATATGGGGAGTAGCTCAAGGGAATTCAAGTCATTTATGCTAAAATAACCAAGTTTTATAACCGATTTTTAGGATATCAGCATGAATAACAAACGAGCTATCCAGACGAAAGATGCACCGGCCCCCCTAGGGAGCTATTCTCAAGTTATCAAAATGGGCACTACGGTTTATTTGTCAGGTCAAATTCCTTTAGCGCCTCAACAAGAAGCTTTGATTAAAGGGGATATTGAAACCCAGACTAAACAGGTCTTTGAGAATTTAGCCGCTGTTGCTGAAGCTGCAGGAGGGCAGTTAGATAATCTAGTCAAATTAACCATCTTTCTAACCGATTTAGCCGATTTTTCTGTTGTTAACAACGTGATGCAACGCTATTTTACTTTGCCTTACCCAGCAAGAAGTACGGTTGAGGTTTCTGCTTTACCTAAGGGTGCTAGAATAGAAATAGAAGGTATCATGATGGTAGGATCCTAAAACAACGTTTTTTGACCGTCATCGTGCATTTGAAGACACTTTCTAAGAAATTTCTTTTGTGGTAGAAGAGGCATGGTTGTTGCTAACTTTTTCCCGCAGGTACCACAATAAGCTTAAGCCTGGTATGCAAGCGGCTAAGGATAAAACAAAAAAAGTCGGCCAACTAAAATAGGTTACGATAAGGCCAGCCACTGGGCCAATAAAGACACGTCCTACACTGGCCAATGCGGAAAACAACGCGAATTGAGTAGCCGTATAGCGATGGTTGCACAAGCTCATCATGAAAGCGAGGAAAGCGATGCCTGCCATGGCATTACAGAAGTTATCGATAAATATGGCAAACACCAATAATCCATAATGGTGGCCTACTAAAGCCAGTTGTAATAACGCTAAAATAGCGCCAGCCTGTAAAATTCCAAAATAAAACAAAGCGCGAAATAAGCTGATGCGTGTCATCAACAAGCCACCGGCTAAAAGGCCTAACATAGTTGCAATGAAGCCAATTCCTTTATTAACAAAGGCAACAGTTGTTAAGGAAAAACCGAGGCCGCGAATTAAAAAAGGCGTGGTTAATGAAACACTGAGCGCATCGCCGAGTTTATAAAGGATAATGAAGAGTAAAAATAACCCAGCCGACTTTCTACTTAGAAACTCTTTAAAAGGTTCAACGATTGCAGCATATAGGCTAGAAGGTGGCGTATTTTGCTGATTATTGTTAGGTTCTTCACCAAACCAACTGGCAAAAAGACCTATGCTCATGAGTCCAGCCATGAACAAATACATAGCGTGCCATCCCATATATTCGGCTAATATCAGTGCGAATGCACTAGAAACCAGCATCGCTATCCTATATCCCCAACTTGTCAGTGTAGCTCCTAAGCCACGTTCGTGAGGTTGGAGTATATCGGTTCGGTAAGCATCAACCGCAATGTCTTGCGAAGCAGAGAGAAAGGCGACCAGGAAAGCAAAAGTAATTAATAAGGACGGGCTGGTTTTTGGATCGGCTAATGTCATGCCAGCGATAGCAAGTAGCAAAGCAAATTGGGTAATAATCAGCCAACCTCGGCGCCGGCCGAGTAGAGGAGGTATCCAGCGATCGAGCAAAGGTGCCCACATGAACTTATAAATATAAGGTTGACCGATTAAACCTAGGCTCCCAATAGCAAGAATGCTAGCACCAGTTACCGTAAACCAAGCTTGTAACGTGCTGGCTGTTAAGGCAAGGGGTAAACCGGATGAAAATCCTAACAGTAAGGTTGCAAAAAGATTCCGTTTATTGAGATCATTTGGCATTTAATAAAGTTTCCTAAAGAGCTATACCTATTGCACTTGAAGTAGCGAGTTTGCGACTTCAAGTGCCTTCTTTGCGATGAGGATTTTTAAGGAGAGAACCGCAATTGCAAAGAGTATGTCTCCCTATTTTTATAAAAAGGAATATTAATAACTATAATCAGGATCAGGAATAACACGTGAGCGGCCTCCTGCACCATATTGGACAAGGACATGTTGGCCACGATTAAAGATGATAGGCCTTGCTCCTTGAACAACAGAGATTAAAGATTTGTTGCGTAGCTTAATCACATACTCGATTCCATTTTGGGTTGTGAGGGCTTGTTGAGCATGATTACCGGCTATTCCTCCTAAAAGAGCACCGCCAATTCCTGCTGCTAAGCTACCTGTTCCTCCACCTACTTGAGAACCAGCAATAGCACCTAAAGCCCCACCGGTTACTGTACCGACACCGAGGCCTGCACTGTTATCAGAGACACTAACGAAACGTGCGCTAGTAATAACGCCTTTAACAACCCGATGGACTTGTCCTGCATTTTCTGTTGTGTAGACATCAGAAGACAAAGAAGATGTGCAGCCGCTAAGCGTCGATAGACCGAGTATCGCTAATAAAGGATAAATAAAAAATTTCATAGATAGCCCCATCAATATAAAACGCCGTCTAAATGCTATTTCACGACATTTTGTCGAAGACTAATGGCTGAAAGATCGGCAACTTATTGGATTAATATTAGTGATTTGCTTCTTTACCGTCAATGCTACTTATACTCTTCATACTTAAATTTTTGGCTACGTTGCTGTCGTTTTTAATCGTCACTTGTCAGTACTTGCTAAAAATCCCATTGCTGTGAGTATAAATAGCTTAGGTAGAAGTTAAGAATAATTCCCGACTGCGAATATTTTTTCCTTCAAGTAAATAGTGTAAAGCAAGTCGAAATAAGCGTTTTGCATCTAGCAATTGGTCTGGCGTCGTCCATTGTTCTTCATGGATAGCTAACAAGGAGGAGCCAGAAAAAATAGAAGCTTTTTGGTTAGTGTTATTTAAACAGCTGACGAGTCCTTGGCTAGGGATAAATTGGTAGTGTTGATTAGGTAAAATAGCTTCTCGAGTTTGGCTGTCTTGATTTAAATGTAAAGCGTAACCTAGCTCGACTAATAATCGTTTCTCAAAGAGGCGTAATGCCACATTAGGGTTTTGCGATAAAGTAGTTAACGTGGTTTGATAAGCTAAAAAGAGTGATGGATGGGGATCATGGCGATAAAGTAAGCGCATTAATAGTTCATTAAGATAAAGCCCACATATTAAAAATTTTCCTGTTAACTGAGATGAGGTAAAGCCACTGGCTTCGGCATTGAGCAGGTTTAGTAACTCAGTTTTTCCTCGCCAAGAGATCAGTAAAGGGACAAAGGCTTGTAGCAGGCCTTTAAAGCGCGAATTTTTGCTACGCATTCCACGTGCCGCTTTCGCAATAAGACTGATGCGTCCTTGTGAGGCTGTGAAGGCATCGATTAATAGACTTGAATCGCGGTAAGGACGAGTGTGTAAAATATAAGCAGGTTGAAGCGAGGCGTTGTTTAACATAAGAGCTAAAAATGCGTGTTAGATAGCAATCATAAAAATTTTTCTAAAAATTTAATAATTTTATTTGGACAAAAATTAAACTTATGTTTTTAGTCTAATAACTTTCACTTCTAACGAAAATCCAGTAATATCGCTTATATAGGCGTTTTTTTGCTGTTCACCAATATATAGGGTGAATGTTTTCTAAGCAACATCAAAAATTCCCTAAATAAATCTTAACTAAAAGATGGTCTATATTTAACTTACTTCTATAGTAATGGGAGCAACTTCCTTGGCTGAAATTATTGTTATTACATCTGGAAAAGGTGGTGTTGGTAAAACAACGAGTAGTGCTGCCATTGCGGCAGGGCTTGCGTTTCGTGGATTTAAAACGGTTGTTATTGATTTCGATATTGGTTTGCGTAACCTCGATCTCATTATGGGATGTGAGCGACGTGTTGTTTTTGATTTTGTAAATGTTATTCGTGGTGAAGCGAATATTAAGCAAGCGTTGATAAAAGATAAACGACTTGAAAATCTTTATGTATTACCGGCTTCACAGACGCGCGATAAAGACGCTTTAACTAAAGAAGGGGTAGAAAAGGTCTTAGAGGATCTAAAAAAGGATTTTGAATACATTATTTGTGATTCGCCGGCGGGTATAGAGCGTGGTGCAACCTTAGCGATGTATTTTGCGGATAGGGCGATTGTAGTGAGTAACCCAGAAATTTCATCGGTTCGCGATTCGGATAGAATGTTAGGTATTCTTGATAGTAAATCGCGGCGTGCAGAGTTGGGTCTTGATGCAGTTAAACAGCATTTATTGTTAACGCGTTATTCCTTAGCGAGAGTTGAAAATGGCGATATGCTAAGTGTAAATGATGTGTTGGATATTCTTTCTATTCCTTTATTGAGTGTTATTCCGGAATCACAAGCCGTTTTACGTGCATCCAATTCAGGCGTGCCGGTTACCTTAAATGGAGAAAGTGATGCGCATCAGGCTTATGTAGATGCTGTTTCTCGTTTGTTAGGTGAAGAAGTACCCTTTAAGTTTGTTAAGCAGGAAAAGAAAGGTCTATTGCGTCGTCTCTTTAGTCGTGAGGGGGTAGCAACATGAGTTTGTTGGATCGTATTTTTCGTAATCGGCCCAAAAATACAGCGTCACTTGCTAAAGAGCGTTTGCAAATTATTGTTTCTCATGAACGTAGGACAGAAAATGATTCAGATTTTTTACCTAAGTTACAACGTGAGTTGGTCGAAGTGATTGCTAAGTATGTTGATATTGATCAAGATCAAGTTAAAGTTGAGTTAGAACGAGCAGGTAATTGTTCTGTCTTGGAATTGAATATTACTCTACCAAACGCCGAAATAGCCACAGAATAACGCGAAAAGCTGTCTTTTGGCGTAGCGCTTTGTTCTCGGCTTTATCTGCGGTACTCATTTACATTCAAGTAAACTCCGTTCCTCGAAAAGCCGACGCCTCGTGCTGCATCCAAAATACAACTTTTCGTGTGAGTTCAGTAATTATTGTTTTGGCAGTATTATTGTCTTTTCCGATGCTCATGTATTAATATACTTCCGCTTCTCAACGCCAATCTGTTTAGAAAGAAGTAAAATACTTGATTTTGAAACGGAACAATTTATTCTTTTGGAATGCTACGTTTTTGGCCAGGTTTTGATACGGCTACGTAAACAAGGGTCGCATCGGATACTTTAATCTCAGCGAGTTCAGTTTCGCCTTCTTTATAGCGTTCTGCGTAGACTTCAACATCAATGGTTACTGAGCTGCTACCAACGTGAGTAACTGTTGTATAAAAACTAGCAATATCATAAATATACAATGGTTTTAGGAATGTCAGATTTTTAACTGCAACAGTGACGACAGGGCCTTTAGCGCGGCGAGCGGCTGCAATAGCACCAGCGATATCGATTTGTGACATGAGCCAACCACCAAAAATATCTCCACCCTTGTTGGCATCATTAGGTCTTGTTTTGACGCGTAGCGTCGGGTTAGCTTGATTAGTATTTCCCACAGTATCTCCTTTAAAACATACAAGTTAATATACAGGAGTTTTGCCCATTAACAGATATAAATAAAACGTCATGGCGAGTCCTGCACTTATCTTCGTAGAAGCACAATATTGTATCGGCAATTTCTGAAGATAGGTACGGATAACGAGCATAGCTATCCAGCGATGAGTTTTCTGGATTGCTACGTGCGCGTCGCTCGCAATGGCAGCTATCACTTACGAGCGGTATTTTTTTCCAATTATTGCTCTTGTGGTAGAAAGCTACGTAAAGGTTCTGCTCGCGTAGGATGACGTAGTTTACGTAATGCTTTTGCTTCAATTTGGCGGATACGTTCACGCGTTACGTCAAACTGCTTACCAACTTCTTCTAAGGTATGGTCGGTGTTCATATCGATACCAAAACGCATACGCAATACTTTTGCTTCACGCGGTGTGAGTGTGGCAAGAACTTCGTTAACGTTTTCCCGTAGACCTTGATTTGTGGCGGCATCAATGGGTGATAATGCGGTGGTATCTTCAATAAAGTCACCCAAATGGGAGTCACCATCATCATCGCCAATGGGTGTTTCCATGGAGATAGGTTCTTTAGCAATTTTAAAGATTTTTCGGATTTTATCTTCAGGTAATCCCATCTTTTTACTAAGCTCTTCCGGTGAGGGCTCTTTACCCGTGGCTTGTAGTATTTGCCGCGAAATACGGTTGAGCTTATTAATTGTTTCAATCATGTGCACCGGAATGCGGATAGTACGTGCTTGATCGGCAATAGAACGGGTAATGGCTTGTCGTATCCACCAGGTAGCATAAGTTGAAAATTTATAGCCGCGTCGATATTCAAATTTATCAACCGCCTTCATTAAACCAATATTTCCTTCTTGAATGAGATCAAGAAATTGTAAACCGCGATTGGTATATTTTTTCGCAATAGAAATAACAAGCCGGAGATTGGCTTCAACCATTTCTTTTTTGGCACGACGTGCTTTGGCTTCTCCAGCAGACATTTGCCGATTAATTTCTTTAATTTCGCCGATTGTCATACCAACGGATTTTTCGAGGTCTTGCAGCTTAATTTGTGCTGCATTTATTGGAGATTGTACGGTTTTGAGTGCTTGTGCATAACTATTTTTAGATAGAATATGTTTTTTTAGCCATTTTTCATTTGTTTCATTTTTGGGGAAAGATTCAATAAAAATTTGACGAGGCATTTTGGCGGTATTAACGCATAAACGCATGATGTTGCGTTCTTGGACTCGAATTTCTTCTAAGAGAGCACGCATTTTTCGCGTTAATTTGTCGAGTTGTCGAGGTATGAGTTTAAATTGAGTAAAAGAATCAGACAATAATAATGCCTGTTTAAGTGTCCTTTTATCATGCCGACCGTGTTTGCTTTGTGTTGCTATAAAAGTTTGATAAAGCGTTTTTAATTCAGAGAATCGAGAGTGTGCAAGCTCTGGATCAGGGCCTCCATCCAGTTCGCTAAACCCTTCATCATCGCTGTTTGTTTTAGATTTGGCGTCTTCACCCTCATCATCGTCTTTATCGTCATCTTTTTCTTTGGCAATGAGTGAAGGGCCAAATTTACTGCTTCCTCCCCCTTCGTCATCGTCGCTTTCTATGCCTTCGTCTTCATCATTATTCGCATCCTTCATCGAGTTTTCTAAAGGGATAGAAAGCTCTTCGAGGTCTAGAAAACCGCTAATAATATCATTTAAACGAATTTCTTGTTGTTCATAACGCGCATACTCATTGAGTATGTCTAAAATATTTTCTGGATATTGGGCAAGAGAAACGAGAATAGCCTGAAGACCTTCCTCAATGCGTTTAGCAAGCTTGATTTCTCCTTCTCGGGTCAGTAATTCAACAGTGCCCATTTCACGCATATACATACGAACAGGATCCGTTGTACGGCCTAATTCCGCACCTATATTCCCTAACATCGTTGTGTTTTCGGATCCAGATTCTTCTTCCGAGGAGTTGGTGGCTATATTTGTGGAAAGCAAGGTTTCCATATCCGGTGGATTTTCATAGACCGGGATACCTAGCTCATTAATCATTAAGGTAATTTCATCAAGCTGTAACTGGTCCTGTTCCGCTTCAGAGACGATATCTTCAAGAAGATAATCATTAATTTCAGCGTAGGTAACAAATCCTTGTTTCTTACCATGGGCTATAAGTTCTCGTAAACGGGTTTGTTGTTGTTCGAAATCCATAACTCTGCTTGACCTCTTGGGGAAAGTAATGTTTTTATTATACCTTATAAGATAAAGCTATAAACCTTTAACTGAAAAAAGGCAAGCCCCATCATTAAAAAAATATGTTGATACTCGGTTTAGGTAGTAATTTGGGCGATAGTTTAAATAATTTACGCCGTGCCGTACAGTTGTTACAACAATTAAAAGTTATAACGGTCATTCAACTATCGCCGGTTTATCGTTCTTCTGCACTTTTGCCACCCGATGCGCCTCTTGCCTGGGATAAACCCTATTTGAATGTCGCCCTGTCTTGTAAATCCTATTTATCTCCTCTACAGCTCTTGAAAGTAGTTAAGCAAGTTGAAAAACAGCTTGGACGCGAGGAAAACCACCCGCGTTGGGCCCCTAGACTTATTGATATTGATATTTTGGCTTGGGATGAGGTAGGTGTAGTGAATCAAGCACTATTACAGATACCACATCCTGAATTGGTAAAAAGACCTTTTGCTTTGTGGCCATTGCTTGATTTATTTCCTGAATGGAAGCATCCGCAGCAGGAATTAGCTGATGTGGTCCGGCAGTGGGGTTCACGTTTTTCAGGGCAGGCACCGTTTAATACCAAACAGCTACCTCAGCGCTTAATGGGGACTCGATTGCTGGGGGTTTTAAATCTAACGCCCGATTCTTTTTCAGATGCCGGTCTATTTCTCACTGTTGAAAAGGCCTTGGCGCAAGCAGAAAAATTAGTGTTTGAGGGGGCAGAGATTTTGGATATAGGTGCAGAATCAACACGGCCTGGAGCAAAACCCATCTTACCCAAGGATGAATGGAGTCGATTAGTCCCTGTTTTAAGTGCGTTAAAAGATGTGGCAAAGGATTGGCCGGTGAAACCAAAGTTGAGTATTGATACGCGTCATTATCAGGTAGCGGAAAAAGCAATGGATTTAGGTGTTGATTGGATTAATGACGTCAGCGGTTTCTCTGATAGGAAAATGCGTGAATTAGTCGCCAAAAGTTCGATACAATGTGTTGTTATGCATAATTTGGGTGTTCCGGCTAATAAGGCCGTAGTACTATCTTCTTATCCTAATATCAGTGAACAAGTGTTCCAATGGGCTGAACAACGGTTCCATGAATTAATTTTAGCGGGAGTCGAGCGGGAACAGCTTATTTTTGATATAGGTATCGGGTTCGGAAAAACAGCGCAACAGTCTGCATTTTTATTAAAAAATATAAATGTTTTTCGACGTTTGGGTTGTCCTTTACTTGTGGGTCATTCACGAAAATCTTTTTTAAATTTAGTGACTGATAAGTTTTATGGCGATAGGGATTTCGAGACAGCTGTGTTATCTTCTCATTTGGCTTTACAAGAGGTTGACTATTTGCGAGTACATAACGTGGGACTTAATAGGCAAGCGGTTAATATGGCCACGCAATGGCTAAAAGATTAAGTCTGAGCTAATACACATAATCAACTTTCCAGGTTGGTTGTGTTAAATATCTTCTGGAGTGCCAACTTCTGGGGAACACATAAATGCTTAGTGTAAGTAACGAATAACCCCTATTATTAAAGAAGCCTGGATAGCAGAAACACCTAATATCCATCGCGCTATTTGTTTTTGAAGAGCGCCTCTAACTTTTTCTATGTTTAATTCTAATTCTTTTAACTTAACGTTAAAGTTACCTTCTAACGACGAGACAATGAGAGCATTGCGGAAGCAATGCGAAGTTGAGGAGCCCGCGATAGGCGTGCGTTGACGGGCGAAGCAGGAAACGCATCACGCCGTAAA
>CAYQIM010000018.1:0-5766 GCA_964417555.1 Rickettsiella sp. | reverse complement strand
TTTAGAAGCGCTAATAAAGCGTCACTGGATTGAACCAAGTCCTCGGCATATTCAGCAACTTTTTTAGGATTATTTGCTTGCATTTGGATCAACTGCGCACAGCCTACTATTCCGCTTAACGGCGTACGGATATCATGGCGCATATTTTCGAGAAATTCGGTTTTAGCCTTATCGGATGCTTTTGCTTTTTCTAAGGCAATTTGAAGGGCAGATTGAGTTTCTTTGAGCTCGCTAATATCAATAGAAACTCCAGCTATGCCAATCGGATTACCTTGATAGTCAAATAAAGGGCGCTTTGTAGAAAGTTGTATAATTTTTTTACCCGAAGGTAAAATTGCTGTTTCTTCTTTTGTGCGGACAATACCGCTGTGAATAACTTCTAAGTCATTTTTTATAAAGACATCCGATGTCTGTTTATCAAATAAATTATCATCTGTTTTTCCTAAAATATCATCTTTTTTCCACCTAAAACCCATTTTTTGTAAACTTTCAATGCCTGTACGATTCATCCCAAAATAAACCAATTTTTTATTAATACAACGTTTCCAGTAAACATCACCTGGTAGATCATCGATAATGGTTTTTAATTGAGAAATTTCTTCTTTTTGCTGTGTAATAAGTTTTTTCAGTTCTAATATTTGACCGTTAGATGCATCATCATTATTAGTTTTTTTTTTCATTTTTTACCTTTATAAACCAAGTTTGGAATTGGGTTCATAAATACAATCTTGTAAAGAAGTACAAGGCTCATAGCTGCCTCCTGAGTTGTTTAATACCCATTTGAGATTTTGAAAATTATCAATAGTATGCTCCGAAAAACGATGTCTAGGTTGCGTTTTTAACCATTCAGTTGCAATAAAACTTTGCATGGATGGTTCTAATGCATATATACCTGCTTTATCTAATATTAAAGGCTTGTTAAAAAATTGGACGGCCTGCAATATACTACCCAGTACTAAGGCTCGTGTTAACTGAATATCTTTTCTCGGAACAGATTCCTCTGTATTATCGAAATTGATTGGGAACCCCCCTCTAAGGATACGAATCGTCGCTCCTTTATTTGTTATATACTGTATTTCCCCTAATGGGTTAACTGCCATTAACTTATTTTCTTTCTGAATTGCTCTAAGTAAGCTTAAAAATTCTTTATCTTCCGAAGAACAACTGATTAATACTTTATCTTTTTCTGATGATATAATTAATTCCGGGTCTTCGATAGTGTTTTGCCCTGTACAGCCAAAAATGTAATCTGATGAGGCCGCAAATTCCGAAAAATCGTTGGTATAAATAATTTCTGGAGTAACTAATATAGTCCGGCGATCATATAACATTACTTTATAACCCATTGAAAACAATTTTGTTGCAAGTGCTTTACCGATGGCCCCATATCCAATGATACCGCATACTATATCTGTCCTTTTAGGGATTAAAGGTAAAAGCTTACTAACGATAGCATCAGCAATCAACGGCGATTCGAGTATTTTTTTTACAGCAGACGAAGCCATGCTGATGATGGGAAATGGAGGTAATCCCTGTTCCTCCAATTTTATCAACCCAGCTGTTGTCTTTTCTACTGCGACTACTTTATATTGCTTGAGAATCGGTGCTGGGATAAAACTGGATGCGTAACCACCATGATCAAGTACTAATACGCTTTCTACATTTTTTGTCAGTGAAACACTTGCTTGTCTCCAAAGCCAATTAATGTCGCGCGTAAAACTCTGGCTAAATTGACCTAATCCTATTTGTTCGGAACAAGGCTGGTAATAAATGCCGTATTTTTTTATAGCGTTTACTACTGTAGGGCATTCCGAATATTTTTTACCTAATGCAAAAATATTTTGTGGTAATGCCCCTAAACGAGTCATAGCATCAACTAAATTAATCGAAGTTTGCAAAGGATGATGAACATAAATTATTCCTATATTTTTCAAGGAAAGATTAGTTTTCTCTATAACTTCACTAATAATTTTTTCTAAAATTTCAAGAGGAACTAATTTTGAAAAAAAGTGCTGTGAAAAATAATTAGAGTGAGATAGGATTGTTTTTTTTGAAATGCTAGAGTACATATAATTATAATTATTATTATTTTAAGGGTAGTAATTAGATAAAGCCAATTTATTTTTTTTGCTTATAAAATTATTTGGAAAAACAAGTATAATATATTTTTTTTAAATCGTATAAAAATAAAATGTACATTGATAACTTTTTCAAAACCTTTTCCTCCCATATAAAATTTGAACCAACTGCTATTCTAGACCTTCTAACTAATATTGATTTTCTAAAAAGAGTTTTTTTACAACTGGACTCTACTTTGACTAACAATTACCTCTACGATAATTTTATTTTCTGGTTAAGTGCTTATGCTTGTAAGGAAAAACAAACTTTAATTTCTTTTTTTTTGGAAAAAAATAATTTAGATTTTATTTGTATAGATTTTATTGAATTTTGTTTTGCTAAAAAAATTGCAATGAATGTAGAGGAAACCTTAAATTCTTTTTGTTTGCATAATAAATTATCGGATGATAGAGTAAAACAAGAATTAAAAAAAATACCTGAACAGGAAACAATTAGTCTGCTTGGTTTTGGTTTAGACGAAGGAACATATGAAAAAGGATTAGCACAGTTTTTAATTGATGAAGGTTTATGTCAGAATGTTATTCTATATGGATTAGACCCTTATGCTAAAAAAGGGAATAATATTCATTATTTAACTTTACAAGAACTTAATTCTAAAAAAGAATTTAATTTTGATGTTATTATAGCACGTTGGTCATTGCATCATGTAGCCTTTACGTCAAGGTGGCATGATCTATCTCAATGTATAAACCGATGTAACGCTAATGCTACAGTTCTATTTATTGAACATGGCATGTTGCATGAAAAATTACCTTTAATTAAAGAAAATTTTTATGGGCTATTAAATGCTACTTTTGACATTATTGCCAATATTGGATTAAGGCCAGATTATTTTACGCAAACAAAACCAAAAGGAACTAATTTCTTTATTCGCTATCTTAAAGCGGAAGATTATAATACTATCATTAACGGTACTTCTAAGCTTGCTTTATCTCAAGTTATTTATGATGTAGGACCTTACTTTCCAAATCAAACTATCTGTAAATTTTTTACCAAATAGGTTTAACCTTTCTTAAAACGTTAATCGAAAAAATTGGCATTGGTTATATAAACTTACCCCACTGCATAAGGTGCTGACGCACTTGATCTCTTTTCCCCATCGTCAGTATATCTGTGCCAATTTTTATTGGAAATTTTTACTATACTTTTTGCATTGCACTCTTCACAGGTTTTGTGAAGTTAAAAGAACCAGTAGTGGGCATTTAAAGGATGCAGCAGGATTGTTACAAATTCCCTACATTGCTTTCAAAGCGCTTAAGGAAGAGAAAAAGAAATTTCAAATAAGTGTTTGATTTAACACCATTATTCTGGTGGCTATGGGTAGACTCGAACCACCGACCCCAGCATTATGAGTGTTACTTTAAAGTTAAAAAATCATTAATAATCAACAACTTGCGTTACTTTGTAACTTTAATAACTTACTAAAAACTACGGTAATTTTAGTACATTCTGCTTCAGCCTGGTATAATTCTGGTACAGGATTTTATATTTGGCAAGGGTAGTTTATTTTTGAGGGTATTCAAATAAGTGTGTCAACTCCTAAAGGTTTGTTTAGTTTAGCGTTGACACACTTATTTGAATACCCTCGGTATGAGCTAATACAGCTCATACCATTACTTTTTCTATTAATAAAAATTTAAATTCCGATAACCCTTTACAGTTTCAACATTTGGTTACTATTTAAAACTGGTACATGATTGCGTGAAAAAATGCTAATAATGCTAATATTTATAGGATTTATAACTATTCTTGTTGACTCTTGGAGGTCTAGTATCGCCTCCAATATGGTATCTATCTTGTAAAAACAAAGCTTTCAGCATTCAATTTCCCTCTATTTTTTTAATAGAGAAGCATATCTCAAGGCAATATAAAAAAAACTACACAAAAGTGTAGTAAGTTTGAATTTTAGAAGTTACACATGTATTTGAAAGTAATGTTTAGTCGTGAAAAAGTTGTGCAAATGATTTAGCAAATAACGCATAGAATCTCCATATGTTTTTATAGCTGTAAACACTATAGATTTAGTGCTTATTGACTAAATCCAATACCTCTTTTTCAGGTAGGGCGGTTAGCTTTTGGACAGCCTGAGGGGACATGCCTTCTTCTATTAGAAGCCTTCTAGCTACCGATAAAATAGCCTGATGTCCCTCCTCTCGGCCTTGTTGTAGGCCTTTCTGTAAGCCTTTTTGTTCAAGTTGTTGTGCGAATGTCATAATAATATCTTTATCCTCAGGTAAGTCAGTGGTGAGAATTTGTACAAGTTCATCGACCGCTTCTGGTTTGCTTTCATCCTGGGTCTCATTTATTACAAATTTTACCATATATCTACGTATATCTACGTAATTCTCTGTTTAATTGCCCTAATAGTTCCATTATAATTGCCCGATGTGCTTTGAGAACAGTCAAAAAGTTCTTTTTCCGAGCATGCTTAAGTAGCATTTCCATCAGGTAAGCTGGGCCATCCGCAAGTTCATCATCAGAAAGAACCGTTAAGTCTATTAAGGTAAAAGGTTTAAATACTATTTGTTTAGTCAAATCAGGGTTATCGAAGCATTGATATACATCAAGGGGGTGGGGATACGGTGATTCCAAACCATGATATAGGCAAATCGGTAGTACGTCGGTAATTTTTTGTGGCCTTGCCGGATATGCTGATCCATCGCGGCAATACTATATTGCAATTGCCGAAAAGCCATTAATTCTTCATTGGGTGTTGATTCCGCTTCTAAAATAAAAAAGATATAACCATCCTGATTGTCAAACTGGCAGCGATAGACAATATCTGAATGAACTTCTCGGAATTTGGGTAGAATAAAGCTCTTATCGGTTAATGCTAAAGTATCTATGTTAATGCGCTTATAAATTTCAGCAGGTACGTGTGCCTTTAAGTAAGATATAGCTACTTTTTTTTCAGAAAGTGATACTTTAAATAGCTTGTCAAAAGGTTGAAAGATTGGGATAGTCACTTTGTTTTCTTTGTTATTAATTTAGGGAAAGTAAAGTTTAATGAGATTTGGAAATAAAAAATATCCTACTTTTGAAGGATATTTTTTATTTTTAAATATTTACATTCAAAGTTGCTGTAGTTTAATTTTTTTATCTCCATACGCTCCAATTATTTTAATTAAAGCTTCTTTCATATTTGTTCCATCTAAAGCGGCTTGAGATTTTAATTTTTGACGTATTTCAAAAGGTAGCTCTATAGTTAATCTAAACCCAAAGATAACCATCGGGGTTAAGCATAATTTCAAATACATCCTTATCCTGTAATCCTTGTTGTATTTGCAGTCCTAATTTTTCCCAGAGATAATTTGCATCCATACTTTCTTCTTTTAATTAAATCTGTAATAACAAATGATTATTACAATCATTAAATTTTAATGCTTATAGAATGATCTTGCAATGTTTTTTCTAATTGTTATCCATAAGCATGTAGCCAGCAAAAATTTATACTCTAAACTGATAGTGTTAGTTAGAAATTTATAAAATGTTGATTTTTTTGGAATTATAAAATTTTAGTTATAAACTATCGACGAGACAATGAGAGCATTGCGGAAGCAATGCGAAGTTGAGGAGCCCGCGATAGGCGTGCGTTGACGGGCGAAGCAGGAAACGCATCACGCCGTA
>CAYQIM010000017.1:0-3876 GCA_964417555.1 Rickettsiella sp. | reverse complement strand
ACGGCGTGATGCGTTTCCTGCTTCGCCCGTCAACGCACGCCTATCGCGGGCTCCTCAACTTCGCATTGCTTCCGCAATGCTCTCATTGTCTCGTCGTTTGACCTTTTCTGTAGCCGTTAGCCACTCGTTCTGTGGAACATCACGCAATAATTTCCTAAGAACAGTAATCCCTGTTGGTGTTTTTTTTGCAAAAAAACCTTGTCCTTTAGTATCCCATTTAGCAGAATTAACCTGTTCTTCTAATAGTAAAAAGTTTTTCGATAGCGTTAAAAAAAATTCATCTTCTATTTCAACGTTTTTATTAAGCCAGTTCGCATTTTTTTGCAGATCAGAAAAAATAGTCTCTGTACGTTTTGCTTGTTCCTCAAGAGTAAGCAGAGAACTAAAATGCGTTAAGTGCTCACTCTGGAGTAATGAATTTAAATATTTTTCCGCATTAACATAAAAAAACTGCATTTCCGCTGTTCTACGTGTAGAATGGATTAATAATCTGTCATCAATAATCTTATGTGCAGATTTTAAAAAACTAATGATAGCTTGTTTTTGTACATTACCCTCGAAGTCATAAAACTCACCACTAACCTGAAGCAATTTTTTTAAGCGCTTGATACCCGTTGCTGGAAAAGTATTTTCATCGTAAAGTTGATAGACTCGACGCTTAAATGCCATCAGAAAGCTTTCTAATTCATCTACTTCTCGATTTAATATCGCTGCTAGTTTTTTTTCTAAGGTTTCCGCCAATTCTGCTTCTTTTTCGGTAATCGTAATAGAAACATTCGAAACAATTCCTCTCCATAGCTTAGCCAAAATAACCTGATTTCTAGGCGAGTGAAAGTTAAGTTGGTCATAAAAAATTTGCAAATCCTTTATAAACTTAGCGACCTGCGGCGATTTGTTTGCAATTTTATATAAGTAAGTTATTTTTTGCCATGGCAGTAATTTTTCATTATTGAAAATTTCTGTGAATCTCGCTTGAAAAATACGCACATTTTTTTCATTCAGTTTACTTATCTCTTGCTCTAAGTACTGCTTTATCTGTGCTAAATATTTATTCGCGGCACTATTAAAACGTGTGGCTTCAGGAGAAGGAGTGTTTACCTTATACTCAATTAAATCTGTAAGTGGAAAATACAATACATTTTCCGATGGCTGGAAATAGAGATTAGTTAATTTAGCTGACATTGGAAGCTTATACTCTAAACAATAGCTCAGAAATTCATCGCCAGAACCTAACTTAACCCTTTGCGGAGTATCTAAACGCTCAATAGCTTCGATAAGGCTCAATACTGCAAAATGAATTCGTTGTCCCGCTGTAGTTTGCCAACCTTTTTTTGCAATCTGCTGATAAGCGGATTGTACTAATTGCGATAAGATACGCTGTTGTTTTTCTTGCACAGAACGATCCAATAACTTTGCTACTTGCTTATATTTTAATTTAACACGCAGTGGAAAATGATCGGAAATAGCTTTAGTATGTTCATCAATAATTATTTCCGTAGTTGTTATCGCATAGCCTCTAGTAGCGATATAATCTAAAGTAAATCGATCTTTATCTTGTACTAAAGGGTTCTTTTCAGAATCATAGCTGTATTGATCGACTGCTGTTGGTTGATCATCTAAGGGTAATAAGTATTTTAATAGCTTAAATTCATCGCGGTCTCGCGGAATATTAAAATCGCCGAGCAATTGTAGCGCCTCATTTTCAGGCACCTCAGAAATGTACTGACCTAAACGGGCAAGCTGTGCTAAGGTTGCGACGATTTGCAAGGGTTGATACTGTGCTTGGGTGTGTGCCTATTATATGAATCTTCTTTCCTGCATGGAAGACCGCAACGTGGGTAAATCCTTTCGGTACAAGTTTATCCCATGAAGTCGTCGTGGTAGACAGATAATCCTTTTGAATAACCTGTAGATTTTCAAATGCACCGAAAGTTGCTTTCTTTAAAAGAAGACATACACCACTATTTATTAGTTCGCATCCTTTTGGTTTAATAATGTGATAATCCCTAGCCAAAAAACTTTTTTCTAACTTTCTCAGAAAACCAGTCTGAAACGCCTCTTCGAGGACAATAACGTCAGCGTTAATCGCTTCGCTTTCGAAAAAACGGAGCAGTTTTTTGGCGCGCACGTTCCGTTTAGCGCTACCGATAAGCTGCTGTATGTTATAAGTTACCGACGTTACTTCATCACTTTCTTCAAACACTTTTAAATCCCCATATAAAATTTTAGCAGCCTGTTCCTGATTCTCAGAACGATAAAGCTTTTTTATACACTCCACATAGATACTAAGATATTTTTTATCTACGGAATTCGCCGCACGATCAATTTTATCCACTAAGTGAGTCAAATCAGTGACTATAGGATATAAATCAGTATCAGACCTACTTCCATTAATACGCTGATTTAGCAGATCTAACTCAAATTTATATTTTTCATAAATAAAAGAATCACTCTTTATATGGCGATCGACGCCGCTACAAATTAATTTTAAGCTAGCTAAAAGCATTGGCTTCTCGACAGGCATAACGTAAGTCCCATGATAAATTTAATTTTTTTTAGGTGATCCTATTAAACTAAAATTAATGAATTAAGAAAATAAAAAAAAATTAGCCTTTCCCTACTGTAAACCATATTCCTGATGAACTTCTACTCATCTCTGCTTTATCAGTGTGCATATTTTCCGGAAAAGATACATAAC
This sequence comes from Rickettsiella sp., assembly GCA_964417555.1. Taxonomy (GTDB): domain Bacteria; phylum Pseudomonadota; class Gammaproteobacteria; order Diplorickettsiales; family Diplorickettsiaceae; genus CAYQIM01. The sequence goes on along the minus strand of CAYQIM010000017.1, from coordinate 1,178 downwards.
CTGAACTAGAAGCCGGTGAAGAATTGTTAGAAGAACAAGTGGAATAAAAAGAATAGCGGCTTAGCGTGGAAGGAGATTTGGGTAACGGTGACGCAGAGGCATTTGTAATTTTTCTTCTTTCAGTAGACAATTCTGCTGGAACTTCAGCTAGTAAAGTATATCCTGGTTTAAAAGCAGCAAAAGCATTGTCGGATCTTCCAGGTAGGCGCAAATAAGATAAAATTGATTCTGTCGATGGAGGTACATCGTCAAAATCAATCGCACAAAAAATGCGATGTAATTCCTTATCAGTCTCTTTTAAACCGTTAAGCCAATCCCTAAAAGTTTCGTAGTGAGTTTTGTAAAAATCACTCACTTCTTTATCACGTAACAAGTTAGAATTAAAAGCTTTTTGTTGTAAAACAGCCACTGCGCGCAAAAATACTTTTATTAACTCAATTTTGAGGATAATGCCATAGGTTGAGCCAATTCACTAGCATGTAAAAAATCTAACTCATTTGTGTTAAACATTTTTTGTAACTGCACAATTCCATCTGGAATTTTCCTATAATAAGGAAAGCCAAGCCCTCTTTTATTCCATTTAGGATCATTTATTTTCTGCGCAAACTCTTTTAGCATATTTCGAAAACTGTCCTTAGAAATAAGAAAAGGTTTAAATTCCTTATCAGCTAAGCTTTTATCACTATGCAATAAACATTCGGCATTGGCTTGAATTTGTTCATAGTTAATATCGCTTGCCTCAGTTTGGGCCTTCGTTAGTTCATCCATTAGAACAAAGGTATTTGTATAAAATTGATGAAGTAACTGAGACCGATTGGAATTCTGCTGTAATCTTTCCTTAGTAACACTATGAATATGCTTTAATAACGCTACGATCTCTTCTTTCTCATCTTGTTGCAAAGGATTGCTGTCCAATAGTTTAAAATCATTCGCTATTTTTTTAATTCCTGTCGGAATAAAATAATTTAATTTAGCTATCTGTTCGACCTGGTCTCTCAGTGAACTCAGTATGTTGCCTAATGGTGTGTCAATTAAATTTGGTCCTAACCATTGCTGATGAACAGGCACAATATTTTCCAATCAAGCGAGTCGCTATGCTCATGAAAAATTTTGGCCATCGTGTCCCCAAAATTAATTCGCATCACGCGACTGAAATTAGGCCGCGATTCGTCCTGCGT
>CAYQIM010000016.1:0-1283 GCA_964417555.1 Rickettsiella sp. | reverse complement strand
GTCTTCAATCGCCTTGTTAATCGCTGGCTGGCTACGTAAGCTATCAAAGCTTTTGGCTTTGGCTAACACCTCATTCACATACTCACGCAAATCCTCTTCGCAAGTGGGCTAATGCTTTGAGGGCATGCTCGTAACAGTGATTTTCTTTTGACATTGTTTTAAAGCTTCTTTAAGAATTAAGGAATAAGAGTCATGTAAAATGCTGTCTATCATTTCGACCATTTTTTCTCGAGAATAGTTATCTTGCTCAAATCCATAGAGAGAAAATACATCTTCTATCGTATCTTCTATGAAGAGTAGCGTATGGTAAGGTGTATCATCGTTAAGACAAGCCGCTGTCGCGCGTAATTCAAAGTCTTTGGCTAAAATGCCAATAATTTGATAAAAGCTATCTTGAGGATAATCTTTCATGCGCCGTTCAAATTTCTCGTTTATTTCGTTCAGTTTACTGATTAACATACTTATTGGCCTCCAAGGCATTGGATTAAATCGCTAAAAACCTGAGATTTGGTTTTAAATTCCTGATATTTTTTTAAAGAAGGGGAAGCTTCTTTTGTAAGATCGCTGTCTTCGATATGTTGAGAAGCAAGTGGCGATAAGTCGGCCGCTTCTTTCAAGCTAGCTTCATACGCTTTAAATCGATCATTAATTGTAGATGATTGCTGCTGCATTAATTCAGCGTGAGCTAACTGGCTTTCAATACGCTGTTTTAAGTAATCCTTAACGGTATTACTATCCGCTAAGGGTTCAGCGCCTGCATCGATATGATTAATGACATGGGATAAAAAAGGTTTCCAATCCTTTTCACCTTTATTTTCTAGTTCCGTGAGAATGCCTTTTAATCCTTCTGAAAGTGTGGGATTTTGCTTTAAACGATCCAGGGCATTTTTTTGGATAAAGTCAGACAGTACACGAGGATTATCAAATCCTTCTCGGGCTAATAATTCTTCGGGTATAACGGACTGTAGAGCTTTAATATCATTCGGTGTGAGTAACGGTACATTCACTTTATTATCGATAGGATTAACGGCAATATCAGGATGATTTTTTTTCAGTAGTTCAGTCGCACGTTGATTTAATGTCGGATCATTTGGATTTTTTTGATAATCTTGGTACCAGTTTTGCTCTTCCGGTGTAATCGTTCTTGTTTGTTCCGCTTGTTTAAACGCTTCTTCTTCATTCGCATTCGACGAGACAATGAGAGCATTGCGGAAGCAATGCGAAGTTGAGGAGCCCGCGATAGGCGTGCGTTGACGGGCGAAGCAGGAAACGCATCACGCCGT
>CAYQIM010000015.1:0-37914 GCA_964417555.1 Rickettsiella sp. | reverse complement strand
CGCAGGACGAATCGCGGCCTAATTTCAGTCGCGTGATGCGAATTAATTTTGGGGACACGATGGCCAAAATTTTTCATGAGCATAGCGACTCGCTTGTTAATTAAATTATTTATGGAAATACATCAATTAACGGGGCAGCGGGTAGTTTCTAGCAAACGATCTCGTGATGCTTCTGTACAAGATTTCTATGAAAAGATATATCGAACGCTGGATTCGGTTTATGGGAAATTAAAGGGGTATCAAAAGGATACTTTTGATTTTGTCTACTTGAATAGAGAGCCTACGACAACCGTCGTTTCACATTTATCAAGGTTTAGTATGACTATTTTTGATGAGGCGCCGGGTTTTTCCGAGGAGTTAGATTTGTCGAAAAGATTTGCGCGTTAGGTCCACCAACCAATATACAATCCTGTGTTTCCTAACAATTGTATTAGCTTGCTAGAATGTCTTTTATGTCGTTAAGGTGTTGTTTTCGAATTTAAGGATTAATCTTCACATAAGACTGTTGTCGTAACTGTCGTAGCCAAGTTTTTAGCGCTTCTTGAAACTTCTTTTGATAGACTAATTGTGAAGCTTGTTCACGTGAAAGCGATTGCGTACTTTGTAGCTTTTCTGTTCGTCCTAAGACTTGTAGGATATGCCAACCAAATTGCGTTTGAAAAGGTAGACTAATCTGGTTAAGGGCCAATTTATTTTCTTGTGCTTCAAACGTTGGGTCGAATACTCCAGGCAAGGTCCAACCTAAATCACCGCCTTTGAAAGCAGAGCCAGGATCTTGCGAATATTTTTTTGCTAGATCGGCAAAGTTGCCGCCGCGTAAAATTTCAGCACGAATCTCTTTGAGTCGTTGTTCGGCCTGTTTATTGTTAACCAAAGGAGAAGTTTTAATTAGAATATGTCGCGCATGCGTTGCTATCACCTTCCTAGGCAATGTATTTACCCCTTTTACTTCTATTAACCGTAATAGATGAAAACCATTTTGTGCTTGAATGGGGCCCGCTATTTCACCTACTTTTAACGTTTGGACAATTGATTGGAAAATGTCTGGCAGTTCGTTGAGAGGTCGCCAGCCAAGGTCGCCGCCCGATAAAGGTAGCGGATCCTTTTTTGATTGTTCAACGAGTTGTTGGAAAGAACTGCCACTTTTTGCATGTTGTAATACTGAAAGTGCTGTTTGTTTAGCGTTAGCGATGGTCTGTGCGGAAGGGTTATCCGGTAGCGATACCAAAAGATCTTCAACGTGATAGCTGGCTTTTTCCGCCGTCGATTTTGGCATATGGGCGAGCATATCCGTTATTTCTTGTGGCGTGACGGTGATTTTTTGGCCGACTTCATCTTGTTGTAAACGGGCAATAATAAGCTGCTCGCGAATTTGCTGGCGATATTTTGCATAAGGTATATTTTCTTGTTCTAAGCGGCTACGCAATTGTTCGACAGTAAGGCCGTTCCGTTTTGCAATACCAGCAATCGTTTTATCCAAACCCGCTTCATCGACTTTCATGCCTGAGCTGGCAGCAAGTTGACGTTGTAATTCAGTATCAATCATATGATTAAGTACTTGTTCGCGTAAATATGCTTCAGAAGTAATGGGTTTGTTTTCTGCTTGTAGTTGTTGTCGTGTTAATTCTATTTGTTCGGCAAGTTGTTGTTGGGTAATCACTTTATTGTTAACTACCGCAACGATACGATCCAGGGTTTCCGCCACTGTAGAAGTGACTACGATCAATAAACTGCTAAATAGAATGATAAAAGGAAAAATTTTTTTTAAACGATTCATAGCATTACTATAAAAGTTTGGCTCCCGCTTGGAAGTTATCCATATAACCGGGGATGTTACTGGTTAAAAAGCTGGTTATATCACTGTTACCTATAGTACTCAAGCCTTTGAACTGCCATTGTAGATAAATCACATTGGTAAAAATGGGGCTACTATTTTGATTTAAGGCATAAAAGGTACGGCCCGCGACGACGCGAAATGCCCAGCAACAACTATCATATTGCAGACCATAAAAAAAACTTTGTGAATAATTGTGGCTGAAATTATAGTTCCACCCGCCTACCGTACTCCATTGATTTTTAAGTGGAGTGGCAAAGGAAAAGCCAAGTCGGTTGAAGTCATTTTGATGACTATTGATGGGTGTAGGTGGGTTTGTCACTAAGATGTCGCCATAACGAATACGCCCATAGTTAATATTAAAAAGTTGATTGGGTTTTGGCCGATATTGGACGTTAGCGGCGGCATTGATAATATCGTGACTTGAAGGATCCCAAGCGATATCAGCCGTGGTGCTCCATCTGGGGCTGAGATTATAATTGAGTTGACCTGCAATGGGTGAAAATTTTTCCGTAGGTGAGGTGGCGCCTACAACCGCGAAAGGATTAGCACATAAGGTTCCGGTTGTACTGAGTAGTTTTTCGAGTGGGCTACACAGCGTTACCCGCCTATTTTCAAAATAATAAATTTCACCAATGCTGGCTCTTAATTTTTCTGCACCTGTTGTTTTATCAAGTAGACGCGTAGTTAAGGCAAAGCTAATCTGGTTAGCGTCACCAATGCGATCATAACTACTAAAGCGATTGGTTAGAAAAAGACTATCATAACTAAATGGAATGAGGGCACTATCAAAAATAGGAATATTGTTTTGATCGCGATAAGGAACATAAAGGTAGAAAAGACGCGGTTCTAAGGTTTGTTGGTAAGAATGATTTCCCCAATCAAATTGACGGTCGAAAAATAAACCGCTATCAACACTAAATAAAGGTGTCGTTCGTTGTATGGCGCTTTGAAATCCTGATATTTGATTAAGTATATTGTAATGGGTGAAACTTAACTGTAGGCGTGGTGTGAAATAAGCCCCTTCTTTCAATAAGGGATAACTAATAGAAGGTTGGATATTAAGGCGTAACGCTTGTGGTGGTTTGATCAGCTCACCTGGATTGTTTAAACTTTGGAAATAATTAAGTTGATTACTCAACTGGTAGTTAAAACCATGAAAAGTTTGTGTGCTGCTATTTAGATCAATTTCCGGCAGACTATTATAAGGATTATTGACCGGAGCTTGGTTTAATGGATGTAGGGTTTGATAACGCATTAATCGTGTCGTAAACGTCCAGATATCCCCGCTATAATTTACTTCTGCATGCTGCGCTAACTGATTAACCGCAATGCTGGGTGGCGTACTAAAATCTTCTAAGTAATAATCATCGCCTACCCAATTAAAATCAACTAGACTTGTCCATCGCGGTGACCATTGTCGCTGTTCTTGCCAAGAGAATGATCGTCTATCGCTACGAGGAAAAATCAGTGGGTTAGTGCCTGGATAAAGAAAAGGAATTTGATTGGCAAATTGTGCCGCCGCACGATCGTAGGGGATATAACTAGCGCTCATTATCCCTCGGCTAGTATGTGTCAGATAGCGCAGCTGACCTGTTAACTGTAGGCCCCGTTTATCTAAAAATGTCGGTGTAAATAAAACATCGTAGTTGGTGGCAATATTCCAATAATAAGGAAATCCGATTCCAATCCCCGATTGTGATGTAAAGTTGAGGTTAGGAAATAAAAAGCCAGATTGACGACGGTCATCAATAGGAAATCCAATATAAGGACTATATAAAATAGGGACTCCATTATAATTTAGCCAGGTATCATAGGCTTTTCCTCGTCCAGTATCACGATTTAAGATAATTTTTTTGGCAAAAAGTTGCCAAACAGGATGAGTTGGCGAACAGGTTGTGTAGTTTGCATCATGTAAGGTAAGGAGGCCGGGATGATTTTGTTCTGCCTTACTTGATGTTCCCCAAGCATTAATAGGCATGCCCTCATGAGTGCCGAATAAAATGGTTTTATTGCGCAATAAGATACGGTAAATAATGTCGGTAAGATGGCCAGTTTGCGTGTTGATATCTAAATGTGCATTTTTTGCTTTTATTAATAAATTGGGTTCATGGATTCTAATTTCTCCCTTTAAATCCATGTTGGTAATTTTTCCTGTTGTCGAGTCGCGATAAAAATAGACCTGATCGGCCGTTAGAATACGTCCTGGCTGTGTTATGACAACGTTTCCAGTTAAAGTTGACGTGCCTTCAAATGAAAAGTGGGATTGGGCAGCGTCAATATGTGTAAAGGCTTGATTAACATGGGCTAAAGGAGTTTGTTCATAAGCGTGCAAGGGATCGAGATAATGGCCTCTACAAATACTCGTGTTATCAGGTATCCAGCCAAGCTGGTGAGAAATCCAGTTATTTTCTGGAGCTGCTGCGTTGGCTTGTGTTAGAAAGCAATAAAAGGTTAGCACTATTGTGTGCAACAGAGCCGTTGGGAGACGAAAATATCGTATTTTTTTACAGCGCATTGTCTTTTTCTAAGCCCCTTTTCTAAAAGGAAAAAGATCGATGACATGTTTTAAAAGACAAAGAGCCACAGTTATTAATAGAGTTTTGTATTTGAAAGTGAAATGAGTTAATTTCATTAGTAAAGATAATTAACGGAAAAAACGATAAGAAGTACAGTTATTTCCACTAAAGCGAATATGCACAATATCGCCATGCGCATTAGTTTCAAAAGTGGTACGGCAGTAACGAACCATCGTTTGATTATTAAGCCAAGGCTCATCATAGCTTGTAAAGGTCGTATTATTAAGTGATAAAGGTCGGCGTTTTGGATCTCGAATAGTATAAAAAGTTTTTCGCGTATATTGGTAAAGGGTATGGCCGTCGGCAAGCTTTATGGCGGCATCCGGCTTTCCCCAGCTATTTTTTAATTGTTGAATATTTTTTCCCTGCCATTGCTGCATTTGTTGTTGGTATGCTGCTGTCGAAGCACACGCACTTAATAAAAAAGATAAGATAAGTGTAAAAAATAAAGAAGAGCGCATGTTATTTTTCCTTGCTTGATAAAGCGGTTCGAAGTTCAGTTAAAGTTGCTAAATAGTCAGCTGAGTTAAAAATAGCGGAACCCAGTATAAACGTATCAGCTCCTGCGTTAGCGACCTTTACAATATTTTCTTTTTTTATTCCGCCGTCGATACCTAAGCGTATTGTTAGCTTTTGTTGTTGGATGTGTTGTTTGGCGGCAGAGATTTTCTTTAAAACTTCCGGTATAAAGCTTTGTGCTGCAAATCCAGGATTGACAGACATCATTAATAAGAAGTCTATTTGATTCCAAAAAGGGTCTAGACAACTTAGTGATGTTTTTGGGTTGATTGCTAAACCCGCTTTGCAGCCCAGATCACGGATTTGTCGCAGATTTTGTTGAATATCCTGACTTGCCTCAGGATGAAAACTAATTTGGCTTGCGCTTGCCTTTGCAAATCTCTGAATCAATGCGTCAACCGGCTCTACCATGAGATGCACATCGAGGAATGCCTCCGGTAGATGTTTGCGTAACGCATGACAGACTAAAGGTCCAAAAGTGAGGTTAGGGACATAATGATTATCCATTACGTCGATATGCAACCAATCTGCACCCGCCTGTAATACCGCGCTTGCTTCTTTCGCTAAACACCCCATGTCAGCCGATAAAATGGAAGCAGAAATAATATCAGTATGCATTACATCCCCTTGGCAGCACAAATACGATCATAAGCGGCCTTAATATTTTGGGTTTTCTCTGTGGCAATTTTTATCATTTCTTCAGGTAGCCCTTTGGCTACTAATTTATCCGGATGGTGCTGACTCATTAGCTTACGATAGGCTTTTTTAATTTCAGCAGGCGTTGCCGTATTTGAAACACCTAAGATAACATAGGCATCTTGTAGATTCAGCTGATGTCGTGATCCAGGAGACTGGTAGCGCCCTTGTTGTTGATAGCTGGACTGTTGCCGAAAGGCTTGCTCAAAATTGAAGATATGCTCAAAAAAGCTAAAATTAAGTGGAGCAAAGCCCAAATATTGGCAGATTTTTTGTAATACTTTTTGTTTATCGCGGCTGATAGGCTGTTCCGCTAAAGCGGTTTGCATTTGAATTTCGACAAATAGCTTTAGTAATACTTTATTTCGATGGCAGGTCTGTATAAGCTGTTTTAGCGTTTTTTCCAGGTCAAAACTAGGATGTTTACCTTGATTAAATAAATCGATCGCTTTTTGACGCATAGCTTCCGTTAAGCCAAGACGCGCCATAATAGCACGCGCTGCTTGGATTTCCGCTTCAGACACACGCCCATCTAATTTGGCGATATGGCCCATCACTAAAAATGTGCTATCAAAAAAAACTTGTTGGGCTTGCGAGGGATTGACTGCAGAAAAAGTCCATCCTTGATTTCTAGAGAGGCCACGATCAAACAGGTGTCCAATAAAAACACCGAGTATAAGTCCTAATGGGCCGGCAAGCAGAAATCCAAAAAAACCTCCAATGAGTTTGCCCCATATATTCATGTTGAAAACCTGATTTATAAATTTTGACTAAGATTAACAGGATAGTTCGCGCGAGTGAATGGAGATGCTAAACTTTTAAGTCTACAATAGGCAATTACAGTATAAATATAAGCGTGATAAGCGTGAGATAAAGTAATTCTCGTTGCAATAAAGTTGCAGAGGCAGTAGACTTGGCACTATGCTAAAAGTATAATTTTATTAAGCATGAAATACTTATACACAATAATTTTCTATTTATTGCTTCCCTTTATTTTATTGCGTTTATGGCTAAAGAATCGTAAAAATCCAAGCGCACGTGCATATTGGTATGAACGTTTAGGAAGGAATTTGCGTCCAGCGCCACCACATGGAATTTGGATACATGCCGTTTCAGTCGGTGAATCTATTGCGGCCATACCCCTTATTAAAGTATTACAGCAACGATATCCAAATATCCCTATTATTGTGACCAATGAGACAATGGGTGGTGCAGACCGAATCCGGGAGGGCTTAGGAAATCGCGTTACACAACTCTACTCTCCTTATGATCTTCCTTCAGTGCTGCGAAAGGTTTTTACTCTACTTAAACCGCGGTTACTTATTTTGATGGAAACTGAACTATGGCCTAATCTTTTAGCGGAATGTCGTAGAAACAAAATTCCCGTTGTGGTAGCTAATGCACGATTATCTGAACGATCGGCTAACAGTTATCGCCATATTTTGTCGATAACCCGAGAAATGTTAAGCGGAATAAATTTGGTTATAGCCCAATCACAGGCGGATGCTGATCGTTTTATTGCTTTGGGTTTGTCACCCGATCGTATCCATATAACAGGAAGTATTAAATTTGATATGGAACTTTCTCCTCAATTACTTGAACGGGCTAAAAAATTACGCGAATCTTGGGGCGAGGATCGGCTTATTTGGATAGCGGCTAGTACACATGAAGGTGAAGAGGAGCAGATACTAGAAGCGTTTGCGGAAGTGAGGAAGCAATTAGCTCATGTATTGTTAGTGTCTGTACCACGACACGTTGATCGAGTCTTTCATTTACAAAACTTCTATCAAAGCCATGGTTATCAGGTGATAAGGCGTAGTGAAAACAAGGCTTGTAGTAACGCAACGGATATCTTTATCGGTGATACAATGGGTGAATTACTTTCCTTTTATGCAGCGGCAGATATCGCTTTTGTGGGAGGTAGCTTAGTAGAAAAAGGTGGACAAAATCCACTCGAACCCGCTGCCGTGGGATTGCCTATCTTAACGGGCCCTTATACATTTAATTTTGAACTTATTTCAAAACAGTTAATACAGCGGGGTATAGAAATTCAAGTTAATAATTCACAGGAATTGGCAGAGCAAGTGGTTGCTTTGTTATCTAATCCGCAAAGGCGCCAAACTATAGGGAAAGGTGCTAAAAAGTTTGTAGATGAGAATAAAGGTTCCTTAGTTAAGCACTTGGCATTGATAGAAGGCTTACTTGGCGCAAACTAATATTTATTATGTTTACTGGTATTACACAAGGCTTATTTCCTGTTAACTCACTGATTAAACAAGAAGGCCTGCTACATTATACGGTTGTTTTGAACAAAGCTTTAGTAAAGGATTTAAAAATAGGTGCGAGTGTTGCTATTGATGGCGTTTGTCAAACTGTGATTGCTATTAAAGGGTTGGAAGTTAGTTTTGAGGCGATAGCAGAAACCTTGGCTAAAACCACGTTAAAGGAGCTTTTTATTAACAGAAATGTGAGTGTAGAAAGAAGCCTCGTGGTTGGCGATGAAATAGGTGGCCATGAAGTCAGTGGCCATGTATTTGAAACAGGAGTAGTGATCGATAGAAAAACAGCTGAGAATAATTTATGTTTAACCATTCAATGTTCAGCAAGTTGTTTTGCTTTTATTAAGCCAAAAGGGTTTATCGCTGTTGATGGTTCGAGTTTAACGGTCGGTGCAGTGAATAAAGTACAAAACTGTTTTGAAGTTTATTTGATTCCTGAAACGTTACGCGTCACTAATTTTGCAAAAAGAACTATCGGTAGTCATGTCAATCTCGAGCCCGATATGAAAACCATGATTGTAGCTGAAACCGTGCAATCTTCTTTAGCAGATATACAAAAAAGGCTAGAGAAAATAGAAAAAAAATTAGAAAAACAACGTTAGTCTAGGTTACTTATTTATAGCAATTGGGTTTTCAGCGAAGCGGACAGCTAAAGTAAAATAGTCAGGAGATCCGTTAAGTGTCTGATTGTGTAAGTGGGTTTAAGTGCACGACATTTTTTTGCATCGCCATAGCCATACTCTGCCCAGCAGGAATCTGTGCCAATTGCTTGTGCGAATAATAGATCGGCCGGGGTGTCACCTACCATTAAAATTTCCTTGGGAGGAATAGAGCTAAATTTTGGTTTAATAAAATCGTTATAAGCCATAGGATCCGGTTTTTTTCGTAATGTTTTAGTATCGCCTACTACCATCGCTATATATTGTATTAGGCCAAAGCGTTTTAAAGCAGTGTTGACGGCAGCAATGGCTTTATTGCTTACTACTGTCAGTATAAACCCGGCGTCATGGAGCTTTGCCAAAACCTCATCCGCTTTTGAGAAAGGGGCACTTTTTTGCTCACCTTCTTGTAGATAAATAGCTTCATAGGTGGTGAGTAGTATTTGAGCTTCAGACTCTGATATTTCTGGACTTAGTGTTTTTATGGTACTATCCATGCCTAGACTGGCACGGATAGTTTGATCTGTAAAATCGTGATCAGGTGCTTTTTTGCCAAGTGTTTCATAAGTCTTTTTAATACAAAAAAGAATGGCTTCATGGGTGGTGCAAAGCGTACCATCAAAATCAAGCATAATGAGTTTATAGTTATTCATGAATATGCCTATTTCACTTAATTTATTAACTTGTAAGTAAGTCCACGTATTTTATCAAAGGAAACATTGTCAAAAATAGTGTAGCTTACCCTGTATTAAATAGCGAATTTTATAGGGGAGAAAAGATTTAAACATAATGTTTTTTTATCCTATATTTAGTCAGATTTATTTTTTAGTACATAGGTTTTTTCATCGGTTAAATGAATATTGCTAGCATTGATGGAGTCAGTGATGGAGTCAGTTTAATGAAAGGTTTAGTTTGGTTTCGTGAAGATTTACGTATCCGTGATAACCTGGCTCTTTACCATGCCGCTAAAAATTGTCGAGATGGTATTGTGGGTCTTTATATCATCGATCTGGGTTTATGGAAAAAACATCATGCCGCGGCATGCCGTATTCAATTTATTTTATCTGGATTAAAAGAGTTAAGTGAAAATCTAAAAAAACATGCCATTCCGTTAATTGTTAAACAAGTAAAAAGCACCACTAAAGTTGTTAAGGTCATTAATCAATACATAGATGAATATCAGTTGGATGCTTTGTATTATAATCGGCAATATGAAGTTAATGAAAATCGTCGGGATCAATCGGTTTGTAATTTTTTGAGTAAAAAAGGTATTTTTTGTTGTGGCTATGATGATCAGCTTGTGCAAGCGCCTGGAACGGTTGTCACTAAAGCAGGAAATTACTTTTCTGTATTTACACCCTATAAACGGGCGTGGCAGCGGAAGTTATTGTCTGATATAGAGAAGATAAAACTTAAACGATTACCAAAAAAAAATAAAACACTAAACATTAAATCCTCTGAAGTCCCGGAACGTTTGATAGAATTTTCGTCAAAAATTAACTGGCCATCGGGTGAAAAAGAAGTTCAACGACGTCTTAAAAGATTTATTCAAAACGATTTATTTGATTATCACAAATATCGGGATTTTCCTGCATTACACGCTACCAGTCAGTTATCTCCTTATTTAAGTGCTGGTATGATTTCACCGCGCCAATGCTTTTTAGCCGCATTTACGGTAAATAACCATGAAATCGATACTGGTAATAAAGGTGCTGTGACATGGATGAACGAATTAATCTGGCGCGAATTTTATAAACATTTGTTGGTAGCGATACCACGTCTGTCTATGAATAAGCCATATCAATTAAAAACAGAAAAATTGAAATGGAAATTTAATAAAAAAAAATTATTAGCATGGCAGCAAGGTAACACAGGCTACCCGATAGTGGATGCTGGAATGAGACAATTGCAACAAACAGGCTGGATGCACAATCGATTGCGTATGATAGTTGCGATGTTTTTAAGTAAAAATTTATTTTTTGATTGGCGTTTAGGAGAAGATCATTTTATGCGCCATCTAATTGATGGAGATCTCGCTGCTAATAATGGGGGGTGGCAATGGTGTGCTTCTACGGGGGTGGATGCAGCGCCTTATTTTAGAGTTTTTAATCCTATTCGACAAAGTGAGCGTTTTGATCCTAAAGGTGATTTTATTCGTCAGTTTTGTCCTGAGTTAAAAAAGTTAGATGCTTATGAAATCCATGATCCTCATACTCGTGCACCAGAACGAGTAAAGCTTATGGGTTATCCCCGCCCGATTGTCGATATTAAAATTTCACGAAATGCAACAATAAAGGCATATAGAATGCTTAAAAAATAGTGTTGTGAAAAGCGCAAAGCAATTCTTATAGTCACGATAGAGGCAAGCTTTGTTTTAAGGTAAAGAATTTTTCCCAAGGGTCCTTTTTTAGTTCATCAAGTCGTTTGGGCAGTGTTTTAATGGTGAAACTATCTGATTTAATTCGAACGGACAATTCATCCCAAGCAAGCGGGGTTGCTACCGAGGCATTGTCATTTGCGCGTGTTGCATAGGGCGCAATAGCAGTAGCACCGCGCTGATTTCTGAGATAATCGATAAATATTTTCCCACTTCGTTTGGCTTTGCTGAGTTGAGAAATATATAAGTCAGGTTGGAGCGTTTCTAAATATTTTGCAAACGAATGTGCAAATATTTTTATGGTATCCCAACTATATTGACGTTTTATCGGAATAACAATATGTAAGCCTTTTCCGCCTGTTGTTTTTACAAAACTGGTTAAATTAAGCTTAGCAAGATTTTCTTTTACAAATAACGCCGCATCAATAACTTTTTTCCATTCCACCCCAGATCCTGGATCGAGATCAAAGATAATTAAATCAGGTTTTTCTAGAGAATCAATGGAGCAAGACCAAGGGTGTATTTCTAAAACACCTAGTTGAACCAATGCAAGAATGCCTAATTTATCTTTGATATAAAAATAAGATTCTGATTCGTTCATTTTTGTTTGAACATTCATTGAATAAAGCTTTTCTATTTTAATTTCATTGAGATGTCGTTGATAAAAACATTCTTTTTTTTGACCTTCTGGACAACGTAGAATCGTTAAAAAACGTTTGGTAATGTAAGGTAGCATCCAAGTGTGTACTCGTGCATAGTAGTTTGCTAAATCTAACTTTGTTATCCCTAGGTTTGGATATAATAGCTTATTGGGATTTGATAAAGAGATAGGTGTCATAGGAGTATCTCGCGCTAATCTTAAATCCTTTTTCATCGTATCCTAATTTTAGTTGTTTTTTTAATTTTTTCGCGAGTAATTTGGTTAGCTTTTTTATCGTAACGTAAACCCTTAAAACGAGGGTGGCGTAAAAGTCCTTTTTTTGTCCACTCTGAAAATTCAACTTCTACAATAATACGTGGTTTTACCCAGGTCACCTGACGAATTGCTGAAGTGATTTTTACTTGCGATTGAGTGGTTTTAAATTTATTTAAAAGTTGATACATATTTTTTAAGGTATCTTCAGTAAACCCAGTGCCGACATGACCACAAAACTGAAGTTGTTTGTTTCTTGCATAAACTGCTAACAGTAAAGCGCCAAAATAGGGACGTTTACCTTTGGCCGCAGTGAAGCCAACGACGATGAATTCCTGGCGCTTATTACATTTAATTTTTAGCCAGCTGCGGCTGCGTTTTTGAATATAAGGACTATCGATATCTTTTGATACGATACCTTCTAATGCAAGTTGACAGGCTTTCTTAAATAGCGGCTTACCTTTACCAACGGTGTGATCGCTGTATAGAAGAACCGTACTGGAGTTCGGAATTAATAATTGTAATTGTTGTTTGCGCTTTAGTAAGGAAAGGGAAGTTAAGTCACTACCTTCATAATGGAGTAGATCAAAAATATAATAAGCAAGAGCAGAACTCTCTTTATTTTTAATGGAGTCTTGCAAAAGTTGGAAATTTGATCGCCCTTTTTTATCCAAGGCCACTAATTCCCCATCTAAAATAGCCTGGTTTATAGCCAGGTGCTGTAATGCTTTAACCAGCGTAGGAAATTTTTTTGTCCAAGCCTTTTGATTACGTGTTGTTAATTTAATTTTTTTATTCTTAATAAAGGAAATAATTCGATAGCCATCATATTTAATTTCATGGCACCATTGATTTCCTATCGGTGGAGTATCCGCTAAGGTGGCTAATTCAGGATGGATAATGGTAGGCATTGCGGTTTTTTTTGACTTTTTTATATGATTGTTTAGTTTAGTTTGAATTTTTGTTATAGGTCCTTGTTTTATTTTTGGTTTGTTTTTGTTGGCATATTGATCAGAAATTTCTTCTAAGGAGTGCCCACTTATTATACTAGAAGGTTTTTTTTCAATAATATTATAGTTTTTTTTTGGTTGAGCGTATTTGTCATTAGCTTTAAAAAATAGCCAATTTTTAGGATCATTTTTTAGACGAACTAAATGCCATAAACCTTTTAGTTTTTTCCCTTTTAATATAAGGTTTAAGTGCCCTTTTTTATAAGCTGCATTGGGGTTCTGATCAACGCATGCCCAACTACCTGCATCCCACAGCATGACTGTACCACCACCGTATTGGCCGGCAGGAATAACGCCTTCAAATGTACCGTATTCGACAGGATGATCCTCTACCTGGACGGCTAAACGCTTAATTTCACTATCAAGACTAGGCCCTTTAGGTATCGCCCAACTTTTAAGTACACCATTTAATTCTAAGCGTAAATCATAATGTAAATGCCTTGCCGCATGTTTCTGCATGTAATAATGTGAGTTTTCGCTAGATTTACATTGGCCATAAGGTTCAGTAGTCAATTTAAAATTTCTTTTTTTCCGGTATTGGGTTAAAGACATATTATTACTTATGCTTTCTTTTGTGAGGAGACTTTTTTTTCTGATTTTGGTCCAGGCTTTTTTTGAGTAAATCTACAAAATTAATGATATTAGGTTTGGCAGTCGCTATCGAATCCTTGTTTTTTGGTCCTTTTTTAATTCTGTGATGAAGTTTAGCTTCCACGTACTTATCTAATGCTTCTCGATAATTATCATGATAGTTTTCAGGCTTCCATTCTGTGGTCATGGAGCCAACTAGTTGTTTGGCAATCTCCATTTCTTTGTCAGAAATTTTATAGGACTTAAGGCTTGCGATAGGAAAATCGAATTCTGAAATTTTTCTTAATTCTTGATGATACCGTAATAAATTTAGGATTAAAGCATTTTCATAGGGGATAAGCGCCGCTAAATATTCTCTCGTATGGATAACAACTTTAGAAATACCTATCTTTTTAGTATCTTTTAGTACTTCACGTAATATCACATAGGCTTTTTCGCCTTTTTTGTCAGGTACTAAATAATAGGGTCTTTCAAAATCTAGCATAGATAAACTATTTTTATTAACGAAGTTGGCAATGTCGATTGCTTTAGCATGTTCTCCAGCAATTGCTTTAATTTCCGCTTCTTTGAGGACGATATAATTATTTTTTTCATATTCGTAGCCTTTTGCTACATCGCGCCACGGAACTTCTTCACCGGTATGCTCATTGATACGCATATAATGAATTTTAGCCTTATCACGGCTATCAATTAATTTAAATTGGATATCAAATTTTTTTTCAGCGGAATATAGGGTAACCGGAATATTCACTAAGCCAAAGGTGATATATCCTTTCCAAATAGGTCGCGTCATTTTGTGTTCCTTGATCAAAACAAAGCGGTGTTGACTTTCCTGTTTGCTTAAATGGGTTGATAAAGCTATTTAACTCAGTTAAATAGATAAAACTACCTATAATAAATATTATAGCAACTTTATTCATCGATCCATTGCTGTTAATTTTTTAACCAATTTTTAGTGTGTATTAAAAAATTAGCTTTTCGAGTCGAGACTCATGGTTTAAAGGAGACCTTTATGGTAAGAAAATACGGAAAGACTGCCCAAAATAAGGTTGAAAAAGAAATGCGCCGATTTAAGCAAGGTACTGCGCATTCTGGGCGTAAACTTAAGAAAGTAAAGAGTCCTCAACAAGCTATTGCCATAGGTTTATCGAAAGCGCGAAAGAAAGGCGCTAAAGTACCTAAAAAATCTAGCTAACTAATACGAAATGAATTAAAGAGAGAATGTTGAGGTTTTTATAAAGTGTTTTTTTTATAAAATAAGAATAACTATGTATTATAATAAAAAACCTTTAGATTTTGCCTGTGAAAACAAGAGCCCTCGTAAGAAAAAAAGATTTTTCGAAAGATAATTTCATTATAATTTCTCAATAAAAAAAGGTACAAGCTACTTTATCTAGCAAGGACCTACTTTTAAATGTCCATTACAATTATTTAATTTTTTTACTTCTTCAACTGAAAAAAGTAAATTTCTAGAAGAATAATTTAGCTCCCCACGTGGATCACGATCGCCATGAGGGTCTTTTTCCCTACTTACCCCATAATGCGATTCATAATTTGAACCTTGCCCCGCGATATCGCCGTTCTGTATTTCTTTTCCATCAGGAGTTTTACAATGTACATAGAGTCCACATTTTCCATTCACAACTTTATCCGCTCCCTAAAGGGGGCTACAAGTTTTGTAAGCGGGTGATGATGTCCAAGCCTGCCGACATTCCTCACTCGTGAGTCCAAATACCGAAGATACACTTAAGCTAAGTGAAATCAGTAAAATAGCTTTATATAGTTCCATAATTGCTCCTAAACTAAATAATTAAAGATAACAATACTAGTTTAGGATATAAAAGGAATATTTTTAGAAGCTATTTTTTAAACGCTTCTGCCACTTCATTACGGAAAATGGCACTTTTTGCAGTTAATACGGGCTCTCGGGACAAAGAAATTTGTTGGCTACGATGGGGTTGGGAAATAGACGTACCGGAGTTAAATACGTTTTTATTATCCGTGGAGAGAAAGTAAAAAATGGACAATGGACAAGATCGGCCGCCCGTAGTGCTAAATCATATAGTTACCCGAGTGGTTTAAGAAGTAAGGGGATTGCACCCTATCTATGTGTTTACGTATCAAGGTAGTTGTCTAACTCGAATGTTAAATTCTGCTTGGGTCAAAGCACGTAAAAGAACAAGGTTATCTCAAGTGCGGGTACATGATTTAATACACACATTTGAAGGACCCGTATTAACCATATTGCGTAGGGCTGCATAGCGGCTAGCTCCCGCAAAAGTCGCGCAAGGGTTTTTATAAGTATGCTTGAAAATGAGGTAAGTACTTGATTTAGCTGGCGCGCCCGGAGGGATTCGAACCCCCGACACCCAGGTTCGAAGCCTGGTACTCTATCCAGCTGAGCTACGGGCGCAGGTTACAAAGAGCCAGGAATTTTAACAGCTTAGTTTCTATTCAGCTAGTCTCGCCTTATTAATACATCCGTTTCAAATGCTTAACGGGTATTGGGTAAATTACTGAGTTTGAATTCTACAAGTCATGCTCATTTCTTGATAATCTTTATTGTGTTGGCTCGCTTCGATAGGAGCAGAAAGGACAAGCTGACCCCTAGCAAGCGCATTCATGAATGTTTGATAGGGATGTGTGTTTTCGGATTCAATATCTTTTTTTATCGTTTGTATGAGGTGTTTGATATTTTCAGCCAGCTCATTGTTTTTGTCGCTGGTGATCCTATTGGCTAACAAGATTATTTGCGGGAGATTGTAGATAAGTGCTGCCCCTAGGTTAGCGACCCATTTCAGGACTTCCGCGAAATTTCCAGAATAGCCCAGGTTTTTTAAGCTGAGTTGCATTGCTTGATGGGTGGTAAAACCAGAGAGTGCTGCTGGTAGCATAAAAAGACCGGCAAGTAATGAGGGTTTCTCTAAAGAAAGTAATTTTTCACAAATTGAGTTAAGGCCTTTAATTGAAAAGCCTGCGCCAGGAATCGTGTTACCAATAGCGGCTAAGTAACCCAGTGTGATGCTTCCTGTATTTCCTAATCCCCATTTTTTTTCTGCAAGTGCTTGTACGTCAAAATAACTAATCAGGGTATAGGCCAAAAGTTGAGGAATACCGATTATGCCGACTAAGCCCTTAATAGAGTAAAAGGCTATTTTTTTTGAATATGTTGATGAGTTAAACTGTTCGTTTATTAGGTTGTGGAACGCTAATTCCGTTTGCTCTTCCGTTTTTAAGCGCGAAAAAATTTTAATAGTCTGATTAAATTTTTCCATTAATTCTTTTTTTTCTTTCTCCGTTTTATTTTTGCATAAATTAGCAATACTATCGATTAATTCAATTGTGCCAACGGTGTTGACTAAGACATTAAGAAAAGCGATAAATCCTTGAAGTGCTATAGTGGCATTACTGGTGTAATTGCCTTCTTCATCGACGATATCCATTAAGAAATTAGGTAATACGCAGAAAACGGCAATAGTGAAGGCAGTTAAATTAACGGTCACTCTATTTGGAATTTCTGAAAGACTAAAGAAACTTTCGATATTGAAGATGGCATTGGTAACGGATCCGCCAATAGCGGCAGTGTATTGTAACGGTTTGCCTCCAAAATGGGCCGCTTGAAAAGAAGAAGGCCAATACATGTAACCACTAAATGTACCGGCTGCAGTTAAAACGGTGCTTTTTATAGTCTGATAAGGATTTTCTTTTATACGTGCAAAAAAGGAGGATCGGGAGTTGGTTTGCCGAACTAAAGGTAATAATTCATCGGTACCTGGCATTTGAAATTCCTTTTATTTATTAGACGATTATTTTTGAGGCAATTCTATATTACTGGCACAGACTGATATTTTAATAAAATTATGTGGTGATAACAACAATAAATTTAGCTATTTCGTTTTATAATAATAACGTGGCGTTTTTCATTAAGTCCAGTAATTTGAATAGGATCCACAGAGGTAATAGAAAAGTTTGCATCAAGCTTATCTATTTCTTGTGCAGGATATTGACCTTTCATTGATAAAAAAACGCCTTTTTGACAAGCAAGATGATGTGTTTTTTTTAAAAAATCCGTTAAAGATGTAAAGGCACGAGTAATAATAGTATCAAAACAAATGTCGACGCTAAATTGTTCTACACGTTTTTGTATAATATCGATATTAGAAATCCCTAGTTGTTGGATAGTATGGGTAAGAAACCGCGTTTTTTTCCATTACTATCAAGTAGGGTGAAATGGCAATTGGGATGAGTTAATGCTAATGGGATGCCAGGTAAGCCAGCACCGGTGCCAACATCAAGGATTCTCGTTCCTTGTAAATAAGGACTAATAGAGAGGCTATCCAAAATATGTTTTGGTATCATCTGGTTGGGGTTGCGTATACTGGTTAGATTATAAACCTGATTCCATTTTTCAAGTAACATCAAATAATCAGTCAATTTTGCTATAATGTTTTCGTTAAACAGTAAATTATTTTGAATTAATTGCTTATGGAGATCCGCGTTTAATTGAGCAGCTTGTGTTGTCATACGAGTAATGTGTCTAGACCGTAAATTAATTCTTTCAGACCCAGGACTTTTTTACAGGCTAAAATAACACCTGGCATAAAAGCATGGCGATCGATTGTTTCGTGTGTAATAACGAGATTTCCACCCAAATGGCCAAATATAACTTCCTGCTTTGCTAAAAAACCGGGCAGACGTAAGGAGTGGATGGGAATTTTGTCTTTCGTTGCGCCACGGGCACCCGATAAAGTTTCATGTATTGCCTTGTGTGCGGGGAGTGCTTTGCGCGCACCCGCTATCATTTCCGCCGTTTTAATTGCGGTACTCGAAGGCGCGTCGATTTTTTTTTCATGATGGGTTTCGACGATTTCTATCTCTGAAAAATAATGCGCCGCTTGTTCTGAAAAGCGCATCATTAAAAGAGCAGAAATACAAAAATTTGGTGCAATAATGCCGCCTAACTGTTTTTTAGTACAGATTTCCTGTAGTTCTTTAATTTGATTAGGCTGAAGACCACTGGTGCCAATCACTGGATGGGCACCCGCTTCAATAATCTTTTTTGAATTCTCAAAGACCACGGCTGCATTGGTAAAATCAACAACAACATTCGCTTGTTTTGCTTGAATAGCCTTTTTGAGATCATCCGTACGCTGTGTTTCTCCTACTAATTCCAATCCGCTATCGTGTCGAATCGCTACGGCTGTTGTTCTTCCCATACGTCCAGAGGCTCCGTTAATCAATATTCGGATAGACATAGTATCTTCCTCGCCCCATAGTTTATGATGTTAGCGGTCTATTGTTGCAGAATTAAGGAATGACTATACTCTATTTTATGAAATTATCTAGCAAAGCCAACCTTTATTTAGCTTTAGTAACTTTGATGTGGGGTATTACTTTCCCTGTAACACGAAACGCTTTAACTGAAGTTGATCCCTTTGTATTTGTTAGCTTGCGGTTTATTATTGCTACCATCGTATTACTGCCAATGGTTTGGTGTTTATTTTATAAGACTAGCAAACCGATGCTTTTGGGTAGTCTTATTATTGGTGTTCTTAATGCAGCGGCTTATCTTTGTCAGACCATTGGTTTAGAAACAGTGGGTTCAGCACGTGCTGCTTTCATTACAGGTTCTAGCGTTATTTTAGTGCCTTTTATAGCGCCCTTATTTAAATTAGATAAGCCTACGGGTTTGGATTTTTTGTGCGCATTGATAGGTTTTATAGGGCTTTACGTGTTAACGGGTCTAAATCATTTTTACCTCAATACGGGTGATTTATGGATTTTTTTGGGTGCTGTTGGCTTTTCCTTCCAAATTACTTATTTGCAGCGATTAACGCAAGCGATACAGGATTTTAAACTGTTAGCGTTTTATCAGCTTTTATTTACTATTCCTTTTGTCTCCGTGTTAGCAAAAGGACACAATTTTTCTGCATCTTTCCAGCCCGCGGCATGGATTGGTATTATGTTTTGTGCCATTTTTGCTACCAGTCTGGCCTATTATCTGCAAAATAAATATCAAAAATTTACTAGTGCTCCAAAGGCGGCATTAATTTTCGCTTTAGAGCCCGTATTTGCTAGTTTATTTGGCTTTTTGATTAATGGTGAACTGCTCTCTAAGACTACTATTTATGGAGGAGTGTTACTTTTATTAAGTTTGGTTTTACCTAGTATAGTCGGTATAGTAAGAGATGTATCTATAAAATAAACGAGTAGCACCATGACCCAGCCCAAAACAACATTTCTTCGTGATTATGCTCCCCCTGCTTTTTTGATTAAAACGGTGGATTTGTGTTTTACACTGGGTGAAACATTAACACAGGTACGTTCACAGTTAACTATTGTGCGTAATTCAGAAGGAAAAAAGCAAACTAGCCCATTAGTTCTTAATGGTGAGGAATTAGAATTAATCTCTATCAGACTTAATGATCGTATTTTATTACCTAACGAATATCAACGGAATAAAATAGAGTTAATTATTCCTATGATTCCTGATGAATTTACGCTAACGATTGAAACGCATATTAAACCGATAGAAAATACAGCCTTAAGTGGACTTTATGTCTCGCGCGGTATTTTCTGTACGCAGTGTGAAGCAGAAGGATTTCGGCGGATTACCTACTTTATCGACCGACCTGATGTATTAGCCTCTTATACGACGACGATTATTGCGGATAAAACGCAATATCCTATTTTGTTGTCGAATGGAAATAAAATAGCTTATAAAGAATTAGCCAATAATCAACATTCGGTCACCTGGGAAGATCCTTTTAAAAAACCGAGTTATCTATTTGCTTTGGTTGCGGGAAATTTGGAATTTATTCAGGATCAGTTTATTACCCAATCCAATAGAAAAATAACACTACAAATATTTTTTGAAAAAGGTCAAAAAGAAAAATGTTATCACGCGATGGATTCTTTAAAGAAAGCGATGCTTTGGGATGAACAGGCGTATGGTCGTGAATATGATTTAGATATTTTCATGATAGCAGTAATCGATGATTTTAATATGGGTGCGATGGAGAACAAAGGACTTAATATTTTTAATGCCCAAACTGTACTAGCGGACCCCGAAACAACGACCGATTCAGAATATAGTTATGTTACCAAAGTTGTAGGACATGAGTATTTTCATAATTGGACAGGTGATCGAATCACCTGTCGTGACTGGTTTCAATTAAGCCTTAAGGAAGGTTTAACGGTTTTTCGCGAACAAGAATTTAGTGAAACCATTGGATCCGCAATTATTGAACGTATCAATACGGTAAAGCAGTTACGTAGCTTACAATTTGTCGAAGATGCAGGTCCTTTAGCGCATCCGGTACAACCCGATTCGTATATTGAAATCAATAATTTTTATACGATGACGATCTATGAAAAAGGTGCCGAATTAATCCGTATGATGAAAGTACTGGTAGGAGCGGATTTATTTCGTAAAGGAATGGACCTTTATTTTGCACGCAACGACGGCAAAGCTGTGACGATCGAAGATTTTGTGTTGGCCATTGAAGAAGCGAGTGCTTATGATCTACAGCAATTTCGTTTGTGGTATAAACAATCGGGAACACCTGAGTTACGTATTGAATGCCGTTATGACCAGGAAGAAAATACCTTTGATTTAACAGTTAAACAAAGCTGTCCGCCAACACCAAATCAAGCTACGAAAAAGCCTTTTTGTATCCCTTTAGTCATGGCCTTATTCAATACAGAAGGTTATGCTATGGCTTTGCAGCTAGAAGGAGAATCTAAGGGGGTTGATAAACAACGACTGTTAACCATCAAAGATTTAGAACAGCGTTTCCATTTTATTAATGTCTCCAGTAAACCGATTCCTTCTTTATTAAGGAATTTTTCAGCGCCCGTAAAACTTCATGTCGATTATAGTGATGAAGATTTGGCTTTCTTGATACAAAAAGATAGTGATGGTTTTAACCGTTGGAATGCGACACAACAACTGGCTAGTCGTATGGTTATGCGCCACATTGAGAATCCAGCAGCACCCATTCAAGCTAGCTTATTGATTCAATCGTATCAGGATTTATTCGTGAATAGGACACAAAAAGATGATGCTTTATTAGCTGAATTACTAAATTTGCCAAGTGAAGCTTACTTTGCAGAGCAAATGGAAGTTGTTGATGTTGATGGTATTCATCGCGGACTTACTTTGCTACGTGAACAAATCGCTAAGGCTCTGCATAATCCGTTGCTGCAGATTTATAAATATTATCAAGATTTCAAACCCTATGTATTTAATGAGCAAGCTAAAACACGGCGACATTTAAAAAATACGTGTTTAAATTACTTAATGTTATTACAGGATTCTACTTTGCATGATTGGTGTATTACACAGTATCAAAGAGCCGATAATATGACGGATAGTATGAGCGCTTTGAGTGAATTAGTGAATAATAACTTACCACAGAGCGTTGATTTGCTAAATGATTTTTATAAAAAATGGCAAGCTAATTCTTTAGTCGTTTGTAAGTGGCTTGCAATACAAGCGCGCGCGCCATTTGAAAATACTTTAGATCGTGTCAAGGTGTTATTAAAACATCCAGCTTTCGACTGGAAAAACCCTAATAAAGTGAGATCATTGATTGGCGTATTTTGCACAAGAAATCCGACTCAATTTCATCAATTATCGGGCGAAGGATATCATTTCTTAAGCGAACAAATCGCGTATCTTGATAGTCGAAATCCGCAGATAGCGGCACGTTTGGTAAAGCCATTTACCTCTTGGCAGCGGTTTGATAGTACTCGCCGTGAGTTAATGCGTGAACAATTGGAGTATATTGTTAAAATACCGGGACTTTCAGCCGATGTATATGAAATTGCGAGTAAAAGCTTAGTGGGTAAATAATTTCATACAGGCTAAAATGATAGTAGTTTGTAATGCAGAAACACCCATTACCCATCTGGAGAGGTAGGTATTAGTCTCCGTTTTAATCGTAGAGCTTTCTTTTTTAATTTCGGTTACAGTTCTTTTGGTCTCATTAAGTTCTCTTTTACATTCCGTAACATGAGTTTCTTTTTTCGACAGTCTGTATTCTAAGTCTTTTATTTTTATTTCTAGGCTAGTTTTTATCTGTTTTTGTTTGTCTTCTACACGAATTTCTAAATCTTTTAATTTATTTTCTAGCCGCAACTCAATATCTCTTTGTTTGCTTTCTAATTGATTTTCTGTCTCTTTCAGCTTTATTTCTAAATAAGTTTGTAAGTTTTTTAGGGCATTTTTGGACTCAAAATCCATATGAAATAGCTGCTGTTTTGTATAGGAATTATTATTTGTTAATTCTCTCATTAGAGCTATCTGTGCTTCCGCTTGTTGTTGGGAGTAACCTGCTTCTTTAAGATTTTTTACATAAGAAAGGGTATCAAATAGGAGCGATTCTGACATAAATAACTATTATAATAAAGATAACTTTTTATTCTATATCAAAAAAATAGCTAAACAAGCTTGTATTCGTTTCTTAAATAACTATTTATGTTTTTAAAAGAAATTTTGACATCAGTTTGCAAGTGCTACAATGATAGCGAAACAAAAACTAAGCGGTTTGTTTCGCTAAAAATATACCCGCTAAGGCAATAAAAATACCTGACATTTGTATTAATGAGAGATGTTCTGCAAAGCAAATCCAGCCTGCAATGGCGGCAACCATAGGCTGTACTAATAGAGTGGTTGATGCAAATGTCACTGGTAGGTAAGGGAGGGCATAGGCAATTAAACCTTGGCCCAATATATGAGAAAACAAAGCTAACGCAACTAAAACTAACCAACCCATTGTCGTGTGCGAAAGGAATGATTCACCTGAAATAAAGGTAATCATAAGAAGTGTCAACATACTGGAAAATGTTGAGATAGCCATACTTGAAAAGGCGGTAAATTTTTTTCGGCTTCGATTAAGTACGAGGAGATAACCGGCATAGAAAAATGCGGTAGTAAACGCTAAGCTATCGCCTAGCAAGGTCCGCTTATTCACATGTAGGCCAGGATTGATTAACACCGCAACTCCTACGATGGCGAGTAACAAACCGATCACTAATTTTTTTTGTGGTGGTTTACGAAGTATTAACCATCCCCATAAAGCGATAAGAACGGGAGAAAAATTGGCAAGTAGGGTCGAATTAGCAATCGTTGTATAGTGTATAGAGAGATGCCAAGTCGCTAAATCGCCACCAAATAGTACGCCGGCAAATAATATCCATAGATAATCTTTAAAATGGGGTATATCTGCATCGTTAGGATAGGTCGATCCTTGTCCTATTGAAAGTAAGGTTAAGATCGGAAAGGCAATGGCGACACGCCAGAAGCCAGTGACAATAGGACCTACTTCGCTTAAACGAACAAAGATGGGGGCAAAGCCAATGGCAATGGCTCCTATTATTATATAAAGTAATGCTAAATTACGTTTTTTTTTGGAATCGATAGCAGATGTCGTGTCGATAGGCATTTACAGCTCCCAATAAGCCCTACCGGTTTGTATAATCAGCATAATTAGGTAGTCTTCTACTGTAGTCTTCTACTAATTAAAGCATAGTATTGGTTAAATAGTGAGTGAAATGTTTTTTTTATAATCAAGTAGAGATATATCTAAGTCGCTTGAGCAGTAACTCTTATCGGCTTACTCGGATAGTGAGTTGCTTTCTTTTCCGCAAAGTGTTCCTCAAAATATCGACTATGCTAAGTACATGAACAAGTAAAAATTAAGTGACGTGTGAATGGATGAGGTTAAAAAGCTGTCAAAGGAGATAGGCTAATCGGCAATGCCTTTTTTTTACAAGCGCTGTTATCAACCTGCCATAATTATTGCCATGTTAGCTAGTCTGAGTGCTTGCCTGGTAGGCCCTGATTTTAGCCTCCTACGCCTCCTAAGATAAAACATTACACAGAGCCGCCATGGTCTCATAGAACAGTGGGTGTATCGGGGCAG
Source organism: Rickettsiella sp. (assembly GCA_964417555.1). Lineage (GTDB taxonomy): Bacteria > Pseudomonadota > Gammaproteobacteria > Diplorickettsiales > Diplorickettsiaceae > CAYQIM01. Next base: position 13,529 of record CAYQIM010000015.1, on the reverse strand, counting down.
GCAGGGTCATCACAGCATTTTCTAAAAAAATGTGACGTTTCTCCACAATGGTGGCGTTCATTTCATTCACAAAAGTTAAATAAATTGGTTTGTCGGGGAATAGCCAATAGCCCTAACTTAACTGCAGCAAAAGCTGTATTAAGGGAAGCACGAGAAAACCTTAATGCAAGCGTAGGTGGTTTGTTTCCAGCGTTTACCGCGCAACTCTCAGCGCAAAGAGGTTCAAGTGCTGGATTTTTCAATTCAAATACGGCTAATAGCACGGTGACAGGAAGTAATATTCCGACGAGTAATATATTTAATCTATTTAATGCGGCAGTCAACGTTGCTTACACACTTGATATTTTTGGTGGCATACGTAGAGGAATAGAAGCTTTGCAATCCCAGGTTGATTATCAATATTATGAATGGAGAGCCGCTTATCTGACCTTAACAGGAAATATTGTCACTTCATCGATTGCCATGGCTTCTTTGCAAACACAAATAAGCGTTACCCAACAATTGATTCGCGAGCAAGAAGAACAGTTAAGGATTACTAAACAACAATTTGAGCTAGGGGGTGCTTCGGGTGCCGATGTATTAGCACAGGAAACACAAGTTGCTCAGACGCGTGCCACATTGCCACCTTTAGAAAAAAGCAGAGAACAAACTCGGCATGCCTTAGCAGTTTTAGTGGGTTCGTTTCCTAGCGCCAGCCATCTCCCTATTTTATATTTAAATGAATTAACGTTACCCAATCAGTTGCCTTTAGGAATTCCTTCTGTTTTAGTTCGTCATCGTCCTGATGTACTGGCAGCAGAAGCCTTATGGAAAGCCGCTAATGCACAACTAGGGGTTGCTACTGCGAATTTATATCCACAATTTGTTATTACGGGTACGTATGGAAAGTCTAATTCGATCGGGAGCAGTCTTTTCGCCTCACAAAGTAATTTATGGAGTATAGGTGGGTCACTACTACAACCTTTATTTAAAGGAGGTACGTTAGTGGCACAACGTCGTGCAGCGATTGCAAATGTTGATCAAACGGCGGCGCAATATCAGCAAGTGGTATTACAAGCGTTTCAAAATGTAGCCGATACATTACGCGCCTTAGAAGCAGATGCGCGTGAGTTACGCGCACAAAAACAGGCGGAATTAGCAGCGCGTGCTAATTTAAAGTTGACACGCCAGCAATTTTCTTTGGGTGGGGTCAGTTATATTACATTACTCGATGCACAACGGCAGTACCAGCAAACACGTATTAGCCTTATTCAAGCACAAGCCAGTCGTTATGCCGATACGGCGGCGTTGTATCAGGCTTTAGGAGGGGGGTGGTGGAATTGCTAAGAGGGGTGCCTTCAATCTGGTTTGTTGGTAGGAGCTAAGTTAAGCGATGCGTAATTGGAAGTCACGGTTAAAGAAACCCATGTCTATTATGCTAATAGGGGTAGGGATATTATTTGCTTGTATTTTCGGATTTCAACTTCTAAAAAAAATCATTATTACTCGTGCGATACGAAATAACGTTGCGCCTACGGTAACTGTTTCTGCCATGCCAGTTCATTATCAATGGTGGCAACCTTTGCTGTTAACATACGGTAGCTTACGGGCCATACGGGGTGTTAATGTCACTACGGAATTGGCGGGATTGGTACGCACGATTTACTTTAAGCCGGGTTCGGAAGTTAAAGAAGGGGACGTGTTAGTGCAGCTTAATGCAGATTCCGATATCGCTTTGCTGCATGCCTTGGAGGCACAAGCGAAACTAGCCGAAATTGTCTATCATCGGGATAGTGCACAATTTGCAATAAAGGCGATTAGCAAAGCGGTGTTAGATTCCGATGAGCAAAATCTAAAAAATTTACAAGCACAGGTTGCACAGCAAGCGGCAACAGTAGCTAAAAAAACATTGGTGGCCCCTTTTTCTGGGCGTTTAGGTATTTCTGCGGTAAATCCAGGTCAATATCTGAATGCCGGTGATCAGGTCGTAACGTTACAAGCGTTAGATCCCCTTTACGCCGATTTTTATGTGCCACAACAAAATTTAGTTCAGTTACAGGTGGGATCCACTGTTAAGATTAAAACTGATACTTACCCGGATAGCACATTTACCGGAAATATTACAACAATTAATCCTATCATCGATGTAAAAACGCGTAATGTTGAGGTGGAAGCGACTATTAGTAATCCTCAATTCAAATTATATCCAGGTATGTTTATATCGGCTGAAGTCGAAACCGGTGCCCAAAAACGCTATTTGACCTTGCCACAGACAGCGATAAGTTTTAACCCTTATGGCGAAATAGTCTATATCGTGCAACAAAAAGCGAAAGATAAAAAAGGTAAACCGGTTCTCAGTGTATTGCAAACCTTTGTGAAGACAGGCGATAAACGTGGTGATCAAATTGTTGTTTTAGAGGGAGTTAAGGAAGGTGATATTGTAGTCACCAGTGGCCAACTCAAATTGAAGAATGGCAGTTTAGTTGTCATTAATAATTCGGTGGTTCCACAGAATAAGGCTATGCCTATGGTTATCGACGACTAGGCCCAAAAAATATTCTTGATGTCGCCGACAGCGTTAAAAATTAGCTCGAAAATGCTCATTGACTTTATGTCAACTCCGCTTTTCTCGCTATTTTCGCCTTGTTGGCAACATCAATTTTATTTTTTGGCGTTCTAAGATGATGGGTTTTATGTTTAAGGATGAACATGCGGTTTACGGATATTTTCATTCAACGACCTGTATTGGCTACGGTAATTAGCCTGCTGATTCTCGTGTTAGGGATACGTTCATTAGGTTTACTGCAAGTACGTCAATATCCCTTTACTGAAAATGCTATTGTTACAGTTTCTACTGTTTACACCGGCGCTGATCCCGCTTTAATTGCAGGGTTTATTACGACACCGTTAGAAAATTCTATCGCTCAAGCACAAGGAATTGATTACTTAACCTCAAGCAGTACACAAGGCAGTAGTGCTATTCAAGCCAATTTACGTCTTAATTACGATCCAAATAAAGCGCTTACCGAGATTAATACCAAAGTTAATGCGGTGATTAACCAATTACCTAAAGCCTCTCAGCAACCTACTTTAAGTATTGCGGTGGGTGAAACGATTGATTCAATGTATATCGGGTTTTACAGCCAACAATTACCGAGTAACAATGTGACTGATTATTTAATACGCGTGGTGCAGCCTAAATTACAAGCTATTGAAGGCGTACAGCAAGCAGAAATAGTCGGGCAGCGACAGTTTGCGCTGCGTGCTTGGTTAGATCCTGCTAAACTAACTTCTTATGGTATTACGGCGGCTGATGTTGCTACTGCGTTAGCGAATAATGATTTTATCGCGGCGGTAGGACGTACGAAAGGCGATATGATCACGGTAGATTTAACCATAGAAACGGGTCTACGTTCAGTCGATAAGTTTAAAAATCTAATTATTAAAGCGCAAAATGGCGCGATTATTCGCTTAAAAGATGTGGCTAACGTCACACTCGGATCACAAAATTATAATACCGCAGTAAAGTTTGATAATAAGCCGGCGGTTTATATAGGGATTAAAGTAGCACCTACGGCGAATGTGCTTTCGGTTATTAAAAACATCAGAAAGGCATTCCCTGAAATCCAACAGCAATTGCCGCAAGGATTAAAAGGCGAAATTGTTTATGATGAAAGTCGTTATATCAATAGTGCTATCAACGAAGTTATTCGAAGTTTATTAGAAGCATTAGTGATCGTTACAGCGGTTATTTTTCTTTTTTTAGGTTCAATACGTTCCGTCATTATTCCTGTAATTGCGATGCCGCTTTCATTGATCGGTAGCTTTCTTGTTATGTTGTTATTAGGTTATACCATTAACTTATTAACTTTATTAGCGCTTGTGTTAGCGATTGGTTTAGTGGTTGATGATGCCATTATTATTGTGGAAAACATCTATCGGCATATTGAAGCCGGGGATGCGCCGTTTGAGGCAGCAATAAAAGGAGCGAGAGAGTTAGCTATTCCTATTATTTCAATTTCTGTGGTGTTAATCGCTGTGTACGTACCAATTGGCTTTATGGGCGGATTAACCGGCGCGCTTTTTACTGAATTTGCCTTTACTTTAGCCGGAGCAGTAGCGATTTCGGCGATTATTGCTTTAACCCTATCGCCGATGATGTGTTCTAAATCACTAAAATCAGAAGGAAGTCATAGAAGTAAATTTGTTACTTTTATCGATAGGCAATTTGAAAAAATACAAGATATCTATGAGCGTGCCTTACATGGTTCATTAGATAATGTACGAGTGACAGGTGTATTTGCCATTATTATTTTGGCCAGTATTTATTTTTTATATGCAACGTCTAAAACTGAATTAGCTCCACAAGAAGATCAAGGGCTTATTATTGGTATGTTAAGCACAGCGCCAAACGCAACCTTAGAACAAACGCAGCTTTATTCAAATCAAGTTTTTCAAATTTTCAAGCAATTTCCGGAGACGGATCATGTCTTTCAGTTAGATGGTGTTAATGGTCTAAATACGAGTATTGGTGGTATGGTTTTTAAACCTTGGGATGAACGTAAAAGGACCAGCAATCAGATACAACCGATGGTGCAACGTTTATTCGATAAAATAGCAGGGGCTCGCGTTGCGGCTTTTCAAAAGCCCTCTTTGCCAGGAGGGGGAAGTGGATTGCCCGTGCAATTTGTTATTAAAACTACCGATAGTTACGATAAATTGAATGATGTTTCCCAAACTTTGTTAGAGGAGGCACGTCGCAGCGGATTATTCGTTTACCTAGATACGGACCTCAAAATTGACAAAGCACAGGTTACCATCCAATTGGATCGCGATAAAGCGGCTCAATTGGGATTAACCATGGCGGACGTCGGTGATGTATTAGCGTCGGCTTTAAGTGAAAACTATATTAATTATTTCGATTTTTCGGGGCGTTCTTACCAGGTTATACCGCAGGTTATGCGTGCACAACGTTTGAATGCCGAGCAATTGCTGAATTATTATATAACCTTACCGACTGGACCCACTATTCCGTTATCTACCATTGCCAGCTTAAAAACAACTGTAGTTCCCGAATCAATTAATCATTTTCAGCAACTTAATTCAGCCACTATTTCAGCGGTTGCTTTTCCAGGGATCACGATGGGAGATGCGCTGCAAGGACTGCAAAATATGGCAAAAAAAATATTTCCGGAGGGTTATAGCATCGATTATGCAGCGCAGTCTCGACAGTACCAGCAGGAAAGTAGTGCATTGATATTAACTTTTTTCTTGGCTCTCATTATTATTTTTCTGTGTTTGGCTGCTCAATTTGAAAGTTTTCGTGATCCTTTAATTATTCTTATTAGTGTGCCAATGTCGATCTGTGGCGCTCTTATTTTTATTAGTTTAGGAGTCGGTGGCGCAAGCTTAAATATTTACACCGAAGTCGGTTTAGTGACACTGATAGGTTTGATCAGTAAACACGGTATTTTAATTGTGCAGTTTGCTAATGATCTGCAAAAAGAAGGTCGTGTTAAACGAGAAGCTGTTCAAATGGCGGCAGCTATTCGATTAAGGCCTATTTTAATGACGATAGCATCGATGGTGTTAGGTGTTATTCCGTTGATATTGGCTACAGGGGCGGGAGCTATCAGCCGTTTTAATATTGGCTTAGTGATTGCTTCAGGCATTTCGATTGGCACCTTATTTACCTTGTTTGTTGTACCAGCAATGTATTTATTTTTAGCTCAGGATCATCAGCTAAAATAAGAAACGTCAGGGTTTCGAAACGCAGGATCATTTTAGTTATTTGAGATACTTTCAGAAGATTGCTATCCTTTTTCAGATATATCTTATAAGGATGATAAGCAATGAAACTGAAAGCAGCAATAGCAGCGTTGATAGCGATAGGAATAAGTTCACCCCTTTGGGCGAGTGGATTATATGAGCTGAATGTGGCTTATGAACAAGATGTGCTGCGCGATCAAATGGATAAATTTGATATGCTCAGCGATCAAAATCAACCGGGTGGATTTGATCAACCTTGTGGTTGGACGTGTCGAATTAACGTTAGTGGTTGGATAAATACAGACGCTTATCTTGCTAATCGACCACCCGTTTTTTTAGCGGTTAATACAGAGCGTGGTATTCCGAACCTTGCACCGTTGGCACCTACAAAAGGTGGTCGTGCGAGTGATCTATTATTAAATAATGCTAATTTGTTTGTCGATGCGCGTGTAAATAATTGGATGACGGCAAAAGCTTCCTTAGTCTATTCGTCCTTAACGGCAATCTCTGGTTTATTTCCTAGAGAAGTTTCTGATTTAATTTCTAGTTTTCAAGGTCCTTATGCGCTTCCTAATTCTCTCTTTATCTATGCGCCAGTTAATAATGGTAGTGGATTTTCAAGTAATTTGGATACCGCTTACGCAACAATAGGTAATTTTCAACGTTTGCCGTTCTATCTACGGGTCGGTAAAGAATACGTACCGTTTGGCCAGTACGATCCGTATGCCTTTGTCCAGAGTGAGAACCCAACCCAATTATTTACAGCGATCAATGCACCGACGGTACAATTGGGGGTAGTTATCCCTAACGGGTTTTATGGCTCCATATATACATTTGCGGGTAATCGTAAATTAACGGATGGTGGGTTTACACGTCGTATACAAAATGGGGGTGTAGATGTAGATTATGCATTTAATGGGTTTGATAAGAAAGTTAACCTGAATGCGGGTTATGTGGCTAATATTGCTGATGCTAACTTTCTATCCTCATATTACACGAGTCCCTTTTTAGAGTTTTCAGCGGGTAATTCAGGGTTTCCGCCTCATAAAGCACCGGCCTATGATGTGAATGCCGATGTGACTTTTGGTCCTTTTGATGCCAATGGCCATTACGTAGCAACGACGCGCGGTTTAACGAGCCCTACATTCTTAGCCGTTCCTATTGATGTTCTTCTTGATATTTTCCCCCCTGGGATTTTGCCTGCATTGACATTAAAAAAATTTAAGGCTTGGGGTTTAGAAGCGGGCTTAACCTTTCCAGCTATAGCGCATCAGTCACGTATCGCGATTGGTTATCAGCAAACTTCAAATCTAGCAACCTTTTTACCTAGACGTCGCCTCTATATAGATTACATGATGAATATAGCTAAATGGTTTGATATGGGCGTCGCTGTGTTCCAAGATAGGGATTATAGCGCAGGGGAGGGTTCTGTTATTGATCAAACCACCTCTCCCGTAACCGTATTAAATCCCAGTGCGAGCGGCGCGCGCTCTACTGTTGGCCAATTACGTGCCAGTATTAAATTTGCTTAGTGCAAGCGTTTAAAAAGATCTTTACAAAAAAATTCAGTAGCTAGTACAAATACCCCCTTCTTATCGCTAGAGGAAATTAACACGCATTATCTAAGCTTATTTTAAGTATCTTCTCATAAATATTTAATTTTTGTTCCTTAAAATACAGGTTTAAATTTCATAGTGAGTGATGAGTTTATGCCTGTACAAGAAAAAATCCTACAAATAGAAAAAGAAAATCAATCGTTGATAAAAATTTTCAATAAAATGAAAGCTTATTCTCCAACCACTTTGTATGAAGATGAAGATATCGACGTGCTACTTAATTTGCTATTACCAAAAGATAAAGTGTTTATTTCTAGCGTATTGCCTTTTGATTTAAGTCAGATGAATAAGAATGCACTGATCGATTTGATAATGAATAGCTATCTTGAAGCAGATACGCGCCCGATTGTCATACCTATAAATATTTTGAGTAAACAGAAAACAAATCATAGTCAGCAAGCTTATATGGGTATGCATTGGATTGCCGCCATTGTTTATCCGCAAAAAGGCAATTCTCCAGCTAAAATCGCTATTTTCGATCCATTCGGCAATGGTTGTGGACAAGATATCAATTTGACTTATAAAGGTAATAAGTCACCTGCAACGGCCAGATTAATAGAATTAGGTCAATTTCTTAAAGATGCGTTGAACTCTTTTGGCGTGAAAACAGATGATTCAAAAGTGCACATATTTAACGATGCAATACAAAAAAATTCGGTAGATTGCGGCCCTATCGTTGTTGAATCCACTAGAAGAATAATTGGTGCTGAACAGCGATTAGTTCCAAAACAAGTTTCTTTGCTACGTGAGGAGCAGCTTAACTGTATTGAAGAAAGAATTGCAATAAATCAGCGACTATTAAAAGTATTACAAGCTGGAGGTATGTCAAATACGAATCCTCTTACTCGCGTAGGCTTTTATAGAGCTGAAAATTCAGTTGTTTCATCGTGTCAAGAAAACTCTGCTAAAGTAAATTCTTTTCGAAAATAATGAGATTTTCGAAACAAGTTGCACAAACTGTCATTGAATTTAAATGACAGTTTAGCAATCTTAGAATTTAAAGGAAAATAAGGATGGGTGAGAGTGAGAAGCATATTTAGCTTTTTTCACCAGCGCTGAGTCTAAAGCTGTCGAAACAAGTTGCCGTTGCTGCCAATTTTCCATATAGCGTTTTGCAAGTGCAGTATCCTGAATAATCAAGACATTTTCCGCATTTTTGCTTTGCGCTGCCTTGGTGAAATTAAATGAGCCAGTAATGACCTTTGTGCCATCAATGATCATAATTTTATTATGTGCAATAGCCGGTTTATAGTTGATCCAAACTGGGATATGTTGATTTAATAAAAAACGTGAAGCGCTATATTTTTCTGATTTCTGGCTTTTATCTAAGATCACTTTGACAACAACACCGCGGTTTTTTGCTTCAATAAGATGTTTGGCAATAGGAACCGAGGTGAAACTATAGGCTTGTACGAAAATAGATTTTTTTGCCGTATCTAACACGTCTGTAATTTGCGTCGTGCAGTCTTGACCTGGTGTGAAGCAAACTTGTATTTGGGGATAAGTTGCTGAATAGTTACCAGCTAGTGTGGGTACCGCGTACGCAACAGTGAATAGTAGACTAATTAAAATACACTTTAACATTATTTTGTTTATTAATGGAAAAAAGTAGATTGTAGCTAAGTTAGAAAAAATACGCATTAAAAATCTGTTTTAGTTAATAAGCGCCTTTACCCTAGGGTTTAATAAAAAAACGTCAACTTTAACTCGAACTAATGTTAGTTAATATTTTTAATGTTGATATTTGTTGCTAAAAAACTAGATATCCTACTATATTTATCTTGTTGTTAACAAAGGAAAGTTTGATTATTTCCTCATTGTCTGTATTTATTTAGGGGGCAACATGAAGTTAAAAACGTTGACTTTGGTTACAATGATAGGATTAGGAGGGCTATTACCTATGGCTTTACAAGCTCAAGCTGCCGAATTGCCAAATGGGCCTTATATTATCACTTCGGGCACGGGTAGTGTTGATGCAACTCCAGATATGGCGACTATCTCAATAGAGGTAAGTATATCTGTTAAAGATGCTGAACAGGCTAAAAAACAAGTCGATAACCGTGTCGTGCAATATTTTGATTTTTTACGTAAAAACGGCATTGAGAAAAAAGATATTAATGCGGCTAATTTAAGTACGCAGCCAGAATACGATTATCCAAAAACGGGCGAAGCGGTGTTAAAACGTTACCGTGCGGTGCGCCAAGTTCAGGTAACAGTGCGACAAGTAGATAAACTCAATGCGCTATTGGATGGAGCACTAAAATCCGGTCTGAATGAGATCCGTGATGTAAAATTGGGGGTGGCGAATCCGACTATTTACCACGACCAGGCGCGCAAAAAAGCCATTGAGAATGCTATTTCGCAAGCGCATTCGCTTGCTGAGGGTTTTAAAGTCAAACTGGGACCTGTCTATAGTATTCGCTATCACGTAAATAATTATCAACCCAGACCGGTGATGTATAACAGTATAAAGGTCGCATCGCCCGGTAGCCCAGAAAAAACTTATGAACAAGAAAACATTCAGTTTGATGATCAGGTTGAGGCGGTATTTGAGCTGCAAACGCATAACACAAGATGAGCTATTTCGGCATTTGTTGCTCCTTTAATAGTGTGACAAAAAAGACTTTGTCTTTGCTCCGTCGCGTGATAGGAGATATACCTTGCTGTCAAATTAAAAGTACGTATCTTAGAGAACGAGCGTTCTCAAACTAAGCTTTGTTGAGCAGAGTTTCTAGCAGTGTAGTAAGTTCTTTTTTTTGCACGCCGCTTCGTAAACGACGCACTCTAAGAATGGCATTTAAGTCAGCAAGTGCATTAGAAAAGTTTTCATTGAGAATTAAATAGTCATATTCATCAAAATGCGCTAATTCTGCTTTTGCATCGGCCATGCGTTTATTGATGACATTTTCTTCGTCTTGGGCTCTAAGCCGTAACCTTTTTTCTAATATTTCCCAAGAAGGAGGAATTATAAATATGCCAATTGATTCTGGCATTTTTTCTCTAATTTGTCGCGCACCTTGCCAGTCGATCTCTAAAATAATATCGATTCCAGCTTCTATTTTTTTGCTGACCCAGTCAATAGAAGTCCCATAATAATGGCCAAAAACAATAGCATGTTCTAGAAATGCCTTTTCTTGAATAAGTTGCTTGAATTGCGTTTCATCAACGAAATGATAGTCCACGCCTTCTTTTTCGCCGGGTCGAGGTGCACGTGTCGTATAAGAAATTGAAACTTCCAAATTCGATACGGATTCTAACAAGGCATTCACTAAACTGGTTTTACCGCCGCCGGAAGGTGCTGAAATAATATAAAGAGTACCGGGAATTTTCATAAATTTACTCAATGTTTTGCACTTGTTCGCGTATTTCTTCAATTAAAACTTTCGCGCTGACAGCCATTAAGCTAAGTTCCGCATTTTGCGACTTAGAGGTTAAGGTATTGGCCTCACGATTCATCTCTTGGAGTAAGAAATCAAGTTGTTTGCCCGAGGCGTGGGTTTGTTTAAGATTTTTTTGAAATTCGTTAAGATGGATCTGTAAGCGGTCTAATTCTTCTGCAACATCAGTTTTTTGAGTGAATAATAGCATTTCCTGTTCTATACGGTTAGGGTCTAAGCTTGTTTTGATATCAATTAGGCGTGCTAGGATTTTTTCCCGCTGTAAGCTAAGAATCTCAGGTGATTGTTTTTTTATCTTGTCAATGAGAGTCTGTAATTTAATTAAGCGTTGTTCGATCACATCTAATATAGCTTTTCCTTCCCGAGTTCGTGCTATACATAGCTTACTTAATGTTTCTGAGAATAAAGCCAGCAACTTAGGTTGCAATGAGGTATAGGCAAAGTCAGGAAGTTTTAAAAGGTGAGGCCAACGTAATAATTCACTGGGATTTAGAGGGCATGCAGAGTTAGCTAAGCTAGCCAGCTTATCATAGGCCTGGATAATAGAGCCTGCTAAGATTTCATCAATTTCAATGGGGACTGCTTTATTGGTAGGAGACTTATAACGTAATTTTACATCCACTCTTCCACGAAAAACTTGAGTTGCCAATTGTCTGCGGATGAGGGGTTCTAAAAAGCTTAAAGGTTCAGGTAAAGAGAGGCTGATCTCGAGATAGCGGTGATTGACGCTACGCAATTCCCAAGTTGCACATCCCCAACTCGCTTGTTTTTCTTTTCTGGCAAAAGCCGTCATGCTACAGATCATATTAATTGTTGGCTTAGAAAAGTATAATGGCTTGCCTCGACCTCTATTCTAGTGACTTTTTAAATAAAATCTAGTTTTTATAGAAGGAAAAATAATGATACGTTCTACTCTACGTGCAATTGATGAGCTTCGATCTATTCAGATCACTCGCGCGTATACGCCCTATGCAGAAGGATCAGTGTTGATTGAGTTTGGTAATACCAAGGTGATCTGTAATGCCAGTGTTCTTACGGGCGTGCCTAAGTTTTTGAAAGGCTCAGGTCAAGGTTGGATTACTGCTGAATATGGAATGTTACCCCGCTCAACGCACTTGCGTATGGATCGAGAGGCGAGTCGTGGTAAGCAAGCAGGTCGAACCTTGGAAATTCAGCGTTTGATCGGGCGAGTTTTGCGGACCAGTGTTAACCTAGCAGAATTAGGTGAAAATACTATTCAGCTAGATTGTGACGTAATTCAAGCCGATGGCGGAACACGCACTGCTGCTATTACCGGTGCTTGCGTTGCACTAGTGGACGCTTTAGCGTTTATAAAAGCAAAAGATGGATTTAAGCAATATCCCTTACGTTCCCTTGTCGCAGCGGTTTCGGTAGGTATTTATCAAGGGAAACCCATTTTGGATTTAGATTATGCTGAAGATTCTAAAGCAGATACGGATATGAATGTAGTTATGACCGAACGAGGAGAATTACTTGAATTGCAAGCAACTGCTGAAAAAAAGCCTTTTTCAAAAAAAGAGTTTAATTACTTATTAGAATTAGCCGAATTTGGAATTAAACAGCTATGTAAAAAACAACGAGAAAGCCTAGGTATTCCCGAGAATTGACGCTGTTGCAAGTACAAGCGTTATATCAGCTATCCTTAGGGTAAAACTTAGCGATTTACAGGGAGGTAAATTTGTTAAAACGTGATATTTCTACCACCAATGTGCTGATTGTTGCCGCGGGTGGTATGATTGGTTCAGGCTGGTTATTTACGCCTTTTATTGGCGCACAAATGGCGGGCCCTAATGCATTAATAAGCTGGATAATGGCAGCTTTTTTTATGCTATTTATCGCGCTACCGCTTTGTGAATTAGGGGCAATGCTACCCTTGTCTGGAGGAATGTCTAATTACCCGACGTTTACACATGGTAGGGAAGTCGGTTTTTTATTTTCATGGGTAACCTGGTTATCTTATGTGGTGATGGCGCCGATAGAAGTTCAGGCAATCTTACAGTATAGCAGTCACTTTTTCCCGTTATTGATTGTTAAAGAAGCATCCTATTTTAAGCTTTCGCACGTCGGTTATATGCTAGCGATAGCGATTCTATTTGCAATTGTGATACTTAATACCTATGGTATTAAATTTCTTGCTGAATGTAATAAGTATGCCAGTATTATAAAGTTTATTATTCCTTCTATTGTCATTGCTGCTTTAATTCATTCGGCGCCTACTTTTTCAAATGTTCACTTGAATCTATCGACAGGAGAAAGTTGGATGCAAATATTTTCTGCCTTATCGGCAGGAGGCATTGCATTTGCTTTTACAGGATTTCAGAATGGCTTGATGTTGGCAGGAGAAGTAAAAAATCCACAAAAAACGATCCCTATCGTCATGCTGGGTGCGGTATTAATTGGGTTTGTTTTATATTTTACCTTGCAACTTGCTTTCCTAATGGCGGTGCCAAAGATATATCTTCAGCAGGGTTGGCATCAGCTTACATTTCCTGGCGATAGTGGTCCGTTAGTAGGCTTAACCTTCCTGTTAGGGCTTAGTGTAGTCGCGCTATTATTGTTGCTTGATGCCGCATTTTCCCCGTTGGGGACTACACTGGTTTACACAGCAGCGACTTCACGCATTTTATATGGAATGGCTTTGAATGAACATTCGACGAGACAATGAGAGCATTGCGGAAGCAATGCGAAGTTGAGGAGCCCGCGATAGGCGTGCGTTGACGGGCGAAGCAGGAAACGCATCACGCCG
>CAYQIM010000014.1:0-8629 GCA_964417555.1 Rickettsiella sp. | reverse complement strand
ACGCAGGACGAATCGCGGCCTAATTTCAGTCGCGTGATGCGAATTAATTTTGGGGACACGATGGCCAAAATTTTTCATGAGCATAGCGACTCGCTTGCGCTGCTAGAAGATAAGCTAAAATACGTCGTTTAGATGGCTCATTTAGCTGCCCAGAATAAACATTATCGATATAATCACTTATCATTTTGTCTAAAGGGTTGCCTTGAATTAATGCGCTCCGCAATTGTTTAAGCAAACTCGCTTCTGGCCAATCTTCTCTCTGCCGCTTTTCTCGGCGTGCCGTCGGTAGCAAAATAGCCGCGGATTTCACTAAATATTCCAATTTTTTAGCAATTACGGCCGCATAGATACATGCCTCAGAAAAAGAAATAGTATGCTGTGACCTAAATTGAGGCAATTGCTCTTGAGTTAACTTTAAGAGGCTTACCGTTAATAATGCTAAAGTTCCTTGAAGATCAAAATTAGTCGCGACACTTGCCCATTTAAAATAGCCATCATTGGTCGCCTTACTGTTAGTATAGCTAGTCTGACGCTTGCAGATGCGTGTATATCGTTTATTTTGATAAGTTTTTGCAAGAGAAAAATAAGATTTTTGCTCTTGGATAGTTTGCGCTTGTATTGTCTCGGGTTTATTGAGCAACGACTGTAATACAGCAGCAGTTGCTGTTTCCCTAAAACGATGCGCTCGATAACGCTTGGAAAGTAAAAATCCAACAAATCCACCACCTAATCCTAAAAGTCCAACAGCACCTGCTGAAACATAAGCGAATAGACGATTGAGATTTTGTCTAGAAGCCGAGAGTGTTTGTTCTTTTACTGATGACTCAGGCATGACAAGCCTTTCTGACTGATAATGAGAAGCCTGGACTGATAAAGCAGATTGATAAAGCGGCGGGTTTGCAGTACCTTGCTGCATTATTGCCGTAGAGTTAAAACGCTGATTTTCATTTTTCCAACAGCTCAAACGATGTATAATCTGGCTTTGAATAGTTATCTTTTTGCTATTAATAGCCTGTTGTAGATATCTTGCTAATATGACTGGCAGTTTATCGCTTACATTAACTTCTTTGAACAAAAAAGTAATAGTTTCATCGTTAATCAGTGAAAAACAACGTTTTAAATCTGCCTCCAATAAGCCGGTTATACTTGCCTTCGCTATTTGCCAAAGTAAATAAATCGTTTGTCTGGTACCAGCTTCACCGGCAAACAATTGTTTTAAACGCGCCAAGATCGTTTGACTATTTGGATAAGTTTCCTTATACACCCGAATAAACTGCTTCAATTCCTCTGCTGTCGAAAAATTTAAGCTGTTATAGAATTCAAACGCAGGTCCTTGTTGAGCTTGAATCTGTAAAATCAGTAGAAATGTTAAATCGGCTATTTCTTCTACAGATAAATTTAAGTCTTTTTGTTGTATTTCGACTTGTTGTCTAAATAGCGAATCATAGATAGCTTTTTCTATTTTATGTGTTTCATTTAAATCAAATTTTTCTAAATCTGTGCTAGCTATGCCATCTATAATCAATTCATTAATTCGATGTAATGCATTATCCCAATGTAAAAAAGTGATAGAGTTGCTTTCTCCATTTTCTCGATAAAAACTTAGCTGTAAATTATTTACGACTGCGGATACCTGAACATGATGCAGCTCCATTCCTTACAATTGTACTATCACATTTTTCAGTGCTTCAGAAGTCCCATTACTTGATTGGCGAGGATAAATGGTTTTAGGCAACGCAGTAAACGTGTAAATATATTTTTCAAACAGATCTTCCTCCAACAACAGCATAACACTTGCGCTATTAATGGCTAAATTTGTTTGTTCACTCAGTTCATGGCTTTTAATCGATGGAATATCAGCAATTATTTCTGTGACAAAAGTACCCTCTTTTACAGCAAGTAAGGTTAAAGGGGGCCTAAGTGGTAAATAGTTATAGTAATCCTTTACCCGCACACTGAAGTTCTCATTATCTGTTATAGGGTGGTTAGGCTTGCTCATCAATAAATCATTACCATCCTGGTAATAAACCCAATCATCAATATCACTCGTTTCTATAGCGACGTGGGAGTAACGCTCTACAGACGCTAGATCTAAACTAACGCGTTCCTGGCGATAATAAGGAATGTTCTGTACTAAGTTATCTTTGCGATAAAACATCCAAAAATTGCCATATATATCTTGCACGGCGAGATGCTGATATTTTTCGTCCACAAAATAATTTTTAAGAAGGATCGGTTTTTCTAAGCTATCTCCATTGATAAGTAAACTTTCACCCTCTTGCGTAAAATCAATACTCAAATGAATGTTTTCTATACTCGAAGAGAGTAAGAGCAAATCGAGTGCTTTATCATTAGCATAATTATCAATTATTATCCGGGTATAATTGGACGTCGTATTGAATTTACTCGGAAAAATTTCTTGTCTCTGTGTTAAATAAATATCTGATCCTTCACTGCCAAATGCATAATCAATCGCTTCATAAATAGGAATGCTATCTATCCTATCTATCCCCTGACTGCCTATAAATAGTTGACAATAAGGCATCTCCGTGCCCTGACTCAGTTCAATAAAACTTAGCACTCGGTTGTTAACTGAAAAAACATTAAATTTGGCAATCCATTCAGGAGGATTGAAAGAATGATCGATTTTACCACTTAAAAAGAAATTCAAACTAATCGCTGAGGGATCGTGTGCCACAGATGGATCATACTGATTAATAAGCGGATTGAGTTGATATACACCCACTTCATCAACGAAGATATAGTTACTCGAATTGCTGGCGCTATTCCAATAATTTTTCAATTTAACCGTGAGCTTTTGCTCTGCGGTAGACAAAGAGTCAGAAGGTAATTTTATAAAAGCAGCCAGGGTTAAGTAGTTTTCATGAAAAAAATAATTTAGTGTACTTTGTTTGATGGAGTGTACATCGTCTACTTTAATAACAACTGGAAAATGATGTTGACCGATATCAATATTAATAGTTCCAGTTTGATTGAAATTGATATGAAAAACTAACGATGTATTACTATTAAAAAACACATCATCCTTTATCTTTACATTCGTATAACCCGATAAAATGGCTCGTTGGCATGAAATTTCATCCGGCGCCTCTTTTGTTCCACCTAAACCATTAAATAAAATAATTTCGTTATGTTCAGCACTATCCATTGAACAATCGAAATAATCAGGCTGCGCGAAACGACCTATTATTTGATTCAACTGTTTCACAGTGATAGCGAAATAGTTATCTGTAAACAACTTAGGATTTCTACGAAAACTTTCTATACCCCTTTTTGAATAGCCATTTATTCGAATTTTACCATTACTATAAAAAACAGCATGCCGCAGTGTACTATTGAGATTACTCATATCTAATATATCGGTACTATTTGCACTTCCTTCTAAAGAACCTATAAACGTAGAATTTAATACGACATAATAGTTTATTTTATAACCTCCCTGAAGGGTGGCATTACCTGAATAAATATTAAAAATAGTATCGTAATTGGTGCTTCCCTGTACCCTACCCGCATTGATTAAGCTTAAATCTAATAAAACAATACCTGTTATGTTATGCAGTTTTTCCATTTGTTGAATACGCGTACTATTTCCAAGAATAAAGGCGCTATTACAGGGATAAAATGAGTCAATAACAGATTCATCAGGTGGATAACCCAAAAATAGTAGGCTAGAAAGAGAAAGACTCCATAAAGATGAGCTGGAAATGCTCGCAGGTAAATAGGAACTATAGGTAATTTCTTGCACTCTAGGTAATAAAGAGGTATCAAAATTTTTTTTATGTAAAGAAATAATTGAACGCGTTGGCTCATTGGAAACCCACCATTCTACTTTTTGAAAGCATCTTTCAGGTCGATCATCTCTTTTACAGCTAGCTAGTCTGCCAGCACAGGCTGATGGCGGCGTACACTCACTATCAGTATCCGCTTCAGTGACTCTTTTATGACTCACAATGTCGCCTGTACCAAAACCCACCGCAACGATTTTCTCAGCTAAGCGAGATAAAAAGTTTTCGTAATCCTTTACTAGTTCATTGATTTTATCTTGTTGTAACTTAATGTGAGTAATATCATCCGGTGGTTTTACCCCTACGGTACTATGCCAAAATAAACGGAATTCTTGTTCAGAGGTTAATCGATACGTTTTATATTCTGCTAGCGTGCTAGCTCCTTGATAGAACATACTCGCTCCGACAATAGCAAAAGCAACGGCCAAATTGATTCCAGGTGGGGCTGCTACAATCACTAGAACTGCACCTGATACCAACGACACAGTCGAAATAGTGATACCAGCGATGGCATCCCGCCATTGTTTTGACCCTTTTTCAGCTTTTAAAAGTTGTTGAATCGACAAACCCAAATCAACAACATCAAAAACCCCTATCGCTAAGCCGGCTACACCACGTACCAATACCAATTTAGTGGTTAAACGACCTGTTTGAACAATAGGATGTGCGCCTAAATGGACTAATAATTTAGATGTCCCTTTTTTTATCAGCCCGTTTTCAATCGCTTGCGAAGCAAACGAATAACCCAAGCCAGCATATCCTAAAAAAAGATCAAGCCCCTCTTCAGCTCGATAAATATCATAAAATGATTTAAGAAAAAGAATTTGTCCACCGGCATTCAGTAAATGTTGCTTCATTTTTGAAGGATTTTTCTGGCTCAGTTTACTTAAGCGATTTTCCATCGACGATGTCGTTTGTTTATTCAATTCATAGCGGAACAGTGCCGTAGGATGATAGACATGCCGTTGTGCAAAAAAAGTAAGCGCTTTTAATTTGTTCCTTTCATATTGAGTTCCTCCATACAGAGGAATATTAACAATAATGGCTAGCTCAGCGTTATTTTGTAATATTGGCGAAATTTTCAGCCTGCGTTTTAATTCTTGTAAACTGGATGTTGTTTGGATAGTTAATTTATTTTCCTGAGAAAATCTATTCCAGATCGCTTGTGTAGGCAGTATCTCAGCATCTACTAAAAGACCAGGCAGCTCTAAATTACCATCCGCATGATAACTTAATCCCAAATCATATAATTGTACGCGACTAATTTCTTGACCACTAAATTGTAATTTTCTGCGTCTATCTTGGTTGACTATCCGGCTTCGTTCACTAACAAAAGGTCGGTTAAGTGCGGTATAGATTGGTCGTTGAGAAACCGCTAAGGGAGTATATCTATCTGTAGGAAGGTATTCGATTTTATACCATAAGTAAATTGAGTAATCGCTTCGATAAAATTTAAAAAATTTTCCTGATCACGAATCTGACTGAGATAACCCGCATTACTATCAAAGTAGGTATAAAAATTATCTATTCGATAAATAGCCAGCATATGTCCAGGTTTTCCATTTCTGCCTACTAAACTAAGATGAATCGCAAAATCTCCTTCTATTTCATTAACTAAATTTACAAAGGCATTCATTTTAACCCATTCATCCGATCTGGATTTTTCCCAAGAAGGTAAGCTATCTTCTTGTTCAAATTGATTTAATTCGGCTAAAAATTCACGGCGTTCTCGTGATTCGCGCTCGCTTAACGGTTGATTATGAATAATACGTTCCTCTAGCTCAGACAAGGTCTGCAAGTTTTCCAAATAAATCGCTGTTTTTCCCGCCAAGATAAGTTCTGAAAAGCCATAAGTCAGCTGTAAACAATGTCCTGTTGTTTTTAAGTTTTTTTTTCTAAATGTTTGCGCATGGAATAATTCCGCTTGATTCAATGCTTTAAGTAATGGTTTTTCTTCACGTGGAAATTTTTTTGCTAAACGTAACAAATAGCTAAAACAATGTTGCGCTTGGCTAAGTCTTTCCACTCGGCGTCGTTTAGTTGGCGGTGAACTATTTTGATCAGGTAATATGTCAGAAAAAGTTTCCAAAGATAGTGTAGAAAAAAACCTCGCTTTGCGCTTCTGTTGCTTAAATAGTAGTTCGATTATTTCTCTATAAATTTGCCGTTGTCTATCATCCGCTATCGCTAATTGGTGATTAAAGAGAGATATTTGTTCATTAATTTGCTGCAAACTAAGCTCTGCAAGTATTTCTGTTGCTAGCTTTTGGTAAGCTTGTTTTTCGATAAGACTAAGGTCTCTGTCTCTACTTGGACCCTCAATACTTTGCCCAAATAGCCATTCTATTTGGTATTGAATTTGTTTTCCATCAAAACTTTTAAATATATCGACTAATAGCTCCAGATAGTACTGTAATTTAAGATCTTCTTTTTGATCTAAATCGATTATTTGATCACTCTGCGTATAAAAAGCGGCTATTTGAGAATACAGTTTATCGAATTGATCGACCACGATAAAAACGGGCTTATGACGATCAAGTGATTGAAAAATTTTTCCTATAATGCTTTTATATTGCTTCTTTTGCTCATCATTAGGACTTTGAGCTAACTTTTCTATTAGCAAATCAACAGGTGTTTTATTTTCATCATTTTGGATAGTCGGATCTGAACCTTGCTCTAAAAGGTAGCTAGCTATTTCTTCATCATCTTTTTCCACGGCATAATGTAATAGTGTGTTACCCTCTTCATCATAATCAGCTAATAATCTTCCAGAAATACCGTCCGTATATTCTTGCTGAGGGTGCGGCATCATAGCATCTCTAAAAAATGTTATTGAAGCCTTAAGTAAATTTGTATAGCTTTCTTTAACAAAGTTTGTTAGAACTTCGGCTACAGCTTCATAATCTTGACGGTTAGCTAATTCATAAAAAAAATGTTCAATGAAATGCATATCTTCTTTATTGGCCCCATTCACCAATAAAATTTCTAATAGCTTAGAAGAAGCTAATTTATTGTGGCTGCTGCCATACGATGCATCAGCAAAAGCCAAAGGGGTCCAATCAAACACTTTATCTTTTTCAAACACGGATGCACCTTCTTGTAGCAAAAACTCCGTTATTTCGTACTCACCTGAAACAGCCGCTAAACTTAATAGCGATCTACCCAAGCTATCTTTAGCATTAACATCAAGTAGACCCAGTCCGGCTAACTTTTTAATTTCAGCCAAATTTCCTTGATAAATTAATCGACCTAAAGAAAAGTCTGCATTGATATAATAAAAAAATGTGCGCAACATCTCATTATCAGGATGGTAAATACTTTTCCGCAAAAAATGGCGCTGAAATTCCGTTAGGTTTTCGATATTCTTTCCAATAAAGGTTGTTAAAGCCGTAGCTGCGAGGTATTCAGCAAAAGAATGATGAGTAAACTGTGGACTGCCATTGACAACAAAATCAATCACGCCAACATAGCCTACACCCTGTTCCATACTTGTTATCAATTGAGTAACCGCAGGCATTTTTCCAGGATAAAAAAGTTTTACACTTTCTTCTCCAAATAGAGAATATAACGCTAAATGCTGTCGTCCTTTAATAAATTTATCAAAACTTAGTTTTTCACTGGGTCTAATATCCTGCTCTCTTAAACGAGAGTAAATATCAAATTTCGTTTTAAAAAACTCTTCGTATAAGTAAAGCAAATTAAAATTTTCAGGTAGCAAAAATATAACTTGTAGACTAGTAAAAAATCTCTCAAAATCTTGTTGCACGACTTCTGCTATCATCTTCAATTGCAAAGGAACTTTTAGTAACTCCTCCGCCATGGGAAGTTTTTCAAATAAAGTATCGTATAATTTGTTCACACATAAGCCTAAACGATCCGGATACGACCCTGTAAAACTTAATTTGTAGGCAAAAAATTTGTTAAAAAATTCCTTCTGCTGCATTAAGGATAAGGGATTCAATTCATAGGCAGAGAGTGACAATGCCTTTTCTAAGTTATCACGCATATGAAGTCGCGTTGTTATCCATAACTTTGCGATAGGAGCCTGTTGCAAAGTTTTAAGCAATATAATAACTTTATCTTTGTAGGCAGGGCTAATCTCATCAAATCCATCAAAAAATAAGCTAACCCTATCCGTTTGTTGAAAATTAGTTTTAAATAGTTCTTTGGTAAAACCATCCAAACTCATTATTTTTGATAGAAATTCACTAGCTTTATCCAAATTATAATTAGCAAAAATTTCTTTATTCAAGCCATTTTTATGTTCAATTAAATTAACTCTAACAACCCAACGCGAGGGATCCGTTTTTTTTTCCTTATTAGCTAAATGGGTGAGCACAACGGATTTCCCCATGCCTGGGCTTGCTGCTATAATGGCAATTTTATCAGGAATTTCAGCATAACTACCACTCACACCTTCTTTATTAAAGGTACGTTCGATATAGCAATTGCTATCCAGTTCACTGAGCTGAGGAAGAAGTGGACCTACGGAAATTTTAACGTCATTTTCAATTAATCGGGCTAACAATTCTCCATCAATTTCAACACCATGAGTTCCCATTAAGGATTTGAGCGGGATTGAACTAGATTGAAAATTAACTGTTTTTTCTAAGAGATTAGCTTTCGACGAGGGGGTTAAATCAGAAAATCCAGAAATTCTATCAAAAACTTCTTGAAATTTACTGCCTAATTCAGCATCGGTTTTGAAAAAATTAGTCAAAGCACAAGCGAGTCGCTATGCTCATGAAAAATTTTGGCCATCGTGTCCCCAAAATTAATTCGCATCACGCGACTGAAATTAGGCCGCGATTCGTCCTGCGTCC
>CAYQIM010000013.1:0-33285 GCA_964417555.1 Rickettsiella sp. | reverse complement strand
ACGGCGTGATGCGTTTCCTGCTTCGCCCGTCAACGCACGCCTATCGCGGGCTCCTCAACTTCGCATTGCTTCCGCAATGCTCTCATTGTCTCGTCGTTGGAAGGCCAAGCTTTTGGCTTGGCTAGTGCTGTGATTCAAGCAGAAATACTAAAGAATTTTGCTTTAGTTATGCAATTACCGGTTGAGGAACGTCCAACTAGTCAGGAATTAAAAGAGCTTACGGTCAATTTGGCTTGCTATTTTGGTTCTCCTGAGTTACGGGAAGAAAACACTAGAACTTTTGTGTCTACATTCATTGAAAATGGAGAGAACAAAGCAAAAGAAACATCCGATTGTGAAAATAGTGTTAAACGTTTCTGTAGGTAATTCTTAAGATCACAAAGCGTCACCAATAATATGAACTTCACGGACAAGCTGAACGTGATAGGTTTGGAAAACGGTATCAGCTACTTTCTCAATCAATAATTCGATATCAGTAGCTGTAGCATGGCCTTCATTTACAATAAAATTGGCATGTTTGGTCGATACCGAAGCACCACCTATTTTTAAACCTTTTAAACCACAGTTTTCAATCAGGCGTGCGGCATGATCGCTGTTGGGATTGCGAAATACAGAGCCGCAGCTAGGCTCGTTGGTGGGTTGCGTAGTGGCACGATAGGCTAATAATGATCGAATTTTTTCCAATGCTTTTTCTTTAGTGCCTGGTTTTAATTGAAAATGTGCTGCTAAGTAATATTCATCGGGAAAAACGCTGACATTACGATAAGCAATTTGGTAGTCACGAGGATGACGAATCTTTTTTTCGCCTTGACGATTGATAATTTCTACCGATTTGACAATTTCCCAGGTTTCCCTACCATTGCATCCGGCATTCATCACTAAAGCGCCACCAATAGTACCAGGAATGCCAGCTAAAAACTCGGCGCCAGTTAAGTTTTTTCGTGCCGAAAACCGTGCAAAGGCGGGCGATGCCACACCCGCCTCTGCGCGTATTACGTTAGGAGCTATTAAATCTAATTCACAGAGAGCACCTTGCGTAATAACAACGGTTCCTTTTACGCCACCATCACGTACTAAGACATTACTGCCTAGACCTAAAAAAAGTAGAGGTTCTTCGGGTGGCAATTGCTTGATGAAATGAATCAAGTCATTGCTATTTTTAGGTTCATACAGACGTTGGGCGGGACCGCCGACTTGCCAAGAGGTATAATCTGCAAGAGTAATATTTTCCAGTAAACGGCCACGTAGCCCGTTCATTATTAATTGATCCCTAGCTGAGAATGCGCAAGATGTTGCGCAATACCGCCAATATCGCCGGCGCCTTGTAATAAAAGTATATCGTTATCTTGCAGGATAGTGTGTAAATAATGGGGAAGCTTTTGTTTGTCTTCAATTAAAGTAGGATTTAAGTGACCGCATTGGCGGATTTGCTTTGACAACGCGAAGCTATCAGCACCTAGAATAGGGGCTTCACCTGCCGCATAGACATCTAATAATAATAAATGATCGACACTCGATAACACAGTGACAAAATCGTTAAATAGATCACGTGTACGAGTATAACGATGAGGTTGGTAGGCCATGACTAAACGTCTATTAGGCCAGGCACTACGAATGGTTTTTAACGTAGCTGCAATTTCACTAGGATGGTGACCATAATCATCAATTAATACAACTTGCCCTTTTTTGAGTTTAAATTCTCCTAGTATTTGAAAGCGTCGATCAACGCCACTGAATTGAGCTAAAGCGATCTGCA
This sequence comes from Rickettsiella sp., assembly GCA_964417555.1. Classification (GTDB taxonomy): domain Bacteria; phylum Pseudomonadota; class Gammaproteobacteria; order Diplorickettsiales; family Diplorickettsiaceae; genus CAYQIM01. The sequence continues at coordinate 31,529 of CAYQIM010000013.1, read as the reverse complement.
TGGATTGATCTTCAATATTAAGTTCCGTAGCGACGGCAATCGCAGCTACTGCATTCAGTGCATTATGCTGACCTGGCAAATTTAAGGTGATAGGCAATGGTTTTCGTTCTTTACGTAAAACGGTAAAGTGATTTTTAATCCCTAGCTGCTGAAAAGAGGTGATTTGTAAATCGGCATCCTTGCTAAAACCATAAGTAATAACGGGGCGCATAATGTTGGGTAGAATAGATCGTATGATAGGGTCATCTAAACATACAATAGCGAGGCCATAAAAAGGTAAATGATGTAGAAATTCAATAAAACTTTGTTTAAGTCGTTGAAAATTTCCGTCATAGGTGCCCATATGGTCAGCATCGATATTGGTTATAATGGCTATCATGGGTTTTAAATAGAGAAAAGAGGCATCACTTTCATCAGCTTCAGCGACTAAGTAACGACCCGAGCCTAAGCGAGCATGTGTGCTCGTACTGTTGAGACGTCCACCAATAATAAAAGTGGGATCTAAGCCGCCTTCTCCGAGTAAGCTAGCGACTAGGCTAGTAGTGGTTGTTTTGCCGTGTGTGCCGGCAACAGCAATGCCATAGCGAAAACGCATTAATTCGGCGAGCATCAGGGCTCTAGGAACCACCGGAATACGAGCTTGGCGCGCATTGATAATTTCTACGTTATCTTGTGGAACAGCACTGGAATAGATGAGCACATCAGCTTTCCCGATATGATGTGCATCATGTCCTTGCTTAAATTGTGCGCCTAACTGTTGTAAATGATGGGTCATGCTATTTTCTTGCAGATCAGACCCAGAAACGGTGTAACCCTCATTCAATAAGATTTCCGCAATACCTCCCATTCCGGTACCGCCAATGCCAACGAAGTGGAGATGTTGAATACGGCCCATTTGATTTTCTGCAAAAGGGTTTTTCATGGCTAAGACCTATAGCTTGATTGAAATGGCCGTATTGTGTCATTAGTCGTGTGTAGGCTCAACTAAGAAAGTGTCTTCACATGTACGATGACGGTCAAGAAACGTTGTTTTTTTGTGTTTCGCTACTCACATACTTCATGTTGTATGCTCGGTTGCGTTACTCGAAAAACAATATTTCTTGTCTCATCCTAGCACCTTTGAAGATACTTTCTAATGTTAGAAACTACCGGAATTATAGGATTCATGGTAGCTTCCTTCAACTGAGTCTAAAGCCAAATTTTTCTAAGCGGTATTCATAATCGATGCGTAGTAGTAAGGAAAGCATCATGCAGGTAATTAATAAACTGCTGCCGCCATAACTCATTAGTGGAAGGGTTAGCCCTTTGGTCGGTAATACACCCATATTCACGCCAATGTTGATCATCACTTGTAAAGCGATATTTAAGCCTATTCCATAAGCAAGATAAGCAGAAAATCGTTGACCTGCATTAAAACAACGTTGACCTATGCGTAGAGCTCGCCAAACTAGTACTGAAAATAATAGGATCATAAACAATCCGCCAATGAGACCTAATTCTTCAGTTAACACGGCAAATAAAAAATCGGTGTGTGCTTCAGGAAGGTAAAATAGCTTTTGTATACTTTCGCCAAGTCCAACGCCGAGCCAACCTCCACGTCCGAATGCAATTAAAGATTGGGTTAATTGATAACCGGAATCAAATTGATTGGCCCATGGATTAAGAAAGGTCGTTAAGCGGGCCAAACGATAAGGTGAGCTAATGGCGAGAACACCTAAAATGAGTACAACAACAGTAAATAGAATGACAAATTGCCAAATTCGTACACCGGCTAAAAATAGCATGCCTAGACTCGTGACTAAAATCACCGTGGCGGCGCCGAAATCAGGCTCGCGTAATAACAGAAACGTAATAATAGCAAGCACAATCAGCGGTTTTAAAAAGCCGCGTATTTGTGTTTGAACTTGTTTTTGTTGGCGAAGTAGATAGCCAGCTAAATAAACAATCATGGTGAGTTTCACAAATTCAGATACTTGCAAGCCAAAAGGGCCGAACCCTAACCAACGCATACTGCCATTGACTTGCCGACCAATACCAGGCAATAAAACGATAATCAGTAGTACGATACTGATGACTAAAAGCGCAAGGCTAATTTGTTTCCAGTAGTCGATTTTTATTTGGAAAATAACCGCCGCTGTCCCTATACCGAGTGCTAAGTAAAATAACTGATGAAAAAAGTAGTGAAAAGCTTGGCCATATTGACGCTCTGATATCACGATAGAGGTGGAAGCCACCATTAAGAGGCCGAATGCTAATAAAATTAAAATTGAAAATAGCAAGTAGCGGTCGTACAGCGTAACAGTCGCTTCATGGGGGTTTACTTCAGACATGTTAATGTTCTCCTTGTACTAGCTGTACAAAGTTACTGCCACGTTCCTCATAATTCTTAAACATATCCATACTCGCGCAAGCGGGTGACAATAATACCGCATCGCCTGGTGAAGCAGCTTTTTGAGCCAGCGAAACGGCATCGGCTAAATCAAAAGCGGTTTGAATTAAAGTGATTTTTTCTAATGCTTTTTTTAGCAGGGGGGCATCCTGGCCGATTAATATGGCTGTTTTAACGTAACGCGCAACACTATCATGCAAAAGATTAAAATCAGCACCTTTTCCTAAGCCACCAGCAATTAAAATGATCTTGCCTGGAATGGCGGGACCTAGACCATCCAGAGCAGCCAGTGTTGCGCCAATATTTGTAGCTTTGGAATCATTATACCAAGCGACACCCTTTTCTTCTTTTATCCACTGGCAGCGATGTGGTAATCCTTTGAATTGACATAAGGCTTCCAACATTGAAGCTAACGGTAGTTTAATAGCATCACCAATAGTTAAAGCGGCTAATGCGTTAGCCCAATTGTGTTGTCCTTTAATATAGAGTTTATTCACGGGGATAAGACGTTGTTTGCCTTTTGTTAAATAGATTGCTCCATTTGATTGTTGTAAACCAAATTCGGTGGAATCAGATTTTGTCTTTTGTAGGCCGAAACTCAGTATTTTATTGGGTTTACACGCGTCGATAGGTAGCGTGTTGGGGTCGTCTCGATTCCATATCGCCGTGTCACAATGATGATAAATGCGTTGCTTGGTGTGCGTATAAGTTTCTAATGTTTTGTGGCGGTCCAAATGATCCGGACTAATATTAAGCACCGTTGCGATTTTGGCTTTGAGTGAATAAGTCGTTTCGAGTTGAAAACTGGAAATTTCTAGCACATAAAAATCGGGAATGGGTACGGTTAATAAGTCGAGAGCAGCATTACCTATGTTTCCACCCACGGCAACGGTGCGTTGTGAGGAACGAATCATATGGCTTACTAAAGTGGTTACCGTTCCTTTGGCATTGGTGCCGGTTATTGCGATAATAGGAGCACGTGCTTGCTGAGTAAATAATTCAATGTCACCGATCGGTGATAAGCGTGTTCTTGTAATGACGTCTGCAATAACGGCTTCGTTTAAATCTACGCCAGAGCTGACAATTAATTCTTTTACTTGTTGAAATAAATGGAGTTCAAAAGATCCTAAGTAAAGAGGTACATGTGGAAACTCCTGCTTAAATACGGATAAATGAGGTGGATTTAAGCGACTGTCTAGTAGAGAAAAAGGGAGTTGTAAGCGCTTAAAATGGCGCGCACAGGAAAGACCTGTTTCACCTAAGCCAATAATCAAGCGTTGGTGAGTGGTATTGTTAAACGGAAGCATTGATAACTCCACCGCCTAAACAAAGTTCCTGTTGGTAGAACACAATGGATTGACCCGGAGTGATGGCCCATTGGGCTTGTTCAAATTCAACTTTTAACTGATTTTCAGCCAAAAGAGTAATATAGCAAGGGGTTTCAACTTGTCGATAACGAATCTTTGCGGTACAGGTCAAAGGGAAAGTGGGTGGTTCTTCCGTGACCCAATGCAGTTGCGAGCAGTGGAGTGCACTTGCGTAGAGGGCTGGATGGTCGCGTCCCTGTACAACGATTAACGCGTTGCGATCCAATGCTTTATCGGCGACATACCATGGCGTTAATTCGGTTTCTTTTCGTCCGCCAATACCTAAGCCTTGACGTTGACCGATGGTATAGAACATCAGCCCATCATGTTGACCTAGCTTTTTTCCTTCTTGTGTTTTAATCGAGCCAGGTTGAGCGGGTAAATAATTTTGTAAAAACTGTTTGAATTTTCGTTCGCCAATAAAACAGATGCCTGTGCTATCTTTCTTAGCATAGTTAGCTAAACCGGCTCGTTCAGCGATTCGACGTACTTCAGATTTAGTGAGTGGGGCAAGTGGAAATAAGCTTTTTGCTAGTGGTTTTTGGCCTAAGGTATAGAGGAAATAGGTTTGATCCTTATTTTTGTCGGTACTTTTAAGCAATTGATAGCGTTTGTCCTGAATAGATTTTGCCGCATAATGACCAGTGGCAATAAAGTCGGCGCCTTGTTGTAAAGCATATTCTAAGAAGGTTTTGAACTTGATTTCCTTATTGCAGAGAATATCAGGATTAGGCGTGCGGCCGGCTTGATACTCTTTAAGAAAATAGGAAAAAACGTGATCCCAATATTCGGCAGCAAAATTAATAGTATGTAAAGGAATAGAAAGGTGATCGCAGATGGCTTGTGCATCGGCAATATCCACACTCGCCGAGCAATATTCCTCGGTATCATCTTCTTCCCAATTTTTCATAAACAGACCTTCGACTTCATAGCCTTGCTCTTTAAGTAGCAAAGCGGCGACAGAAGAATCTACGCCGCCGGATAGGCCGACAATAACACGTTGTTTTTTCATAAAGAGTTTTTATCGATTAGTAGTTTACGTCTATGCCATGCAACGATTTCTCTGGTCGAATGATACCTTAAGTAAATACCCTTGCTAGGCTATTTTGCTAGGGATTGTAGATTTAAGCTTGTTCAATGCCTTATAATCTTTGGCAATAGTATCCTTTTCATGAGGGGGTGAAAAGACGGCAAGTAGCTGACCGGAGGGGTTGACGAGATATAAGGTACCGCTATGGTCGATTTGATAGTTTTTATCTTTGCTTTGCTGAGCTTTGATATAGACCACTCCCATTTGCTTGCTAAGTTGCTGAATGCCGACTAAGGGTCCTGTGACCCCTTTAAAGTTAGAATTAAAGGCTTTAACATAATTAGCGACTACTTTTTGGGTATCGCGTTTTGGATCCAGTGTGATAAATACAATTTGCGGTAATGGGAGATTGTCTTTTTTTAATTGTGCATAGAGTTGGGTGAGCATTGTCATTGTCATTGTCATGGGGCAAATGCCTTGACAATGGGTATAACCGAAAAATAAAAAATTATAATGACCTTTTAGACTATGGTTGGTAAAGGGGGTGCCTAAGCCATCAGTAAGGTGAAATTCAGGGACTCTTTGTGGCTGCACGACACGAGTGCCAGAAATCGGCAGGTTTAGCTTATGTCTGGCTGCAATCCATGTATTAAGCCCAATTCCCAGCGCTAAAGCAATTAGTGCAAAAACTATAACGGATAGGATATTGTTTTTAGAAAAAGGACAAGACATTAAATACTCCTCTTAAAAAATGGTCCATGAGCAAACAAGCAAACAACATCAGCAAATAAAAATTTGAATAATGAAAGATTTTTATCGCTGTCGCATTCTTAGTTTGCTTTAATAAACGGATAGCTGCAACTAGAAATCCGCTATTTAGCAGTAAAGCGCCAGCTAAATAAAATAAACCACTCATTTTTATGCAAAAAGGAAGCAGCGAGGCCGTGCTTAATAAAGTAGTGTAAAACAATATCTGTCGTTTAGTGAAAGGGATTCCATGTGTGATTGGTAGGATAGGAAGCTGGCTTTTCACATAGTCATCATGCCTTGCGATGGCCAATGACCAGAAATGAGGTGGTGTCCAGGTAAAAATAATCAATACCAATAATAATCCGCCTGGATCGATATGGTTTGTGATAGCAGTCCAGCCGAGTAAAGGCGGACTGGCTCCCGCCAGGCCACCGATGACAATATTTTGTGTAGTCATCCGCTTTAAAAAGCAAGTATAAATAATGGCATAGCCAAACAAGCTGGATAAACTTAACAGCGTTGTTAACTGATTTGTGAAGTAAGCGAGAATAAGTGTGCCTAATAAGCCCACTATCATGCTAAAAAAGAAGACATGCGTTGGCGAGATTTTTCCCTGGGGTAGTGGGCGCCGTTGGGTACGTGCCATTAAACAGTCTAATTGATTATCTAACAAATGATTGATACTGGCAGCAGAACTGGCGATTAAACCTATTCCCAAAAGGGTAAACAAAAGTTTTTTCGGAGGAATGGAAGACGAAGTCGCTAGCTCCATACCAATCCAGACGGTGATCAGCATCAGGCTGGTGACTCGCCACTTGCTCAATTCCAAATAGATCCGAAGCCAATTGATTAATGATTTTAATTGCGAGATTTTTTCTGTCATAACATTCCCTATTGTTGTGTTAATACTTAAGTTTCGTTAGGTAGTTCTTAAGTGTTTATTATTATCCCCGCCTTTTGGCAAGCATACAAACAAGACATTTTCGATAGGCCGGCAAAACTGAGTTATTGGCCGCGTAGATGTTCACTTCGTTGTTTTGAGAAGAAATCCTTAACATTTAATTATCGAATGCCGAAGCGCAATATAAATTATTTTTATTATGTGAGAGAGGTCATAATTTTTATATTTTTTATTATTAAATAAAAAATTTTAATTTTAGTAAAATATAAATTAATTTTATTCAAAGTAGTAAAAACAAGGGATTATATAGCTTTTTTATTATTGCAATTTAATTTTATAAATTATTAAAAAATAAATAAAAAAAATAACTAGACAAAATTATTTTAATAGTGATAGATTATCGCCACGTAAAAATTAAAAAATAAATTTAAATATTTTTTATAAAAATAAATAAAATAAATTGATAAAAAAAGAGAGATATATATGCCGCAAACAACAAATTCAGATGAACAACTTCCTCAAATTATAAATGAAATGGATCAGCAACCACTGACTGCAGAAGATATTGGAAAAGCGGTAGTAGTTGTAGATAGTGGCGAAGTTGCCATTGCCACTAAACCTCGTAAACATAAATTTATTGTAGCTGGGTTCGATGAAAAAAAAGGAATAACTATAACCTTGGCAGATAATGCTGACATTAATAAAGGTAAGATTAAGCTTGAAGGTAAGCTAATATTTTATGTAGAGAAGGCGCATAAAGATAAGCTTTTTAGGCATATTAAGGCAGCATGCGTTGAATATTTAGACAATAATGCAGATAAAGAGCCTTCATTAGTTAATTTAGGGAATGGAATAATAAAACATTTACAAAATTTGGATTCTACTAGAGATAAAGCATTATTACTGACAAAATATGCTTCAGTTTCGCTAGCGCAAGAAGCTTATGGAGCGAAAGGGGCGACAGAATTAAATCCTGATACCTTAGAAAGCACCGAAACACCGAAAGCAACAGATCCAGATTCTATTAGCTTAACCTCTGATTCCGGTTTGAGTAGTCAATCAGACATTTCGGCAGAGGACAATGCAAAGCCAACACCAACTTTATATCCGGATTTGGGTGGAAGTGATTCCAATCACGAAGTACCTGTAACTACCGATCAACAAGGTATTGATGCCGAAAAAGAAGAGGCAATTGCAGGGTTACAGACTTTGCGTTCGTGGATTGATAAGTTGCCTAATTTGGGTGATAAAGTAGGTATTTTAAAGCGATCAATCGATAAAGCTGTTAACCAGATTAATGGCTCTTCTGCCGACCCTAATAGTGCCCCCCTTAACACTATATTTACAACACTATTTTAAATCTCAAGTCTGTGGTTTAGATTTGCATCATAGATATGTAGAGCATAAAGAGCCTGTAAAAGTATGGATTGATGGGAATTTTGCTGAAATTAATCGAGCCCAAGGCGTTAAGGGTCGTATTAATGAGATAGTTAAGCGAGTTAGGTGGATAGAGGATTATATTAAGGAATTTGCTGCTAACAATGATGCTTTTAAAGCTAAGGTTGACGAATTTTTTCAACATCAAACACAGCAAGAACAACTTGATAGCTTAGTTTATCCAGCGTTAGCGGACAATAAAGAAGCATTAAAATCTATTATCGCTTCTTGGGAAGAAAAATTAAAAAATTTCGAATACGCAGACCAAAATGGAAAATTTCTACCACAAAATGTGCTCTATTCAGAAATAGCTGAATTAAAAGTTACGTTTAAACAGAAATGTGGAAACCTTAAAGCGGCTTTACAAAACAGGTTACAACAAGACGTTACAACACTTGCAGCTAAAGCTCAAAATTTACAGGTAATACAGGAATCAGAAATCGCTCAGAAAAAAGAACAATTAGTGCAAGATATAAAAGCTTTATTAGACGCTACTATAAATATCTCCGCCCCTGAAGCACTAGACTATAAAAATCTACAGCGTTTTATAACTGAATATGATCGCTTAGCAAATAATCTAGCTTCATTAGAACAGGGTCTGACCAGAAAGCAATTTATAGCGCAGCTGTATAACGATAACGTAGTTAAAACAGTGACGGATATAGATGCCAAAATCGAAAAATTGGAAAAAGTAGGTAATGAAACAGCTACTAATAAAGCTATCAAACTTTGGCAGATTAAAGAACAGGTTTCGACTATTAAAGAAAAAATGGATAGATCAAATGACCAAGCTGAAATAAAACAAGCTATTGATGCTGCTAAAGCGACCATTGAACAAAACAAACCCGATATATCCGTTTATAGAAGTCAATGGGGTAGTAAGTTCATTTTTGGAATATTTGGGAAGAAGTATTTGGAATCTCGTGTCACAAGTCAAGGTCTAATTAATGCATTGAGTGATCAATTAGACAACTTTGCCCTGCAACTTGAGGAACGTCCTCCTGTAGCTCAATCTAGCATCTAAGCGAGTAGAGGCTTAAGTCTGCAAAAGGGCAGCGAAAGTTGCCCTTTTGTAAGTCTCTCTATCCTTTTTCTAAATAGCAGTTTTTAAGGAGTTATTAGCTATGACAATTTTTACCATTAATAAAGATACCCGGCAAGCAATAGAGATTAGATTTTCTGAACGCTATTCTAATTTCTGAACGCTATTCTAAAAATATATCTAGGCTTCCTAGGCATCTTACACAATATACGCTTTTAGTAAAGACAGCGGCTGTTGATAAAAGCTTTGAGGAGTTACGTATTTTAATTTTCGGTCGTAATGAATCTAATAGCTCTAAACGTTTCAATTTTCGTAAATTAGCAGTGAAAAAGCCAGATCAATTTGATCTTCAAGAAAAATTTATTAAACCGAATGAGAATATTCCGATACCGTTAGTTTTTATTTATAAAAGCAATAAAAGCGGTTCTCAGGTAAAGAAAGTGTTATATGAACTGTTTGAAGATTATTATGCTAGATTAATGAAGATGTATGAAAATAAAAATGTTGCCTTGAAAAAAGCGACGAATAAGGCAGAAGTTAATGCTGTAAATGAATCATACGAAACCAAAATTAAAAGCCTAGCGGAAGAATTACTTTCAGCAATAAGCCATAAAGGCTTAGCCATCGAAGTAAAAGGGATATTACTCGATCAGTCTTTTGTTCCGAACCAACCAGAGGTTGATTTATGGGAAGATGATTTTTATATACCGATACCGGATTCAGCAAGTTTGCATTCTGAAGATTCAGGTTTTAGTAGTCTTCACTCAGACATTTCAAAAGAGAGGATGAATGAAAGTGATTTGGAACCGGATGCACGAAATTCAGCAAGTTTACATTCTGAAGATTCAGATTTTAGTAGTCTTCACTCAGACATTTCGAAGGAGAGGATGAATGAAAGTGATTTGGAACCAGATGCACGAATAGAAACAGACGTGGAGATTGATACTGGAAAACAAGAAGCGCTTGCTATGTTGAAGTATTTACGAGAGTGGGTTGCTAATGCGGACGGATTGCGTAGTAATGAGGCGAGTTTGAATGCGGCTATCAATAGAATTATTAATAAGCTTAATCAAGGATTGCCTTTCATCGACAGTAATAGTAACCCACTTAATTTTATAGCAGATACTTTTAAAGATTATTTTTGCTCGCAAGTCAGTAATTTAACGTTGTTTCCTGACTACGAAGCGAATAAAGAATTCATTAAAGATTGGATCAATGGAAATTTTATTGCCATCTGTCAAGGTGAACAAGAAGGATTGAATAGCATTTTTCAGTTAGTGGGGCATGTTAGTTTGACAGATTATGATATCAAGGAATTTGAGGCTTGTAGTAATGCTTTTCAAATTAAGTTTGACGAATTTGTTGAATATCAAACAAGAGGAGAGCGATTAAGCGATGCATTAGTGAATGATCCGAGCATAGAAGAGGCTAAAAAATCATTAAAAAGGGTAATGGATTGTTGGGATACTGAATTAAAGAACTTTGAACTCTTTTACGGGAGCGGGCATTTTCGATCGCCCGAATTACTCAATGAAAGAATAGATGAACTAAGAGTTAGCTTTGAAGAACAATATAAAAATCTTGTGGAGATTAATCATTATATTTTGCAAGAAAAACAGGAAAAACTGCTGCAAGCTGTTGTTGCACTTAAAGCTTCAACTGAATATCTTCAGGTGGTGGAAGGTTCGGAACTTATGCAGGAGAAAGAACGGTTATTAACTGAGATAACGACTTTGTTGTCAAATATTTCTGCAGCAACACCAGAGAATAGAGAAATACAGGGTTTTCAAGTTAAATATGATTGCTTAGCTAAAATGGTGGATGTACAGTCAAAAATCTGCAAATTAAAAAGAATAGGGAATGAAGTGGCTACTAATAAAGCCGAAAAACTTTCGCATATTAAAGCCCAGGTTTTGACTATTAAAGAAAAAATGGATAAATCAAATGACAAAGCTGAAATAAAACAAGCTATTGATGAGGCGAGAGCGGCTATTCAAGAAAAAGAAGCGGATATATCCGTTTATAGAAGTCAATGGGGTAGTAAGTTCATTTTTGGAATATTTGGAAAGAAGTATTTGGAATCTCGAGTTGCAAGTAAAGTTCTAATTAATGCATTGAGCGAACAATTAGACAACTTTGAACGACAGTTAGAGAGCTTCCTCCTGGAACACAATTAAGCCCGTTAAGCAAGTAGAAATTTCTTTGGCAAGCGACTACTACGTAAATTAGCGAATTGATAAATAAGTTCACTTAATAATAAAAAAATAACAGGTGATGCTATGGGTGCAGATATTATAAATGAACAAGAAGATGTTTTTTTGCAGAGAAGGAATTTCACGAGAAAGCAAGAGCTGATTGATAAATTAATACCATTATTTAACGAGTTTAAAACCTGCTTTGAAACTAGCAGGGATATCAAGTATGAAGTGGAGGATAAACATCAGGACGCTGATCAGTTTTTTAATGAGTGGCTAGATTTTTTTATAAGTAAAATAGAATTTTTTGAAAATCCGGAAAATAGTTGTTATTTAACTGAGTATGGAGAAAAATATAAAAAACTTATTATAGAACATCTAACTTATTATAAAGAATTATTTGTCGCTATAAAAAATAAAGTAGAAGCATTGGATTTTATTTCTGACATTGCCTTGTTACAAACAGCGGAACGAGATTTAGATGACTATGTGTCAAGCTTTTATGCTTATTTTAGAACCTTTGTCGATAATGGTTTAGCATATCCTTTTTTGAAAAAAGAATATCTTGAGCCAATAGTGCGGAAAGAAAATTCTATGGGTGAAGCGAAGGCAGGTAGTGAAAAGATTTCTAACGTAAATTCCGGTGACGCTGAACGAGAAGTGTGCCCAGATCCAGATGTGCCACGCGCTATCGTCCAAGATAACGAAACTAGTTTAGATGAAATAGTTAAAAAACCTTGTATTTTCGATGATGATATTCACAAACAAATAGAAAATGCCCTCAACGAATATAAAAAGTATTTAGAAGGATATAATCTCGAAAATCAATCCAGTCGTTCCAGCTTCCTTTTGGTTACTAAGCGTAGCGCAGTAGGTAACCTTTTATTTGCACTAAAAAATTCTACCGTTGACAATTTTAAAACTTATTTGTCGGATTGGAAATCTACCTTTGCACTGCATCGAGATAATAGTTTTATCCAGGCTATAGGAAGTTTTTTTAAGCGACATACGAGAACAAAAGGTGATTTATTGGTAGATAAATTGGAAAATTTAATAGCACAAGCTGAGATAACTATCAATCCTCAGTCTAATTTATAAATCATTTAAAATGGGTGAAAAATTATGTGTTTAAATATTAAATATTTTATCTATGCTAATAATAAAGGTAACAAGGATAATAAAGATGTAAGTGAGATTTTAGATGAGTTTACTCGTGTAGCTAGAAGTGAACTTATCAAGTATGCGACTCGCCTTTGGGATAAGCATCTTAGTTCGAAATATGAAGATTTTTATCGGAGAGATAAAATGGATAAGGTTGACGAGCTTCAAGGTATACTTTATAAGATTAATTACAGTGGCGAAAAAACTAATTTAATCGAGGTTTTTTCTCGGTTAGTAGAGTTTCGGTCGGTGCTGGCAGCTTTTGAATCTCTTCTTGCCATGAAAAAAAATAATACTTTATTTGTTACACCACTTAACTTCATCGCTCATTTTTTTAAACTAAGCCCAGGAATCACTGCAAGCTTGCAAAAGTCTTCTCGGGCAAAATTATTAATCAAAAACTTAGAAACGCTTGTTGAAAAAACACAGGAATCAATCATTTCATCATTAAGCACTCAAGAATTGCGTTTGGCGTATAGTGCTTTTAAAAACTAAGTGTGCGTGATATAGGTGTTTAAAGTAACAAGTACTAGCAATAAAAGTGCCGCAACACCGTTGTGAGCAATCGCAATGGGAAAGGCTAGTAACCAGATTACATTGAGTATGCCTAAGCTTATCTGTAGACCTAACACTAATAAGAGTAGTAGACTGATAAGCCTTAATATCCCTTTATTATTTGTCATTTTTATTTTCCAGGCCAGGAAAGCTAAATACAATGTTGTAATCAATGCCCCTATTCGATGACACATTTGGATGGCGGTTCTGGCCTTGTTTGATAAAAGTCCGCCGTCAAAATTTTTATTGAAGTTCATTTCTAAATGAAATCCTTCGGTAAAGTTCATCGGCGGCCACCACTGCCCTTGGCAGCTAGGAAAATCAGGACAAACGAATGCAGCATAATGACTACTTGTCCAGCCGCCTAATATAATTTGCATAACCACAAAGCATAAGCCGATGATAGCCCACGGGCGTAGTTTTTTTTCGTGCTCTGTGGGTTGTGTTTTAAAAAAAGGAGTTAAACGTAGTATTAAAATCCACAGCAGACTCAATAAACCTAAGCCGCCTAGTAAATGAGACATGACGATGAGAGGGTGTAAACGTAGCGTGACTGTCCATTTACCCAGTAATCCCTGAAAAAATAATAGGCTTAACAGAAAAAAAGCAATTTTTACCGGTTGATTGGGTAGTTTACGTTTATGTAAAATTAAAATGCTTGCGGCAAAGATCAGTAATACGAGTGTAGCGGCGGCATAACGGTGAATCATTTCGGCCCACGCTTTGCTAGCGTTAAGTGTTTGTCCGTCAAAAGCAATAGAAAGTGGTGGTTGCGGTACAATAGCTTGTCCATAGCAACCCGGCCAATCTGGACAGCCGAGGCCGGCATCCTTAAGTCGTGTGCTAGCACCCAGCAAAATGACAATAAAGGCAAGTAATGCGGCTGGGTAAATAATACGCAGCGCTAATTTATTTTCTAACATGCTATTATTTTCCTTTATAGTAAATGGGTTAAATCCTTATACAAATCTTCAGCTGATGCATTATTCGGATAATACAAAATAATTTTCCCTCGTGGATCGACAATATAGTAACCCGTTGCTAGCTTTTTAGTCGTGAAAAAACGCTGATATTCATAAGTGCTTATCAAATAGTGGCTAATATTGTTATTTTTTATTTTTGAAGCGAGATTAATTTGAATTAAAATGGCACTGACTTGATCGCTATTCTTTCCTAATGCCAAAATGACTTGCGTTAAATGATGTAATCGTTGCTGGCAAGGTTGCTTGCAATTTGTATTTGATAAATAAAGTATTTGCCATCGATTCTGTCTACTTGATTTGAAAATAACGTTTTTTTTTAAAGTATTAAAATCCAATGGAGGAGAAAGTAGTTGTCCCTTATTCAATGTTACCTGCGTTAGCCAAGCAGGGTGTTGGCTATAAAGCACAACAGCGACCACTAAAGGTCCTATAAAAATAAGCATTAGCCATACTAAAATGAAATAGGGTCTTAGTTTTTTATTGGCTATCATAGCGTGTGAGTTGACTCATAAAAAAAGCAATTAATAGGGTCAAACTTAAGCCAAACCATTGGCAAGCGTAGGCGTAATGTCGGCTAGCCGGTAAGATAATGGGTTGCCATAAAGGAATAAAACTATAAGCTCCCGGTTTATTTAAGACAACAATAAAAGGTGGTAAATGTTTTTTATTTAAAAATCCTGGTGTTAGTGCGGATAAGCGTTGCGGCCATTTTTCTTCAGTTATTGTTTTGAAATGAAATGTTTTTTGTGGCCTAAAAAGTACGCCTTCGATCAGGATGTCTTCTATCACCGATTTTATATTAGGAAGTTTTTTTCGACTAGGTCCTTGTGGGATCCAGCCGCGATTAACCAGAATGGTATTAGGATTATTTTTTAAAATAAAAGGAGTTAGTACTTCATAGCCGATCTGATGTTTGTAGATTTTGTTGTCTAGTAAGTAGCTATGTTTATTATCAAAATGACCTTCGGCTATTACAGATAAGTAAGTTTGATCACTACTTATCTTTTTTAGTCTATTTAACAGGATAGGATTTGCTTGTTGTTGGGCTAAAAATTGCATCTTCAGATCACGCTTTTCGATAGCACGATGGATTTGCCATATGCCCAGGTATATTAAGAGAACAAATAAACTGATGAAAACCAAGCTGGACAATGAATAAAGCGTAAAATAATAATTTTTAAGCCGAAATTTTATAATAGGTTTTTTCATGTTAAAAAATTAATAAACATCCTAGTAGCCATATACCGGTAAGAAAGCACCACCACCAAATACCCGCATCTAAGGAGAAGGTGTTTTTTACACTGACTTTATGATGATAAATTCGTAGACTGATACTTATGAAAAATAAAAGTGCGCTAGTCACATTGAGAATATGTAGGCCAAGGAAGGCAATCAAAAAGCTACCATATACGCCAGTTTTAACAATAATATTCGCCTTAATTAGATAAATAAAATAATAAGTTTGTAATGCTAAAAATAAAATTCCTAATAAAATAGCTGTATTTAATGTGATAAACGATTTTTTATATTTTTCTTTTTTTAAAGAAATTAAAGCGTATAGCGAAAATAATAGGCTAATCAGAAATAGGATCAGATTAAGAAAAGGAATGCCACGTAGTGAAATTAAACTAGAAGCGTTTTTTGTAATTGGAGAATTTCTTGGTGGTGTTATTAATGGCCAATGCTGAGCAAAATCGGGCCATAGTAAATAATGGGTCAGTAGCGACGCATCACCACTTTGGCCCGCTATCCACGGGGTAATTGAAAATCTGACATGAAAAATAGATCCGAGTAATAATCCGAACAGAAATAATTCCGATATTAAAAACCAGAACATACCCCAACGAAATGTTTTGTCCATTTGTTGGTTGTAGTAGCCCGCATTACTTTCTTTGATAACGGATCGAAACCATCCGCCAAGCATAAACAACAATCCGGCTAAACCTATTAAAAATGCGACCATTCCCCATTTTTCAGTTAAATTAAGTGAGCCTAGCGCGAGAATAAATAAGGCGATAGCGCCTAGAATAGGCCGTCCGCTTTGTTGTGGGACATAATAATGAGAGGGTTTATGTTGCATACGTTCATTCCTTGCTAGCTTTATGCGATATGTCCTTGAGTTGACGGTATCACCAGAGGCCGTTTTAAGTTCGTCGTATCAAATAAGGTGTACGATAAAGTTATGGTATTAATTTCTTTGGGTAATTGCGTATCCAAATGAAATAACACCGGCATGGTACGGTGTTGACCTGGGGTGAAGGTTTGTTGTGTAAAGCAGAAACATTCAGTTTTTTTCAGATGCTTGGCGGCAATACCGGGTGAAACACTAGGGATGGCTTGTACCGTCATTTGCTTGCTTGAATTATTTTTAGCCTCGAAATAAACCAGTATATTTTCGCCAGGATGTAGTTGTAGATGGCGTAGGCGTGGGTAAAAATCCCATGGTAGATAGTTATTGTTACTTGTCATAAATTCTACGCGAACACTACGTGATAAATCAATTTCGCTAGAGGCTAAATAGCTATTTTTATCTGTCTTTCCATTAATACCTAAATTTTTACAGAGAGAGTTGTACAATGGAATCATTGCAAAACCAAAACCAAACATAGCAATCGTTGTCAGTGAAAGAAGTAATAGAAGTTTTTTGTTAGTATTTTTTGGTAAAGACAACATTTTATATCTTTCATGACAATGGGATTTTTGGCGGTGTAGTAAAGCTATGCAAGGGTGGTGGCGAACTGAGTGTCCATTCTAAACCTTCAGCACCTTCCCAGACTTGTGCAGTCGCTTTTTTTCCTTTCCCTAATATAGCTCGGAAGATAACGAATAGAAAAAATAGTTGCGCAAATCCAAAGATAAAAGCACCTAGACTCGCAATTGCATTAAAGTTAGCAAATTGTAGTGAATAATCAGCAATACGACGGGGCATACCTGCGAGTCCTAAAAAATGCATAGGAAAAAAAGTCAGATTAACGCCGATAACAGATAACCAGAAATGACATTGTCCCCATCTCTCGTTATACATAACGCCCGTCATTTTCGGTAACCAGTAATAAATGGCCGCAATCGCGGCAAATAAGCCACCGGGAACTAATACATAATGAAAATGTGCCACAACAAAATAGGTATCTTGGTATTGAAAATCAGCGGGCACCATCGACAGCATGACACCTGAAAATCCACCGATAGTGAATAGAATAACGAAGGCAATAGCAAATAACATCGGTGTTTCAAAGGTGATGGCACCACGATACATCGTGGTGACCCAATTAAATACCTTAACGCCAGTTGGGACAGCGATAAGCATGGTGGTATACATAAAAAACAATTCAGCGGCTAAAGGCACGCCGGTGACAAACATATGATGCACCCAAACGATAAACGATAAAAAGGCAATTGCTAAAATAGCATAGACCATGAAGCGATAGCCAAAAAGCTTTTTACGGCTGAAAGTAGGAATAATTTGTGAAATAAGTCCGAAGGCAGGGAGAATAATAATATAAACTTCAGGATGACCAAAAAACCAGAAAAGATGTTGATAGAGTAATGGATCACCGCCTCCGGCAGCACTAAAAAAGCTGGTGGCAAAGTGTCTATCCATTAACATCATGGTGATAGCCGCGGCTAGTACAGGCATGACGGCAATTAATAAGAAAGCAGTGACTAACCAGGACCAACAGAAAATAGGCATTTTCATCATTGTCATACCAGGTGCACGCAGATTAAGCAGAGTGACAATAATGTTGATAGCACCCATTAAAGAGGAAAGTCCCATTAAGTGAATAGTTAAAATTAAATAATCCGTACTTTCCGGTGCATAGGTGGTCGATAAGGGTGCATACATCGTCCAGCCAAAATTAGGTGCTGAACCGTCCATAAATAAAGTGCTGAATAATAAAATAGCGGCAACCGGTAAAATCCAAAATGCCCAGTTATTCATACGTGGCATCGCCATATCCGGTGCGCCTATCATTAAAGGGATCATCCAGTTGGCGAAGCCAGAAAAAGCCGGCATGATAGCGAGGAATAGCATGACAATGCCATGCATTGTTGTCATCTGATTAAAAAACTCGGGATTGAGTAAACGGGCGCCTGGTTGGAACAATTCAGCACGTATCAGTAAAGCAAAGACACCGCCAATAAAAAACATCAGCAAACTAAAAAGTAAGTAGAGTGTGCCAATTTCTTTATGGTTGGTGGTAAATAGCCAACGTTTAATAAAGGCTAAAAAACCTTTTTGAACGGGATGTTCTAGCTCAAGTGTTTGTTCCATGAGAGGTGTTTCCCTGTTGTTTGATCCATTGATTAAATTCTGCTTCGCTGACTGCCTGTACCACAATCGGCATAAAAGCATGATTAGTGCCGCATAATTCAGCACATTGGCCGCGATAGGTACCTTCTTTATCTATTCTGGCCCAGGATTCATTAATAAACCCGGGTATTGTGTCACGTTTAATACCGAGAGTTGGAATCCACCAGGCATGGATGACATCGTTGGATGTAAAAAGAAAGCGAATTTTTTTATGAATCGGGACAACCAGTGGATGATCGACTTCGAGTAAATACCATGGGTTTTTTTTCGCTCTATTTTGTAATTCTTCTGTCGGTGTCGATAGATTACTAAAAAAATCGATTCCTTGATCAAGATAGGCGTAACGCCAACGCCATTGATAACCGGTGACTTTGATAGTCAGATCAGGATTACTATTGTCATTCATTTTAATGAGTGTTTTTGTGGCCGGAATGGCAATCAGAATCAAAATAATAAAGGGCACAATAGCCCAAGCAATTTCTAATACAGGATGTTCATGAAACTGTGCTGGCGTTACACCACGAGATTTTCGATGGCGGATCAAAGAAAACAGCATGATGCCGAATACAATAATGGCAATGCCTACACAAATCCAAAATACCAGCATATGCAGATCATAAATAGAATGGCTCAGTGGAGTAACGCCACGTGGCATATTCATTTGCCATGCGGACAAAGCCGTGTGCGGAATAAAAAATAAACTCAAGCCAATAACACGTTTTAAATGTCCGGCTTTAAAGTCATTTAATCTCATAAAACTATCCTTGTTATTACTATTGCATAATAATTTTTTTAGCACTTATGCTAAATCTTTGGATAAGCAAGTATTTTAAAAAGACGAAGCTTATCTATACTCACAGCAATTGGTTTTTCGGCAAGGCGCTACGAGGATGAGCAACCGCAGTGTATGTAGAATACATGAGGATTGCGAATTGAGTAGCAACACAGCCGAAAATCCAAGTGCGAAGAGTATACTTACCATAATGAATAATTTCCGTTTGTCTTACTCTCTTCCACTATATATTTCACACTTGCTTCCAACTCCGCATTACTGCAGTCGTTACAATTTCCTTTTGTCGGCATTTTTTTGTAACCGTGAATGGTGTTGGCAAATAAAACATCTATTCCTTTTGCTATTAAAGGTTTCCAGGTTATTTTGTCCCCTAATTGTGGTGTGTCTGTTACTCCTTTACTGTGACAAATTGCACAATGCGTTTGGTAAATAGTTTTTCCCACCTTTAAGCTAAATGCAGGCTCTTGTACGGGAAGTAAGGTTGTGCCCGCTGTTGTTTGTTTTGTATCAATAAGATAATCAACTGCCGCTTTGATGGCATCATCTGAACATCCTGTACATGTCCCTTTAGCCGGCATGGAGTTAAAGCCTTGTATGGCACGATTGTAAACTTGCTCTTTGCCTATTTTTAACCGTGTTTGCCATTCTGTATTATCACCAAGTTTAGGAGCACCAGCGGCACCTGTGGCGTGGCAGACGGCGCAATATTTTTGGTAAACTTTTTTTCCTGTTTTTGCTGTAACAGGGCCAGTAAATGCTGATTTTGGCATTTGGCTTTTAACACTTTTTAAATAGCTAGCTATAGCGCTTAAATCGTAGTTTGTTAAATAGGATAGACTATTACTATTCACCTCGGCCATCGGCCCACCAATTTTGCCAGCTGCTTTGGGTTTTTTTCCTGTTTGAAACACAGCTAAAATTTCAGGGATCGAGACTTCTTTTAAACCGCTGGAGGTAATATTGGGAGCGTAATAGCCTTCAATAAACCCGCCTGTTAAATAGTATTTTTTTTCTTCGGCGCCGAGTAGGTTTAATGGACTATGGCACATACCACAATGTCCTAATCCTTGGACTAAATAAGCGCCGCGATTCCAATCCTTAGATTGTAAAGGTTCAGGTTGGAATTCACCTGAACGGAAAAATAAAATACGCCAGCCTAGCTGTAAGAAACGCCAATTAAAAGGCCACATCATTTCATTGGCTGAATTCTTTTTTTCAATAGGGGCTAGGCTAAAAAGATAAGCTTTGATGGCTAACAAATCCGCTTTATTGATTTTGGTAAAGCTAGCAAAAGGAAAAACGGGGAAATAATACGAGCCGTCGGGTGCTATTCCTTTATGCATGGCACGAATAAAATCATCGTCGCTCCAACGACCAATCCCTGTGTTTTTGTCTGGCGTAATATTGGGTGAATAGATTGTACCGAACGGGGTGTAGATACCGAGCCCACCGGCAAATGCCTGTCCTTGGTGTTTGGTATCGGTGTGACAGGCAATGCAATCGCCCGCTTTACTTAAGTACTCGCCACGTTTAATTAATGCACGTGCTGCAGGATTAGAAGGGTAATGAGAACTAGGATACTTTATAAAAAGGTCATTGTTTTTTTATGTGAATCGACAGTTTGTGCATCTACCCGTTTAGATAGCGTAAGGAATAGTGTAAAAACAAATACACTTAATAAAACAATGCACATCCTTGAGTTTATATTGCTCATATCCTTGTTGTTAATCCATTTGTGTCCATATTGAGCCATCCTGGCTAAGCCACCAACCTCAATAATGCCATATAACTCAACGAACGCCTATACTGCTTGTACTTGAAGTTGCGAAACTTAAAGTTTTAAGACAATGGTATGCGGGATCACATGACGGGCAAAACCAACGAATTTGATTCCGGTTTAGTTTACGTATACCAAATTTATTTGGCTAATATAGATATAATTTTTTCAAAATAGATATTTTTTATTTTGTAAAAAAAAGTTAAAATAAGCACGCATTTTTTTCCTGCCTCAACAATAAATGGAATTTTATTTCTTTAATGACTCGGTTTATTTTTTTAGTTGATCTTGATGGTACGTTAACCCACTGTGAACTATTGCCACTTATTGCTAAAAATTTCAATTTGGAAGACGTCATTAAAGATTTAACCTACCAGTGTATATGGGGAAAGCTTCCTTTTGAAGAAGGTTTTTTACAAAGAATTGAGATATTGAAATCTATCCCTATTGACCAAATACAAGCAATTATAGAAGGAGTTTCGCTTAATGAAAGTTTAGTCAGCTTTATGCAGGATAATGCTGACCGTTGCTATATTGTTACCGGTAATCTTGATGTATGGGTAAAACCATTATGTGAAAAATTAAAAATTCCTTCATTTACTTCAATAGCTCACCATAAAGATAATTTTATTGAAGGGGTTAAATCTATTTTAAATAAAAAAGAGATTATTCAAAGGTTACGTCACACTTCTTCTGCTAAGCAATTTGTTGCTATTGGTGAAGGGCATAACGATGCTGAATTAATGGAGTTAGCGGATGTAGGTATTGCCTACGGAGGTATCCATTCACCAGCAAATTCTGTCATGGTGAATGCTTCTCATGTTATTTATAATGAAAAAACATTATGCCGCTTTCTAAAACAGTTGTGTTAAATTGTGCAGGTTTGGGTAGCCGTTTAGGGCTTGGCAGAACAAAAGCACTGATCACCCTAGGTGGAAAACCCTTGATTCATTGGCAATTAGAGCTGCTAAAAGAGGTAAGTGATGTTCGAGTTGTCATTGGCTTTGAGGCGCAGGAAGTTATTAATGCCGTGTTAGCAGTACGTAGCGATGTTTTATTTGTTTTTAATCATGATTATCGCACAACTAAAACAGGCACTAGCTTAGCTTTAGGGGCGGCCTATACGGATAAGTTAGTTATTTCGTTAGATGGAGATTTGTTAGTTCATCCGGAAGATTTTCAATATTTTTTATCGCTTGATAGTGAGTGTTTAGCTTATACGGAAATTAATACTGAACATCCTTGTTATATTAAGCTTATTCACGATAATAAAAAAAATTATGTCCAGCAATTTACTCCAGAAACAAAATCAGCTTATGAATGGAATGGTTTAGCACAAATACATGCTTCTAAAATAAAGGCTAATAACTCCCATGTTTATGAAATGCTTGCTCCAGTATTGCCTGTATTAGCAATAAAAGTCAGATCACAAGAGATCGATACTTTAGCGGATTACAATAAAGCAATAGTCTGGTTAAAAGAAATTTATTCAAGAAATAATGGAGAAGTTTATGTTAAACAAGGAGAAAATCGACAAATTTTGGCGGAATCGTTCTGAAATAAAAGACCCTAGGTTAGCTACGCACTTTAAACATGATGAGTGTTTAAATTACGATATAAATTTTATTTTAAAATATGTTAGCTCATATTCACATATATTGGATCTGGGTTGTGGGACGGGCGCTATTGTTAACAGATTAGAACCCTATGTCACACATATTACCGCTATTGATAAAAATAGTGCTTTTTTAACTTTTTGTATTGACTCGCCAAAAATAGTAAAAAAAACTGTAGATATTGCTAACTACGACGATACAAAACAGTATGATTTAATCATTATTTTTGGTGTTTTAAATTATTTAAATGACGACGAAGTGACTCAGCTTTATAAACGTTGTCACCGTTTTTTGAAAAAAAACGGTAAACTATTGATTAAGCACGCTTGCGGTATCCATGAAGATGTTATTATAGATAATTATTCTGAAGCATTGGGACAATGTTATCACGCTTTATACCGTTCCCTTATAAAAGATCAACAGCTAATTGCAGATAGTTTTTCTCACTATTCAGTGGTCGATATATACCCTAGTTATCTTAACCCTTGGGAAAACACCCATTTTTATGCTTTTGTCGTAGATAAATAATTTTTTATGCTTTCTCTTGAAAATGGATTTGTTAAAAAATTTAATTATTATCGTGCCCGATTTATTAAGTTTGTAAAACTTTTAATAATTTTAAAGAATAGGGTTAAGACTAATATACGTCTGTATCCATTGGATCCTTATAATGATTTAAGATGTAAGCGCATCTTTAGAAAAAATAAACTTGAAATTATCCTTGATAATCCTCATTCCCCTGAGGAGGGAAGAGAGCTATTAAATATATTTTTTAGCATAAAAAATAATTTTTCTAGTATAAAAAATAATTTAATTATTGCTAGGAATTCTTCGATAAGAGGTTATTTAGATCCCATTATTAATTTTTTAACTTTAAAACCAGTTAGCATTAAAAAAGACTTTAATTCGTTTCTATTAAGTCTAACTAAGACACCGGTGATTTATTCGTTTGATCCGTGTTTTTCATCTTTTCTTTTTAGGGATATTTCTTATTTAGCTAAACTAAGGACACTTTGTCGAGATGAACTAGTTATTGCTATAAAAACTTACACAGATAAAAAGGTACAGTCTAATACAGTGGAAGATTTCATAAGCAAAAATTATGATAATGCTTTTTCTATTGAAAAAGATGAGATCTATTATGTAGACGGTTACATACGCTGGCTTTTACATGATAGTGGTTTTTTTGAGGTGTTAGGACCATTATTTAGTTTCCCAGGAAATTATACACTAAGAACCCGTCTCATTGCTGATGAGGGGCGTTATACCGTGGTTGATGGTAAAGAAAATCAGCTTATGTTTAAAGGGATTGCTGTTTATAGGGCGAGTACAAAAACGTTTGTCAATTATCTGGAAAATTTGTGAGAAAAACTAGTTTATATGTTTTTATGGGCATAGGATGTGAATATGTTTTAAAACCGGTAGCAGATTTTTTAAGATATCAAGGTTGCGAGTGTTTGGAAGCTGACTTAATGCGTGTAAATTACACTTTAGCTGATTGGAGGGCTTTAGCGAAACATGATGTCATATTTATAACGAGTGCTCATTTAGAGAAAGGAAAAGAACGCGCTGAACAGGTTTCAAAGCTAGCCTCTAAATTTATGCCTAGTCTAATTGCTCCACTCGAATTATTAGATATTTTAAAACCGATTAAATCAGTTTATATTCCGCATGATTTAACCATGCCATTGGGTCTTTATGAATGGAAATTTATTGACCAATTTGATTTATTTTTTAATCCGCTGCCTTTTTTTCCTATTTATGCCAATTTAATCCAAACAAAGGAAATCGGTTGGATTAAATATTTTCCCACTATACAAACGTTGCCCCTTGATTTTTCTTCGCAGAAAAAAATAATCTTTGTTTCACTTTTTGATTATTTGCAGGATTCATATGGATTAGAAGGTCTATTTGAATATTTAAAACCATTATTGGATGAAAAAACGGCTATTAAATTTCCTTTATGGGGTAATCATAAAGAAGTAGAGGCTTATTTTCGAAAGCATAGCTGTGTTAAGGTATGTGAAGCCCATTGGAATTCTGTCGAGCTTATGTCGTATTTCGATGTGATAATTGGTAATCATGTCTCTTCAGTATTAATGGAGGCAGCCTTTTTAAATAAAAAAGTCCTTTGTTTGGAAAGTGATCTTGCAACGCCTTGCCATAACTATCAACGTCATTTTTTAGGCTATTTACCTAATTTGAAGTTTTTCCCTTATTTTAATCCGCAGACGATTCCTCCTGACTTTTTTAAGAATATGCCATTTAAGCCATTATCGCTTGAAGAGCGATTAAAGCCATTTGATTTTGAGCAAGCTTTCAAACTCATTACAGCTTAATTTACCACGATAACCCTTGTGAGGTAGTTTCTTTTCTGGTATAGAAAATGAATGTTGAACGATAAAGAAAAAGAACTACTTGCCCCAAGCCAGTTAAAAGAAATTGTGGGTGTATTGCAGGTTGGGGGGATAATTGCCCTTCCCACTGAGACTGTGTATGCCCTTGCTGGGGATGCTAAAAACATATCTGCCATTAAGAGGATTTTTAAGCTTAAAAATCGTCCTTTAAATCAAGCCTTAAGTGTTTTACTGCCTCAAAATTACGATCTTAAAGCTTGGGCAGATGAAATATCTCCCGTCGCGCGTCAGTTAGCAGAATATTTTTGGCCCGGTCCTTTAACCTTAATTCTGAATAAAAACAAATTTATTCCGGCGGAACTGACAGGAGGACAAAATAAAATTGGTTTACGTGTGCCCGATCACCCGATTACTCAAACTGTATTGAAAGCATTTGCTGGTGGCTTGGCGGCACCTTCCGCTAATCGTTCTACCCAGCTTAGTCCAACGCAGGTGGAACACGTACGAGAAACTTTTGGCGAGCAACTGAATGGAGTTATTGATGGAGGCGTTTGCTCCGTTGGCATTGAGTCTACTATTGTGGATGTCTCAACAACAGTTCCAAAACTATTGAGATTGGGTGCAATTTCGCAAGAAAAAATACAGCGTGTAATAAATCGTGAATTGATAATCGATCCTTCTGTTTCAAGTAGGTATAAAACATTAACACTACGGCAAATTCAAACAGATGAATTGAAGGATATTGTTGTTGGATATATCAATCAAGGAAAGTTTGTGACGGTATTAGCACGGCGTTCTGCTTTGTTAAGTGATAAAAATCTACTTTGGGTTAATATGCCTAAGGAAGCATCTGATTATGCACGCGTTCTATATAAGCACTTACATGACGCCGAACATGTGTCTGCTGAAATTTTAGTTGAATCTGTCCCTATGAATGAAGTATGGTCTGGAGTACAGGCAATCTTAAAAAGATACTCAGGCCAGTCGTTATTAGGGGGCAGATAAGATATTGGGTAGAATTTCTTATCATAAGATAGATTTTTTTTATAAAGTAGACTAGCTTACTAATAGCATTAACTGAAATCATGGCCTATGTTAGCTTTATTTTTTCTCTATAGTATTTGTGTATTATTAGCCTGGTTTGGACATAGAAGGCTTTCGATTGGTCTTTTTATTTTCTTTTTAATAGCTACGAGCTTTGTGTTTATGCACCATCTCACTAGCCAACTTAGCTTGCAGTTTTAAGGTATACGATGGAACCCTTTAAAGTCGCAAAAATTATTAAGGTGCTTAATGCTATCGATGCATTAGGGCTGGGTTTTTTGTTGGTTATTGCATTTGCATTGCAGCTGTATTTACATGAGTTACCCTGTCCTTTATGTATATTACAACGGATTGGAATTTTGGGGATTGCTTTTGGTTTTTTGCTTAATGTTCAATTTAAAATTCATCCAGGTCATTACACGCTCTCATTATTAGCGGCATTATTAACCGCAGCGATGTCGGTAAGACAAATATTCCTGCATGTAATCCCAGGCGACCCAGGTTATGGTCTTCCTTTTTTAGGTATACATTTATATACCTGGGTTTTTCTTTTGTGTGTTGCAGTTATTATTTATATTGCCATTATTTTTAGCATACTTCCGCAATATTCGGATAGGCATGAGGGTAATTTCAAAGGCAAGCCCTTACAAGTGTTGACCCATCTTGTTTTTGCTGTAGTATTTATTTTGACCGTAGTTAATGTTATTTCTACCTATCTTCAGTGCGGATTTAAACCGTGTCCTGAAAATCCAACCAAATATGAGATTCAATTAGTGGAAACTCATCCTGCGCATACTTAGTGCTTTCCTCAAGTACGAACGGCATATTTAATTTTCTTTTAATAATTGAACTTTAAAATTACTTTTTCCTATAATAAAAAAGATAATTTTATGCTTCGTTCTTTTAGACAATCATTCAAAAGAAATGGTAAAATAGCGTCAACTTTACGTCCAATACAGATTAGTGCACCGATAGAAATCGCTAAAAAAAATCTAATATTAGATAACGTTGTATTCATAAAATCAGAAACAGTTGAAAATGAGTTGTTAGAATCATTTTTTAACCAGCTAATCGCAAGTATTCGAGAAAAAAAAGAAAGTAAAGAGAGAGATGAAGTAAGATATAGGGGATTAGGATATATCGCATTTATATCTTACGTGTTTTTTAATTCTGTTTTAAAAGCAGAGATAAATTTAACGGATGATCGTAACAAAAAGCTATCTTTCAAACTTGATATAACTAAGGTAAATTTTTCACCGTCTAGCTTAATTACGAAAGACTGTATTGATAAATTTGTGGCTGGTGAAGAGAAGGAGGGTCGGCAACTATTTCCTTGCTCAATTTTTAATCAGTATCCTAAAGAATCCTTTTCTGAAGAAGTGCCTATTCCAAACTCTATCGATTGGGCAACTTTTAGGATAGAAATTAATGAAGTCATTTTTCGAATGTCTGAATTATCAGACAAAGATATTGATACAATGTTTCAAATAGCAATGTCTGGAGAAAACAAAAAGTTTAATGAAGGAGAGAAAGAAGAAATTGCAGAAATTCGTGAAATTATAATTACGCAACGAGATAAGTTACGTGCAGCTGCGCTTAGCAGTGAAACATATAGTTTGTATCGAGCTTCTCACCCTATAACGGAGCAAACTTTAAAACAACGTTATAGACAAAGCCAATTTTTTGAATGCGGGTTAAGTAAAAAACTACCTGTTATTAGAACTGTTGAAATGAGCATGGAAAAAGAAGGGCTTAATAACAATAGTGCGGTATATACCGCTCGTACCTGAAGCTGCGAGCAACTTTAGATGCAATGGGTAGGTATAGTCTGTTGCGAAAACTCGTCACTGGACCCCGGCTTTTGCCGGGGTGACGTACAATCTTTGCGTAAGTCCAGTTATTTTTTCATCGAGTCAAAAAATTCATCATTTGTTTTTGTTGCTTTCAAGCGATCGATTAAGAATTCCATGGCAGCGATTTCATCCATAGACTGAAGAATTTTACGTAAAATCCACATTTTTTGTAATACTTCAGGTTTAGCCAGTTTTTCTTCACGACGCGTGCCGGAACGATTTAAATGAATAGCAGGATAGATACGTTTTTCAGCGATTCGGCGGTCAAGGTGAATTTCCATGTTGCCGGTACCTTTAAATTCTTCATAAATGACATCGTCCATTTTGGAACCGGTATCAACCAAGGCGGTTGCGATAATAGTCAAGCTTCCCCCTTCTTCGATATTACGAGCAGCACCAAAAAAGCGTTTGGGGCGTTGTAAGGCATTGGCATCTACACCACCCGTTAATACCTTGCCAGAAGAAGGAATAACTGTATTGTAGGCACGTGCTAAACGTGTCATGGAGTCTAATAAAATGACAACATCTTTTTTATGCTCGATAAGCCGTTTGGCTTTTTCAATGACGATCTCAGCCACTTGAACATGCCGTGTTGCGGGTTCATCGAAGGTACTGGCGATGACTTCTACTTTTTCGCCAGTTACAGAGCGTCGCATGTCTGTTACTTCTTCCGGTCGCTCATCAATTAATAATACAATCAAATAGCACTCAGGGCAGTTATGAACAATAGATTGTGCAATGTTTTGCATCATCATTGTTTTCCCTGCTTTAGGTGGAGAAACGATCAAACCACGTTGACCCTTGCCAACAGGAGCAACCAAATCAATGACTCGTGCAGTAATATCCTCTGTACTGCCATTGCCACGCTCTAGGCAGAGACGTTCATCAGGAAATAAAGGTGTTAAATTTTCAAATAAAACTCGGCTTTTTGCGTTATCGGGTGTATCAAAGTTAATTTCATCGACTTTAAGCAAAGCAAAATAGCGCTCACTTTCTTTAGGCGGACGGATTTTTCCGGAAACGGTGTCGCCAGTATGAAGATTAAAACGACGGATCTGGCTAGGAGAAACGTAAATATCATCAGGACCCGCCAGATAAGAGCCTTCCGAAGAGCGTAAAAAACCAAATCCATCAGGTAATATTTCTAATACGCCTCCGCCATAGATATCTTCGCCACGTTTTGCCAGTGCTTTAAGAATGGCAAAAATCATATCTTTTTTATGAAGACGGCCTAATCCTTCAATTTTTAATTCTTCGGCAATAGAAACGAGTTCGGCAGGTGAGTTTTTTTTGAGGTCAGTTAGATTCATAGTGTTGTTTCTTTCATATAAGGGAAATTAAAAAAATTATTGAATAGTGCTTATTCGTTAGCGGAATGTTTAAAACAGAGAAATAATTTCAAGAATTAAAGATTTAAAATCGATTCGCGTTGTACCCATCCTACATAGGGATACGAATAAATATAACTCCTATTTATGGATAAAGTGTGAATAGCAACAAAATACTTGAAGCTTTTAATTCTGTTAACAAAACAAAGTATACGGCTTTGCATCCATTCTACTTCGCGGCGCCTGGCCAAAAATCCAATTGCTGTGAGTATAGACATGGGTTCTGTTAAGCAAGATGATTTTTTAAAAAGTCTTCTAACTGTGACTTCGACAGCGCACCTACTTTAGTGGCTTCTGCCTTTCCATCTTTAAAGAGAATTAGTGTAGGAATACCACGTACACTGTATTTTGCCGGGCTAGCGGCGTTTTCGTCAACATTTAATTTACAAACTTTTATTTTACCGACGTTCTCGCTGGCAAAGGTTTCTAAAATAGGCGCCAGCATTTTGCAAGGGCCGCACCATTCAGCCCAAAAATCAACCAGTACAGGTAATTCAGATTTCAATACGGTTTCTTCAAAAGAGGTATCACTCAGTGTGATGATCGATGAGTTATTCATAACGGTTGTATTTGACCTTAAAAAAAAATTATTTGGCAAGTTGATTTTTGTTAGGCATGTTCTGGAGCTACTACATATATCCCGGGAGCATTCCGTAAATAACCGTCATAGTCCATTCCGTAGCCGAAAACAAAGCCATTATCCATGGTAATTGCCGCGAAATCTGCTTTATCAGTTCCTCCCGGCGCACGTTCTACTTTTTGTTTATCAAGTAATACTGCCGTGTGAACGGATTTAGCTTCTTGTTGATGACAATAATCAACGATAGCAGCTAATGTCAAGCCACCATCCAAAATATCTTCTACGATTAATACGTTGCGATCTTTTAAAGAAACTCGGGGTTTTGCTACCCAGTTTATTGTAGTGCTTCCTATTGTTTCGTTGGCATAACGTGTTGCATGGATATAGTCCAGCTCTAAAGGAAAATCAAGTCTAGGCAATAGGTTTCCTGCAGGGATTAAACCACCGATTAGAACACATAAGACAACAGGATTGCTTTCACTTAATTTTTCGCTTATTGCTTTTGCCATTTCATCAAGTTTAGTTTCAATCGCTGATTTTGTGAAAAGGCACTTCGCTTTTTTTTCTACTTCTTGAATATGAGCTGGAATTAACATGAATGAAACCTAATTATCGTTTAATTTGCTTAATAGGTCAACTGCACTGCGCCAAGCAGTGGCGTGTTGCGGTGTAAGGTCCTCTAGTGTGCGGCGCGGAAATAATTTTTGCAAGCGTTTTTCCGTAGGGTTGCAGTATGGGGTACACTTTTCTAAGTATTCCAAAGCAGAAATAGCATCTTTTCGATTATTGCAAATTAATAAACCGTCACATCCTGCTTGCAATGCAAGTTGAACACGTTCTGAAATGTTTCCCATGGTTTGAACAGCCAACATAGATAAATCATCTGTAAAAATGGCGCCAGAAAAGTTGAAATTTTTGCGTAAAATAGTTTGCAGCCAAAAGGGAGAGAATCCGCAGGGTAATGGATCAACTTCGCTGTAAACAATATGTGACGCCATCATGCCATCTAGATAAGGGCTCAGTTGAGCAAATGGAATCAAATCATTTTCCTCTATCGTTTTATAGTCTCTTGAATCAACGGTAAAATGCGTGTGTGTGTCGCTTGTAACGGAACCATGACCGGGAAAGTGTTTTCCTACTGCACACATGCCAGCACTATTCATGCCCTGAATCGCAGAACAGGCTAATTGAGCGACAACCATTGGATTGGCATTAAAAGAGCGTTTTCCAATGACTTGATTTAAACCATTATCCAAATCCAAAATAGGGGCGAAACTTAAATCTACGCCTAAGGCGAGTATTTCGGTCGCCATTAACCAACCATGTGTTTTAGCAAAAAGCTTTGCTTCCTCAGGGTTTTTTTCATAAAGCTGCCCAATACTTCCTAAAGAGGGAAGTGGTGTAAACCCAGATAGAAAGCGCTGTACTCGCCCGCCTTCTTGATCGACAGTAAGTAATAATCGCTCCTTACTACAAGCACGAATTTGTAATACTAACTCACGTAGTTGCTTGGGTGATTCATAGTTACGGGCAAAAAAGATAATGCCGCCGACTTGGGGGTGCGTGAGGATTTCACGCTCTTCGGTTGACAGTGTAAGCCCTGTTAAATCTAAAATAATGGGACCCATAGATGTACTTCAAAGTTAGTTATTAGCTGCAAATTAAATGAATTTAATGTCGTCTAAGACGTTTGCTAGCGCGAGATGACTTGGCTTGCATTAAAACGCCTTATCCGACCACGTAGTTTTTCCTATAAAGACAGCAAGATGGCACAAAATAGCTAAAAAATACAACTTTTATCATAAACTCAGTGACCGCTAAGTTATAACCGATAAATTAATTTTTTTAATTAAATTACGCTTGACAATGATACTGTGAAGAGTAGAATACTGTGAAGAGTAGAATGCGCAAGCCTTGGGTTTACGGCCTGGGCGGGTTGGTTAGCTGACTGACTGACTGAATTAGTTCATTAACAATTAAAGAAGAAAGCAAAGTGTGT
>CAYQIM010000012.1:0-38917 GCA_964417555.1 Rickettsiella sp. | reverse complement strand
GGCGTGATGCGTTTCCTGCTTCGCCCGTCAACGCACGCCTATCGCGGGCTCCTCAACTTCGCATTGCTTCCGCAATGCTCTCATTGTCTCGTCGAAAGAAATTGAGCCCATTCGAGCCTTTCCGCTCAGTGATTTCAATAAACTTAAATATGAACTACGCCCCTGTGATGTATTACTCATAGAAGGAAGGAAACGCATCAGTCAAATTATCAAGCTCATTACACAGACCTCTTGGTCACATTCAGCACTTTATATAGGCCGCTTAGTCGATATCGAAGATAAAGAAATGCAAAAAAAAGTTTCACACTCTTACCAGGGCAATCCGAATGATCAATTAGTAATTGAAAGCTTACTAGGCGAAGGTACAGTCGTTTCACCCTTAACTAAATATGCCAAGGAACATATCCGACTTTGTCGTCCGAAAGATATTTTACATGACGATGCGCAAAAAGTTATTAACTACACAATAACACACTTAGGGATAGAATATGATTTTCGACAAATTTTTGATCTAGGTAGATTTCTACTACCTTGGCCATTGTTACCACGAAAATGGCATTCAACGTTATTCAATTACAAATCAGGAAATAGCGTAAAAGAAAGTTGTTCCGCCTTATTAACCGAAGCCTTTCAGTCTGTCAACTTTCCGATACTGCCAATGATAAAACAAGAGAACAATGTCCTAAAGATTTCGCAAGGAAATCCACGCTTATTTACCCCCAGGGATTTTGATTACTCACCCTTTTTTGAAATTATTAAATATCCCATGACTTTATCTCAGTCTGAAATCTATCAAAATTGGCCATGGGATAAAAAAAATTTCAATTCAACAAATGAGCTTATTTAAAAGCACCATAATGTGAAAATATCCGTATTTTATTGTTATGAGTTAGAATTTCTGGTTTTATTTACTTTATTTTTAACACTTATTTTTTCGTGGCTGTAATCAACTACAATGCTATCACCCGCTATAAATTTTCCTTCAATAAGAGCACGCGCAATCGGATTTTCTAATTCTTGCTGTATAGTTCGTTTTAGAGGACGCGCTCCATAAACCGGATCATAACCCACTGCTGCAATGTGATCGATAGCTGCATCACTCACCTCTAACTGCATATCACGCTCTCTAAGACGTTGACGTAAACGCTCCAGTTGGATAGCAGCGATCTTATGGATCTGTTTTTCTGTCAGCGCATGGAATACAACTACCTCATCAACACGATTAATAAATTCTGGCCTAAAGTGCTGGGAAATCACTTCCATTATTGTTGTCTTTAAAGTGGCATAATCGGATTTTGAAGCAAATTCTTGTATCAATTGTGAACCTAGATTAGAGGTCATCACAATCACGGTATTACGAAAATCGACGGTACGTCCATGACCATCTGTTAATCGACCATCCTCTAATACCTGAAGTAAAATATTAAACACATCAGCATGTGCCTTTTCAATCTCATCTAATAAAACGACAGCGTAAGGTTTTCGACGCACAGCTTCAGTTAAATATCCTCCTTCTTCATAACCTACGTAACCAGGAGGAGCCCCGATTAATCTCGCTACAGAATGCTTCTCCATAAATTCGGACATATCCAAACGTATCATGGCTTCGTCCGAATCAAATAAAAAACCTGCCAAGGCCTTACATACTTCTGTTTTACCCACACCTGTAGGGCCTGAAAAAATAAACGAGCCAATTGGACGATTTGGATCGGATAATCCGGCCCGGGAACGGCGAATAGCGTTGGCGACAACAGCAATCGCTTCGTCTTGACCAATAACACGCTGATGAAGTGCATCCTCCATGTGCAACAATTTTTCCCGCTCACCTTCCAACATCTTAGAAACGGGAATACCTGTCCATTGAGAAACAATTTCTGCAATTTCCTTTTCTGTCACTTTATTGCGTACGAGATGGGTTTCTTTTTTTTCCATTTTATGTACGGCTTTTAGCTGTTTTTCTAATTCAGGAATCTGACCATATTGCAATTCCGACATTTTATTTAAATCACCCGAACGACGTGCCTTTTCTAACTCAAACTGAGCTTTTTCAAGGTCACTTTTTATCTTTTGCTCGCCTTGTAGTGTTGCCTTTTCAGCTTTCCAAATTTCGTTTAAATCAGCATATTTTTTTTCTAACTCGTTGATCTCTTTCTGTAAGTTCTGCAAACGTTTTTTAGAAGCCTCATCAGTTTCTTTTTTTAGGGCTTCGCGCTCAATTTTTAATTGAATTAAACGCCTATCCAAGCGATCGAGCTCTTCTGGTTTTGAGTCTATTTCTATACGAATACGACTCGCTGCCTCATCAATCAGATCAATAGCTTTGTCTGGCAGATTCCTATCTGAAACATAGCGATGCGATAAAGTTGCTGCCGCAAGAATAGCGGAATCCATAATTTCTACACCATGATGGATTTCATAACGTGGCTTTAAACCGCGTAATATCGCCACACTGTCTTCAACACTCGGTTCATCGACCAAAATCTTTTGGAAACGACGCTCTAACGCCGCATCTTTTTCAATATAAGTGCGATATTCATCTAAAGTTGTGGCGCCAATACAATGTAACTGACCTCTGGCTAAGGCAGGTTTTAACATATTTCCTGCATCCATGGCGCCTTCAGCTTTTCCTGCACCAACCATAGTATGTAATTCATCAATAAATAAAATAATCTGTCCTTCTTGTTTGGCTAGATCGTTAAGCACCGCTTTTAAACGTTCTTCAAACTCACCACGATATTTTGCACCGGCAATTAAAGCGCCCATATCCAGCGCTAGTAAACGTTTATTTTTTAAACCTTCAGGAACTTCGTGATTAATAATACGTTGCGCCAATCCTTCAACAACAGCCGTTTTACCCACACCTGGCTCACCAATCAGCACAGGATTATTTTTTGTACGTCTTTGTAAGACTTGTATCGTGCGCCGAATAACATCATCACGCCCTATCACAGGATCAAGCTTTCCTTGCGCGGCTTGTGCCGTTAAATCAATGGTATATTTCTCTAATGCCCCACGCCGACTTTCTGCTTCAGGGTCACCAACACCTTCCCCACCTCGAATCTCTTTAATGGATGCCTCAATGTTTTGTCTTGACGCACCCGCTTTTCGTAACAAATCACCAACTAAGCTTTTGTCAACCACAGCCGCTAATATAAATAACTCGCTAGAAAGATATTCATCTTTACGTTGCTGCGCTAATTTGTCCGTTACATTCAATAAACGTGTTAAATCATTCGAGGGATAAACTTCACCGGGTTTTGCGCTTTGCACAGTAGGTAAGCGTTCAATCGCTTCATCTAAGTCTTTCGTTAACTGGGTTAAATTAATATTGGATTTAGTCAGCAAAGGCCTTACCGTTCCATTTTCTTGCGCTAGCAATGCTTTCAGTAAATGGATCGGCTCAATAAAGGCATTATCGCGTCCTACTGCCAATGATTGGGATTCTGCTAACGCGGCCTGAAATTGACTCGTTAATTTATTAAGACTCATAATACCAATACCCTCTCGATAGCCAACTTGATTTTATTTTGCTCTTAATCTCTATAGTTTAGTCTAATTAATAAAAATCAAGTTTTTTACTAGATATATACCGCTCATACTTGAAAATGTGAATCTTTCAAACACACGACAAGCGGTATATCCCGATTACACAACGACAAAGCTTTCGTAGGAATATGACAGAATTTTTTTTGCGCTCACACTTTATTAGCCTATCTTTTAAGCACTTCGGCGACTTAGAATCAATTTAGCCACGTCGTTGTTTGCATCAACCCCCTGTTGCAACTTCTGTGCTGTTTGACCAAGTGTTTCTTTTAACGGGAGTATCTCTTCTAGTGGAAGTATCTTTTTTTGTGGTTTGAACAACCCGAACCTACCCGTTGCTAAACAGACTAAACCGACTGTGGCTAGCGCTACGATAACATTGACCAATTTAATAAGCAGGGGCTGCCATTCTACTTCCTGTCCTAAAATAGGTAACGCTGTATGGATGGCATCAAGACAGCTTTTTTGGAATTGAGCTAACCTTTCATCTATAGGTGTTTCTATATGCAACAGACATTCCTTCGCTTGTAAGAGCTGAGTGTAAAGCTGATTTGCCACCTGGAAAGTCTTATTATATTTATTATCTTCTTGAGCAAGCTGTTCTATTTTTGAAAGTTCTTTTTTTATAAGCGCTAAAGATTCTATAAAACGACTTTTATCAGCAAATTCTATAACTTCTCTTAGTTTTTGTATACGGAAATTATTTTTCTCTATAAATAGATGAAACTTATTTTTATCAGAAGCCTCTAGTTCTTCTTTTAGTTGTTTCATTTTTGGTTGCACAACACCTCTATCAATTAATTTCTGAGCAATTTCTATCAATTTAATTTTACCTTGTATAATTCCCTCGACTAAAGAATCAATATGTAATACATCCATCTCTTCTATTTGTAAAATCTCGCTTAATACTTTGGAGTTTTCACAAACAAAACTAATCGCTGCTGGCGTAAACCCTAAGAGATAATGCATTAGCAGTTTTTGTGGACTGGAGTTAAAGATACGAAAATCTTGCCCTCTTTCTCGTATATCACTTAAACTATAGGTTTCTCGTTTCTGACTATTCCATGGATTAACCAAAACGAAATCGTAGCCGCCGGGACTTTTGCTATTTGGTATTACCTTATCGACTCTTAACGCATGCCCATCATGTATTTTTCCAGTGCTATCGGCCTTGCCATAATCCATACCAATAAAAACAAGCTGTTCCGGATCGGCTATCTTCAATTTAACAATCTCATCAACAGTTAAACTGACATAGGTGCTTATACCCAGTAATTGGCCTACAAATGACCTTGAACTTAAACCGAACTTTCTTTCATCTGAATTATGGGCAAATATACTTGCTCTTCTTTTTGTATTATCCCATTTATTAAAAAAAAATAAGGGATGAGTCGTTCCAGAATTTTTACGGCAAGTGAATTACTATCGACACCATCTTTTGAATTATCGATTTCGTTCAATCTCCTTTGACTAAGAAAAAATACATGTTCCCCACGCACACTATCGTAATAATAAGCATATTTTCCCTGCATATTTTCACGGTTAGAATCAGTAAGGTGACGAGCCGCTTTTATTCTTACTTCCACACCCCCTGGAACTTCTTTAAATAAAGATTTTATCTGATCATATCCTTCTTTTGATTGAAAAATGCAATCCAATGCCGCTAACAGATAACAATCGCCTGTGTTTCCTTGTTTTATAGTGATGGGGAGGTTTTCTTCAGGAAATAAAGGCGTTAAAGAAGGCATAATTTTAAATTAAAAAATAAATATAATTCACGAATTATATTTATAAATAATTAAAATTATATTAAGCAATAAAATTAATAATTAATAGGAATTTTCAGGCAAAAAAAATAATGCAAATATTAAATTTTTAGTTATTTTTTTATTTTCTAAATAAATCAAAAATAAATTATATTTTAACAACGAGACATCAGTAAGTTTGGTTGAGTCGTTTATTGGTATCAGACATATTTAACCTATTCTGTCTAATTTAGACAAATGATGGATAAAATCTGAAGCTGTTTCACACAATGATCAAGTTAGAATACTACTGCTAGCAAAAAAAGGGTAAACTGTATGGATTATCTTATTATAGAACTTAGAATAAACTTGGAAATTAGCAGAGATTTTTATGATAGAAGAATTATCCAACGGCCAATGGGAACGCAAAACGCTAGAAAAATTGCTTTTCAATACACTCAAAGAACAACGTGCGAAACGTCGCTGGAATATTTTTTTCAAGCTTTTATTCTTTATACTTTTTATCGGTTTTTTAGCCCTTTTATGGTCAAATTCAAATAGTTTGCCCAATTCTGCCAAAGCAAAAAGTCACATTGCCCTTATCGATATTCGCGGCATTATCAACGATAATGCACCAGCTAGCGCCGATAACATCATCGAAGGCCTGCAAAACAGCTTTGAAGACAAAAATACGCAAGCCGTGATATTGCGAATAAATAGTCCTGGTGGAAGCCCTGTTCAGGCGGCACAGGTCTATCGTGAAATTCGCTATCTAGGTCACCAACATCCGAAAATTAAGGTCTATGCGGTTTGTGACGATCTCTGTGCATCCGCTGCCTATTACATTGCTTCAGCTGCGGATGACATTTACGCCAGTCCCGCTAGCCTAGTCGGCTCGATTGGTGTCTTAATGGATGGTTTTGGCTTTGTCGACACGATGAAAAAACTAGGTGTCGAGCGTCGATTGATAACCGCTGGCTCCTATAAAGGATTTTTAGACCCCTTTTCTCCACAAAAACCCAATGAAAAACAAATTGCCGAACACATGATCGAAGGCGTACATCAACAATTTATCAACGCGGTTAAACAAGGTCGCGGAAATCGTTTAAATGAAAATCCAGACCTTTTCTCTGGTTTAGCGTGGACAGGACAAGAAGCACTACCCTTAGGACTTATTGATGGGTTTGGCGATTTAACCTCGCTCTCTCGTGACATGCTAAAGAATAAAAATATCGTAGATTACACGGTTAAACCCGGATTACTACAACAACTATCCGATCGTATGGGCGCTTCATTCGCAGAAAAAATCAGTGCTAAACTAGGAATTGCACAAAATGGATTTCGATAAAATATAACCATCGTCTTTCGTTTGCTTTCATTGTTGGACACCGCCCTACGGTTCAACCGCAGGGTTGGCTTTTTCGATGCTCTGTACTTGCGTGTGTACACTGCACTTCTCAAAATCAACCTGCCTAGAAATCAAAACAAAATACTTGGTTAGCCAAATATTATTCATGAAAAAAATAAGCGAAAATGGATTTAGTTTATTAGAGTTGCTCATTGTATTAACTATTATTAGCATAATATCAGCTATTTCTTACCCGATTTACACTCATGCACTGATTAAAATCCATCGCACAGAAGCCAAAATAGCGTTAATAAACCTTGCTAATCGTATGGAAATCTATTATTTAGCCAATAATCATAGTTATGCCAATGCCAAACTTGAAAATCTAGGCGTAGCCAAAAAAACAGCCACAAATTTATATCAATTAGCTTTAAGTAGCACCGCCAATACGTACGAACTTTCTGCAACAGCCACTTTTTCTGATTCTGAATGTCATTGCTTCCTACTTAATGAATTAGGAGAAAAAACAAATACCGGAAGCTCAAAAAAATGCTGGTAGA
Source organism: Rickettsiella sp. (assembly GCA_964417555.1). Classification (GTDB taxonomy): domain Bacteria; phylum Pseudomonadota; class Gammaproteobacteria; order Diplorickettsiales; family Diplorickettsiaceae; genus CAYQIM01. Next base: position 31,721 of record CAYQIM010000012.1, on the reverse strand, counting down.
TTCCACATCGTCCTGTTTTTTGTGGAAAAAAACCATTGGATAACTATACTTCTTAATCTGCTACAAAGGAGGTTCTATGCTAAGAAAGTTATTAGCGGAATTGCTAGGAACATTTTGGCTGGTATTAGGAGGATGTGGGAGTGCGGTACTTGCTGCAAAATTTCATCTGTTAGGTATTGGCTTTTTAGGGGTTGCTTTCGCTTTTGGATTAAGTCTGTTAACAATGGCCTGTGTATTTTCTCCCATTTCAGGTTGTCATTTAAATCCGGCTGTTTCTATCGGTCTTTGGGCAGCAGGCCAATTTCAATTTAAAACACTGCCTTTTTATATTATCGCTCAAGTTGCAGGTGCTATCTATTGCTGCCACAATCTTATATCTTATTGCGAGTGGCCAACACGGATTTAGTGTACAAAATGGCTTTGCAACTAACGGTTATGCACTTCACTCACCGGGCCATTATTCACTACTTGCATGCTTTATTTGCGAATTTGTTATGACATGCCTATTTTTAATTATTATCGCCGGCGTTACCAACCCACAATCTCCGAGTCATTTTGCCCCACTAGCCATTGGTCTAGCATTAACCTTAATTCATTTAATTAGTATTCCAGTCACCAACACTTCGGTTAACCCTGCACGCAGCACAGGTCCTGCTTTGTTTGTCGGTGGCTGGGCAATTCATCAGCTCTGGTTATTTTGGTTAGCCCCTATTCTAGGGGCATTATTAGGGGGATATCTATTTAAATACTTATGGGGTAACGAAAATAATCAGAAGTTTCGCGAGTAGACAAATCTCAAACATCACCGGATCCTGCCGCTTCCGGCATCCCGTACTTAATTTTTCCAAATTAAGTGCGGGATTAGCCTGTGCATCACCCGGCAAACAATGCCAGTGAATTTTTTATGCGCGAAACACCAGTATTACTCAGCGATTATCTAAATATCATGAATTAACGAAAAACCATTTAAAAAAATAGAAGATTACTGTCTGCACGCAAAGTTGTAGTAGGAGGACCGTTAAAATATTTGAACTAGGGTCTGTTGACAATTGCTTTTTGCAGCGAAAATCAAGATGATTGCGCAAAAATACGGGATGGTTTGAGGCGAATAGTCAATCTATTTAACGAAAAGCATCCCGTATTTTTGCCAATCACTCTTGGTTTGCAGCCAAAAGGGTAATTGTCAACAGACCCTAACCTTTATTAAATAAAGTCAATCATCCTTTCAATGGATTGAACCAATTTTTGTTTCTTTTCTTCGTAGTTCACGTGGCAAAGCAAATGAAACAAATTCTGCTTGGCTGGGGGAAAGTTCGGAGACTAAACAGGGTTCTCCATTGGAAAATGCTTTTAAGTAATTTACAACCTCTTGCACTAAAATTTCGGGCGCAGAAGCCCCTGCCGTAATACCCACAGAAGTTTTTTTTAACAGCCATTCCGGTTTGATATCTTGCGCTGAATCAATTAAATAGGCAGGCTTTCCTAAGCGCTCGACTAATTCTTGCAGCCGGTTTGAGTTCGAACTATTTGCTGATCCAATAACAAATACCACATCGGCTTGTTCTGCTAACTCTTTAACGGCGTGTTGACGATTTTGAGTCGCATAACAAATATCTTCTTTTTTAGGGGAAGCAATAGCAGGGAAACGTTGCTGTAATACTTGAATAATAGCTTGTGTATCGTCAACCGATAAGGTGGTTTGTGTGACATAAGCTAAAAACTTTGAATTTTTAATAGGTAAGGAGTCAATATCCTGCACATTTTCTATCAAATAAATCCCTCCGTCAGCATTATCATAATGACCGAGCGTACCTTCGACCTCAGGATGTCCCGCATGTCCAATTAGAATACATTCCTGACCTAAACGACTATAACGAGCAACCTCCATGTGGACTTTTGTCACTAACGGACAGGTAGCATCGAATAATCGCAAACCACGCTCTCGTGCTTGCTTCCGAACTGATTGAGAAACGCCATGGGCACTAAAAATAGCCGTGGCTCCAAAAGGTATTTCTAGTATATCTTCAACAAAAATGACCCCTTGTTGCTGTAACTCTGCTACTAGCATTTTATTATGGACAATCTCATGGCGCACATAGAGTGGTTGCCCAAATAACGCTAATGCCCGCTTAACAATTTCTATTGCTCGATCAACACCAGCACAAAAACCGCGGGGATTGGCTAAAATAATCCGCATAACATATACCGATTACACTTGAAAGTTAAAACTTGCAATTCAAGTGCCTTTCTTTTTCCGTGATAGAGCTTCCTTCCCCACCCTTTAGATACCTGAAATGAGACCACAATAGTCCAATTGTAGCCTTAAAGGCCTTAGCATAACAAAACTTAAGCGCGAATGGCACATCAAACGCTAGAACTTAGTAGCACTTTAGAAACAGACCTAGGCATGATACTTACCTGACGCTGCTTTCCAGCAGCCAAAGGCAACGGTTTCTGTCCTGGCAAAGTCCTTAATACCTTATAAAAGCTGGAGTTAATTACATTACTCGGTTTATTTTTTATCTTGGCAGACCATCGACCAGCCAACAAGTCAGGATGTATAATTTGGCTAGACTTGCCTTTTTCAAATAAATCACACTGATTTTTTATAAGCCCCTTAACGTCTTTAATAGAAGCACAAAACCACAGCGCCTGTATTAACGCCTTCGCTCTTTCATTATGTCGCGCCATAAGCCGGCTAAATATACCTCTATTGAGATAGTTTCTCTTAATATGTTCTTTGCATCCGCTTATGAGGTTATAAAGTTTTTCTTTTTTAGGATCAGTTTTTTTAGAAGAAAAAGACTGGGATACTGATTTGATAGATTTTTTTTCGATGGCTAAACGAGTTAGTTGTGTAGCTAAAAATCCTTGATTATTCGCATAAGCTTCCAACGTTACGGTATAACCTTTTCTATTTTTAATAAAAACAGAGGCTTGACGTCTTAATAAACAAGTAACCAACCTATTATGTCCCAGCCTCACACTGCATGATGCAAAAGCGTATCGCCATTTTCATCCTGGCTATCTATATCTAATCCTTTATTCAATAAATATTGCACTAATTTCGTATCGCCAAATTTAGAAGCCTGAAACAGTGCATATTTTTTTGAGTCCGCTTCCTCTATTTTGAATTCATCCATTTTCATTTCCTTCCTTTGTGATGATTATATATTTTTCTCAAAATAGCTAACAATAATTCTTTAGAAATTGGTTTATAAAAAAAATCGTAAACACCTTGCCGTATAGCTTCACACCTTTCTTCTTTATTTGACTCTCCTGTCAAAAGAATGAGTGGAATATTTCCTAGTGAGTTCTGTTTCATTTTAGCTAATAGTTCTAAACCATGAAGCTTAGGCATGATTCTGTCTGCTAAGACTACAAAAAACTTATCAGGAAATTTCTGTAAATAACCCCAAGCTTGTTGACCTTCTTCCGCTACCTCATAAGCATAGCCTGCTTCATCTAAATAATGCGTCAATATCCGCAAAGATAAAGGATCGTCGTCCACTAAGAGTATCTGCTTTACATTTTTATTCCGATAATTTTTCAACGTATACCCTTTTAGGAATAAAACGGCAGCTAAGTAAGCCTATTTCAAAAAGTAGACAGAGTGGAACTGCCAATAAAACCTGCGAAATAACATCAGGCGGTGTTAAAAACATAGCAATAACAAAGGATAATACTATAAAATAACGACGCCAGCTAGCTAAGGTCTGTACATTTAGAAAGCCGAAAACAACACCGACAATAACCAGCAGGGGGACTTCAAAAATTAAACCGAAATCGACCATCAACTGTAATGCTAAATCTAAATAATGACCCATATCAGGAAAAATATGAATATAATGCGGCGATGCTTTAATAAAAAAATTAATTAGAAAAGGCAAAATAAACTGGTAGGCAAGATATACGCCACTGTAAAATAAAACGCAACTTACCAGCAAGATCAACCACGCTAGACGTTGTTCTTTGACATATAAAGCAGGCGAAACAAATAACCAAAACTGATATAGCATAAAAGGCATGCTAACAAAAATGGCAAAAATAGCAGTGAATTTTATAGGGATAAATAAAGGATCAGTTAATGTTGTGGATACAAATTGGCTATTCGTAGGTAATTGATTCAATAAAGGTTGTGCTAAACATTGATACCAATAATGTGCGAAAGGCAACAACAACCCTAAGACGCCTATAAACACACTTAAACAATAAAGAAAACGCAAGCGCAACTCTAAGAAAAAAGTTAACCAAGGACGATTAAGGTCAATAGATTGTTCATTTTTGTTTATAAACTTCATCTACACTTTGCGCCCGCTTATTATTTTCAGCTAAAATTTCTTCTTTTTTTAACGTCAGCCATTGCGACTGTAATTGTGAAATTATTTCATTTGTTTTATGCAAAAGCAGAACTATTCGACCCAGCAAAGCTTGCAACGAAGTCGGTCCTAGCACGAGTAATGCAACAAAAATTATTAAAAAAAGCTCGCTAAAACTAAACACAATTTAAAAAATTATAATGGATTGGAATCGCTATTAAGCTTTTCGGTTTTTGATTCTTTTTGTGTTGGCAGGTCTTCTTGCGAATGTAAAGCCTTATTAAAATTCCGTAATGCAATACCGAGGTCTTCCGCCATCCTACGTAAACGTTTAGGACCAAATAGCAATACAGCAATTAAACCTATAAGGATAAGCGATCCCATACTTATACCATGAAAACCCATATACAACTCCTTGTTTTAAAAAAATCCTACCAATCAAACTTTCTTAAATAAATTAACGAAACAAGTAATATGGCTAATCCGCCTAAACCAAGTATCAGCAAATAGCGAGTAACTAACAAATTAGGAAATATACTCCCTGATAAACTTAATATGACCCAAATGATGCAAGCTGATCCAACCCCTAAGCTAATAAAGTAAAACTTTTTCTTGTTCAAGTTTTTAGTAGACCTTTCCTTTATGTTCTTAGATGAATAAGCATTTAAAATCCTTTTTTCCTGACGCAAATCAAGTAAAGTCTGATAAACCAAATCGGGCATTTCGGGTAATTTTTCTGCCCAATAAGGTAGATATTCACGCACTTTATGTAAAAATGCACGCGGACCTAATTGCTTTTTAAGCCAACGATCGAGAAAGGGTTTGGCGGTATTCCACAAATCTAAATCAGGATATAATTGACGACCTAATCCTTCAATATTGAAAAGAGTCTTTTGCAATAACACTAACTGGGGTTGCACTTCCATATTAAATCGCCTTGCGGTTTGAAACAAACGTAATAACAATTGGCCAAATGAAATTTCTTTGAGTGGCCGCTCAAAGATAGGTTCACATACAGTACGAATTGCCGCTTCAAACTCATTAATTCGTGTATCGGGCTCTACCCAACCGGACTCCACATGTAATTGTGCAACGCGACGATAGTCTCGTTTAAAAAATGCGACCAGATTTTCTGCCAGGTAACGTTGATCCTCAGGACTTAAACTTCCCATAATCCCAAAATCTACACCTAAATATTGAGGATTGTCCTTTCTTGCTGACGAAACAAAAATATTACCAGGATGCATATCGGCATGAAAAAAACAATCTCGAAATACCTGCGTAAAAAAAATCTCAACGCCACGCTCTGCCAATTTTTTTAAATTAATACCCTGTTTTTTTAGTTCAACGATATTTGATATTGAAATACCATAAATTCGTTCTATAACCAACACATTAGGGTGTGTATAGGCCCAATAAACTTGGGGAATATAAAGTAAATCAGAATGTAAAAAATTACGGCGTAGTTGTGAAGCACTGGCCGCTTCTCGCAATAAATCTAATTCATCTTTTAAGCAAGACTCAAATTCCGCCACCACTTCTCGGGGTCTAAGTCGTTTAGCATCTGACCAGTAATGCGTTGCTAAATCCGCGATGGCATATAATAAATCAACATCTTTTACAATGCATTTATTAATACCCGGACGCAACACCTTCGCCACCACATCCTGACCCGTCAATAATTTAGCGGCGTGAACTTGCGCCACTGAAGCGGAAGCCAAAGGCATCGTATCAAATTCAGCGAATATCTCAACAATCGGCTTTCCACAAGCTTTTTCGATAATTGCCTTGACCTGATCGCCCGAAAAAGGAGGAACACGATCTTGTAATTTGGCAAGTTCATTGGCAATATCTTCAGGAATAAAATCACGCCGTGTCGACAACGCTTGACCGAATTTTACGAATATCGGTCCTAAATCCTCCAAGGCTAAACGAATTCGCTCTCCTAAAGACCGTTTTCTATTTCTCATTCGATAAGGATTAAAATAAATAAAGAAACGTAAAAAACGAAATAAATGCAAAGACAATACCAGCTCATCCAGCCCATACCGAAATAAAGTAAAGCTAATTTGGATTAAACGCGTTAATCGAGTTATTGATTTCACGAATTTACCTCTGTAAACGTTCTATCCGCGCTTGCAATCGTGCAAGATCGTCTCGCAAATCATCAATGTCTGAGAAAAAAAATTGTAACTCCTCTTCTGAAACTAAGTAATCCATTTCTGCTTGCAAATAATCAGTCATATTTTGACTAAGATTTGCTACACTTTGTTTAGCCCACTGAAAAAGCATTTTTAAGAATTGGGCTATCGGGTAAGCCATGCCATCACCCACTACTCGCGATAACTGCTCCTCCCAATCGACCTCCAAATTTGAAAAAAGATCCTTAAACTGTTTTGCAAACTCCACATCGCCTGAAACCTGGATGGGAATCGCCGTCAACGCCGACTCCTTTTTTATAAAGGCTGAACACATAAAGTCAAAAAACGAACCACGTAATACTAAATTAACTCTTCCATTATAATTCTTTACCAAATAAATACTGTTGGATTTAAATAGCCAGTAATGGCTCAAGCTATTCAACTCTATCTTAGCCACTTTGCCAGATAATGGGTTTAAGTACTTTGCGGCCTCTGGATCAAGCCGTAAAAAGCGGTTAAGAATAATTTCTTGTGCAGCCAGTAAAGTGTTGATAGGCATTAAAATTTCCACGCTCTATGCAAAGCAACAATACCACCACTCAGATTATGGTATTCACATTGATCAAACCCTGCGTCAAGAATGAGTGATTTTAAGCCTTCCTGATCCGGATGACGACGAATAGATTCCACTAAATATTGATAACTTACCCTATCATGGGCAATCCACTGCCCTAGCTTAGGAAGGAAATCGAAAGAATAGCGATCGTATAAGGCACGTAAAGGATTGAGTATAGGCTTAGAAAATTCTAACACTAACAATCTTCCTCCTGGTTTAAGAACATGATACATAGATTGCAACGCTGCCAGTTTATCCGTCACATTCCTTAGACCAAAAGCAATACTTAGACAATCAAAATGATTCTCAGCAAACGGCAGTGCCTCGGCATTAGCCTGAATCACGGCCACGTTTTCTATCAATGCCTTATCAATAAGCCGATCACGACCTATTTGTAGCATGGCGTCATTAATATCAAGTAAAATGACACGCCCCGTATCACCCACACGTTTTGCAAATAACTGAGTTAAATCACCCGTGCCTCCCGCTATATCCAATACCTTATCCTCTGGGCGAACTTGGCTTAATTCCACTGTAAATTTTTTCCACCAACGATGCAATCCTAATGACATCAAATCGTTCATGAGATCATATTTTGAAGCTACAGAACGAAAAACAGCGCCCACTTGTGCCGTTTTTTCAGCACGTGGGATAGTTTTATAACCAAAATCGGTGGTTAGAGAATCTGGTATATCGGAACTTGGCATAAAAAGGGCTAAATAGTATCTTCAACCCATCTTAACCACCTGATTTAGTTTGAGCAAGGACTTACCACGTTAGTCGACGGTTCCATTTGACTAGCCTTAGACGGAGCCTCTTCATTATTAGCGGAGTTAAAAAAAGTGAAGGTCGTTATAGGTAGTACGGATGTCGGTATTCTAAAAACACTCTTTATAAAATCAATTAACTTCTGTAAAAAATTTCTATCGTCTAAAAGCTTTTTAAAGTAAGGGTCTGGACAATCCAGAGTGGAATGTAACAGAAATAATTGTGATACCCATACTCCATTTTGTTTAGTAATTGCTATTTTAAATTGCGTTTTTCCATGAACGAAATAATCATGCTTTTTTGGTTTTATTACGGGTAAATCCAGCCCCTTAACCAATCCTTTGATAAAAAACTCATCTTCAATATACAAATCATTATTTTTTAAATAAAGATTCACTTTATATTCTGTTTCAGAATCTATGGGATAATAAGCATATTCATCAAATTGAAATATTATAAACTTGATGTTTTTATGATAGATAGCATGTTGATGCAGGTAATGTCTTAAAAATTCCCGGTAGTGACTTTTACATTTTTCATCGATATCCACCTTAAAAAGCTCAGTACATGCCGCATCAAACAGCACTTGGGTATCTTCTTCATTATCTAATTTTGCTAGTAAATCATGAATCGCCACATCATTAAAAAAAGCACGCGTTCTTGGTAAATCCGCCAAGCTATTATCTTCACTAGCAAGTAATCGTTGATTACTTATAAAGCGTCTTAATGCCTCATGATTTTGGATAACCGCCATCATTATCTCCTTGTAGTAAATTCTAACCGTTAGTTAACCCTATAAAGCAAAAATAAATTAATGTTTACTAGAAGATTTGCCGATAATTAATGAAGGAGTGCGACGACGAAACACAGTCAAAGCATGTCGACTCTTCACATCAGTCCATAATTCGACAGCCTGCAAAGGTGTCAATTCGTTGAGGGGATCGCTTAACCCACGAATGGCGTGCAACACCTCCATGAGACTAACAAAACCACAACTGAGTGCATGATAAAGTGAAGCAGATTGCATTTTAGATAAACTGGCCACTTGGACATAAGCCGTTTGACCTAATTCAATAAAATATTTAATTTTAACGTGTTTTTTTTCCGCTTGTTCCGGAAAAAAACCGGCAAAGAGTAAACATTTATCCCCACCTCGCGTAAACAATCTCGCTGCCTGGAAGGATTTTTTCCCAAACCTGATAAAAATTCGCTAGCTAATATACAGCTTGTGACCTCAGGTCGCTGGTTAAAGCGATCTAGCAAAAATACCAGATAACTTTCAAGCTCTTGATTTAAGGTCAAATGGCTTGTCGATTCGGCATCCTTGACCAAGGCTTGCCATTGTGCCACTGTCGATGTGTGTAATAAAAGCGAGCCCATAGCTAACCTACCCCCTCAGTCAGTACCCTTTATTTAAGTGTAGAACACGCTGGCGGAAATAGCGGGCTTTGCGTTATGATGCACTCTTTTTGAACATACTGAATTTATTCGAAGAATGTGATGCCGTTCTAGGCAATAGACCCGGACCCATAAAAAATGGATTATACGGTCAATCGCTAGGACGACAGTTGGCATACGTAAACTATGTGTCATGCCAAAAACCACTTTTCGCCTACATCAGTCATTAACGTACACACTATCATGATCGAAAACATACGTAACATCGCCATCATCGCCCACGTCGACCACGGTAAAACCACTCTGGTTGACAAACTTCTCCAGCAATCGGGAACACTTTCTAGCCGTACCGTACCCGTTGAACGGGTCATGGACAGTAATGACCTAGAACGTGAACGTGGTATTACTATCCTTGCAAAAAATACCTCTATTGAATGGCAGGATAAACGTAGCGATACCACATACCGCATTAATATTGTTGATACCCCTGGCCATGCGGATTTTGGTGGTGAAGTAGAACGTATTTTATCCATGGTGGACTCTGTACTTTTATTGGTTGATGCCGTTGATGGTCCTATGCCACAAACACGCTTTGTGACCCAAAAAGCCTTCGCTAAGGGATTAAAACCGATTGTGGTTGTTAATAAGATCGATAGGCCAAGTGCCCGCCCTGACTGGGTTATTAACCAAGTCTTTGACCTTTTTGATCGTTTGGGGGGAACGGAAGAACAGCTAGATTTCCCTATCATCTATACCTCTGCTTTACAAGGCTATGCAACACTTGATCTGGGTAAACCTAATACGGATCTTACCCCTTTATTTGAAGTTATCATGGATAAAGTTGCACCTCCCGCTGTCGATGCAAGCGGTCCCTTCCAAATGCAAGTCACTACCCTAGACTATTCAAGTTATGTGGGTACCATTGCAATTGGTCGCATTCAAAGAGGCATTGCCAAAACTAACATGCCTGTCGTGTTGGTCGACAGTGAGGGTAAAACGCGTCCTGCCCGTATATTACAAGTATTAGGTTATCGTGGATTAGAACGTATTGAAGTCGAACAAGCCGAAGCAGGTGACATTGTTGCCGTCACGGGTATAGATAAACCCAATATATCTGACACCTTATGTGATCCTAATCTGATAGAAGCCTTGCCAACCTTAACCGTGGACGAACCCACGATGAGCATAACCTTCCAGGTCAATAACTCACCTTTTGCAGGCCAAGATGGAAAATTTGTTACAAGCCGCCAAATAAGGGAACGTCTCGATAGAGAACTGCTGCATAACGTGGCGCTAAAGGTTGACGATACCGAAGATCCGAATCGCTTTCGTGTATCCGGTCGCGGTGAACTCCATTTATCGATTTTAATTGAAACCATGCGCAGAGAAGGTTATGAACTAGGAGTTTCGCGTCCTGAAGTGATATTAAAAGAAATTGATGGCGAATTAAAAGAACCCTATGAAACCTTAACTGTCGATGTTGAAGAACAGCATCAAGGCAGTATCATGGAAAAATTAGGTAGCCGCCGCGGTGATTTATTAGATATGGTTTCTGACGGAAAAGGTCGTGTGCGCTTGGACTATAAAATTCCTACCCGCGCTTTAATTGGCTTCCGTACTGAGTTTTTAACCGCAACGTCAGGTCTTGGTTTAATGCACCATGTATTTGATCATTATGGACCTGCCAAAAAAGGCGCATTAGCCATCCGCGCGAATGGCGTGATGATTTCCAATCAGGTCGGTAAAGCCACTGGTTTTTCTTTATTTCATCTACAAGAACGCGGTAAATTATTAATTGGCCCACAAACAGAAGTTTACGAAGGCATGATAGTGGGCATCCATTCGAGAGATAACGATCTTGTGGTCAATGTCGTCAAAGGTAAACAATTAACCAATGTACGTGCCTCCGGTTCTGATGAGGCGCTAATCTTGACTCCACATATCCAATTTTCTTTAGAACAAGCCCTAGAGTTTCTTGCTGATGATGAGTTACTAGAAGTCACACCACATCATTTGCATCTACGTAAAAAGTTTTTAAAAGAGCATGAACGTAAGCGCTCAGGACGTGAGGGTTAAAAATAAAAAAGCTTTAGATTCGTTGTATACTAACTATACTTTATCTTTCTAGGGCATAGTGATGTTTAATATTATCAAATATACTTTAAGCACTGTTTGTTTTTTAATCAGCTCTACCGCATTAGCCGACATTACTATCCCAATCAATCTTACTGCAGAACAAGATTTAGGAAAAGCGATTGGCACTATTACTGCAAAACAAACACCAAAAGGTGTTTTACTAACGCCAGATATACAGGGTCTACCCCCTGGTCTGCATGGTTTTCATATCCACCAAAATCCTTCTTGTCTTGATAATGGTATGGCGGCTGGTGGTCATCTGGATCCCCAACATACGAATCAACATCTTGGGCCTTATCAAAAAGGTCATTTAGGCGATCTGCCAGCCTTACAAGTAGATAATAATGGGAATGCAACCAGTCCTGTACTAGCGCCTCGCTTAAAACTTGACGATTTAAAAAATCATTCATTAATAATTCATGCCGGCGGCGATAATTATTCCGATCAGCCCAAACCCTTAGGCGGTGGTAACGGCCGAATTGCCTGTGGTGTTATTAAATAACAATTTATGTAATCAGCGTGTATGAAAAATACGTGGGAAGATAAATTGATCGGCGTTGCTGCCAAAAGTTCAAGTGCGAACCGTATATATGAGTTCTGAAATTTATTTTGCTTCCGCAAAACAATTAATTAAGCGCATTCAACAAAAAGAAATTTCTTGTATAGAACTCATGCAAATTTATTTGCATCGTTTAGCACAGGTTAACCCCAAACTTAATGCCATTGTCCAAACGTTAACTTCTGATCACGCATTAAAGCAAGCACGTAAGGCAGACGAAAAAATTGCACAAAATCAAACAATAGGACCATTACATGGATTACCAATAACGATCAAAGACTGTTGCAAAGTCAAAGATTTTATCATCACAAAAGGAAGTCTAGGCTATTGTTATTCTGCAACGGAAGATGCAACGGCAATTGCTCGATTGAAAGCAGCAGGCGCCATCGTAATAGGTATTAGTAATGTGCCTGAATTTAACATTGCCTATGAAACGGAAAATGATCGCTACGGTAGAACCTTAAATCCTTATGATCTCAATCGTACCCCAGGCGGCAGCAGTGGCGGCGAAGCAGCCATTATCGCTGCCGGAGGTTCAGTATTAGGTTTAGGAACGGACAGCGGAGGCAGCATTCGTCAACCGGCACATAACACAGGTATTGTCGGTCTAAAACCCACACGTGGATTGATTCCCTCAACAGGAAACGTTCCACAAGATGGACGGGGATTATTAGGCCCTTTAACAACGTATGGTCCGATGGCGCGTTTTGTTGATGATCTTATTTTGACCTTACCCATTTTAGCCGGCCCCGATCACTGTGATCCGGATGTACTACCTGTTCCCATAAAAAATACCCTACTAAAAAATCTTAAATCGCTACGCGTTGCTTTTTATATCGACAATGGCGTTACCAAACCAAATGAAGACACACGGCAAGCTATTACACATACCGTAAGTGTTTTGCAACCCGAAATCGCACAACTTGAAGAACATTGTCCGCCCCATTTACCGGAGCTTTATGCACTGATTACAGAAACCTTCTTTTTAGGTGGAGACAAAGGATTAGGTTTAAAAAACCTCATCGAATATTTAGGGCTTAAAAAAGCATCGCGTTTAGTTCAGGAATTCTTAGCTATTGCACGCGGCTGCGAATTTTCTCTCACTGAATTAAATCAACGTTTATGTCGACTGGATCAAATACGCTTTGTCCTAGAACGATTTTTTTCATGCTATGACGCTATTATTTGTCCTGTCGCTGCCACACCGGCAAAATACCATGGTCGATCCTTTATTGAAGGTCATGATTTTAGTTATTTAAATATTTATAACCTACTCGGTTGGCCTGCTTTAACTGTTCGTTGCGGCACTTCTCGAGCAGGTTTACCTATTGGCCTACAGATCATCACTAAACCTTGGCAGGATATGGCGGCGTTAAGCCTAGGAAAAAAAATTGAAACCTTATTAGGTGGATGGAAAGCTTCTCCTTTATTTCCTTAGATATTACCTTAAAAGCACGACACGCATTAAGCGTAACTTACAATACTCTGCTCGAAGCTAATTTAACTCACCTGCAAATAGAAATGCTATACTTTCAGTATAATTATCGGAGTAAAAATGATTAGGATTATCAGTTTAAATAGTAGCCTAGGCCATATTTATTCTTATGAACCAAAGGAACATAAATTAATTCTTTTAGAAAGTTTGGAAAATCCCAGTGCGCACCTAAAAGGTATTGATTTGATTTCAGACAGGCCTGGCCATTATCAAACCATGCACTCTGCAAAAGGAGCTTACCAGGCACCTTCCAGCCCTCACGATGTAGAGCTAGATCGCTTCACCAAAAACTTAGCTGATTTATTAAAAAAAGGACTGGATAACCATGAGTATACACAGCTTATTCTATGTACCCCACCCCATGTAGGTGGAGTTTTGCTAAGTAATCTGGATAAACAGGTTGCACAATCATTATTGGCCAACATCAAAAAAAACTTTGTTGAAGCGGATACCAGCGTATTGATAGACTATTTAAAAGAAAACTGGTGGGATATTATCCGCGCTAATACTTTATAATCCATAAAAATAAGGAACGTTAGCATGACGAATTGTATTTACGATAATTTAATCGTTGATAAAAACCACCCTTCACCCAATTTCAACCAGCGTATTTCTGCTTTAGTTTTACATTACACCGCACTTAATTTTGAAAAATCATTACGGGTCTTAACCGATCCTAAAACTCAAGTTAGCGCACATTATCTTGTTCCGGAAAAAGCTTTCGATAAAGAACGTAAAGTTTTTCAACTTGTCAAAGAAATCGAACGTGCTTGGCATGCCGGTATTAGCCAATGGCAGGGAAAAGTTAATCTCAATGATACTTCAATTGGTATAGAAATCGTTAACTTAGGCTACCAAGATAACGAAGATGGACGTATCTGGTATCCTTTTAGCGATTATCAAATTGAAACCATCATAGAATTATCTAAAACCATTATTGCGCGCTATCAAATTCACCCTACTTGTGTTGTGGGTCATAGTGATATAGCGCCTGGAAGAAAGGTAGACCCGGGCCCTCTTTTCCCTTGGAAAAAGCTTTATGAAAATGGAATTGGTGCTTGGTTTGATGAAAAAAAACTCCCTACTGCGCAGAATATTGAAATTGATATTAGAAAGTTACAAGAAAATTTGCAGACGTATGGTTATGCTATTGAAGTTACAGGAAACCTCGACATACAAACCCATACTGTTTTACAAGCATTTCAAATGCATTTTAGATCAAATAATTATTCAGGTAATCCAGATGCGGAAACTATCGCTATTCTTGAAAGTTTAATTCAAAAATATTGCTAAATAAAATTTTAAACTAAATAACTCTATATTATTTACTATGCAACTTGTTTAAAAAATGAACAAAGAAATTTCGATTATAATGACTGATATTTTTACAAAACGAAACTCTCCCTGTTTTTATTTATGTAAACTTAATTAAAGAAAAATTATTATCGATTGGTTTTGTAGAAAAATTAATGCGAAATGCATTTATTTTGGTATTTATTGATATTAAAAAATATTCCAATGCTTTGAAATCACTTTCCCTACAGCAAGGTTGTGTCGACGAGCATCTAGCTCCTTTATTAATCATGTTATTTAATGCTATAAAAGAAATTAATCCCAAACAGGATATTCATTCCCAACTTTTTATTTACTTTTCAAATATCATTACACTATTCAAAAGGTTAACCTGGTCAGCCTGGCTTTGTGAAAAACTTACTCAACTCGATAACGAATTTTTAGCGGAACTCTTAGAGATTGAACCTTTTAACCGAAACTTAGCCCAAGCTATCCCAGATACTTTTCTTATTAAGCGACTTAATGAAAACACCGTTGTTTTACAAAAGAAAATTCCAAGTACTCAAAAAAATAACATTATATTTTTCTCATCTTCATTTCAGAATAACACACAACAATCTAGCTCTGCAGTAATAAGACGTAGCTTAATTTAATCCGGAAAAAACTGTCCAAAGTGCTATGTGGACAAACGTGGCATAAGCTTGGGACTGACATTAGGGTTTGTTTAATATCTACTAACGTGCAAAACTTCTGTTAAGCAAAAAATTAATTTTTTTTCTTAATCGGACGTTTCCATTTAATGGTTCGTGCTTCTGCACGATTAAGTGTGAGTTTTTCTGCAGGAACATCTTTATTTAAAGTAGAACCAGCCCCTATGGTAGCCCCTTTTTCCACCCGAATCGGTGCTACCAAGGCAGTATTGGAACCAACAAATACATCGTCTTCGATCAAGGTTTTGTGCTTTGTAACACCATCATAATTACAGGTGATGGTACCCGCACCAATGTTAACGTGCTTACCAATCGTGGCATCGCCAATATAACTAAGATGATTAATTTTGGTCTCTGATTGAATTTGACTATTTTTAACTTCAACAAAATTTCCAATATGCACGTTACTTGTTAATATTGTTCCTGGGCGGATCCGTGCAAAAGGACCAACAATACAATTATCACCAATAACCGCATCTTCAATAACACAATAGCCTTTAACCTCTACACCGCTACCAATTTTGACATTTTTGAGTGTCGTATTGGGACCTATAAAACTATTAGCCGCGATACTATTATTTCCTTCTACAATAACATTAACATCGATCACGACATCTTTCTCAACAGTTAATTCGCCACGTAAATCAAAGCGGCTAGGATCTCGCAAAGTAAGTCCTTTTAGCATAAGTGCTTCTGCTTGTTTTTGCTGATAAAAGCGTTCGAGTTTTGCAAGCTGTACTCTATCGTTAACGCCTTGCATTTCTCCCTCAATCTCAGAAGAAACAGTTCTCACATTAATATTTCCTTGGCTTGCCATCTCAATAATATCCGTTAAGTAATATTCACCTTGCGCATTTATTTTTTTAAGTTGTGGAAGCCAGCGCTTTAATAAGTTTACCGGCACATAAAAAATACCGCTGTTAACCTCTTGTATTTTTTTTTGTTCTGGCGTTGCTTCTTTTTCTTCAACGATTTGAATAACCTTTCCTTGTTGGTTACGCAGGATGCGGCCCAAACCAAAAGGCTGTTCTGCTGTCAAAGTAATTAAGCCGATTTCATCCGGTTTAGTATTGTGAATTAATTTTTTTAAAGTCGTAATACTAATAAGAGGCGTATCACCTAACAAAATAAGCACCTGGCTAGCATCATTTTTAATATTCGGTATCGCTTGGGCAACAGCGTGACCCGTCCCTAAAATTTCTTCTTGCTTAACCCAGGTAACAGCTAAATGCGCTAAATAATTAGGTACTTGGCGTCCACCATTGCCATAGACAACATAGATAGTTTGTGGCTCTAATTGACCAACGGTTTCTACAACGTACTGTAGCAAGGGTTTTCCCGCTAGTTCATGTAATACTTTAGATAAATTAGAATGCATACGCTTACCACGGCCAGCGGCAAGAATAATGACATCAAGAGGGCTACCATCAGAAAATAGAGCCTGCGCCATTGCTTAAAGCTTCCCTGTGACTTTTTTCTTTAATTTAGCAATCGCTTGTAATTGTGCAATCGCTTGCGCTAGCTCTACCGTAGCCTTAGCATAGTCAATATCAGCTTGTTTATCGCTTAAAGCTTGCTCTGCACGTTGTTTCGCTTCTAATGCGGCCATCTCATCCAAATCAGCTGCTCGGATAGCAGTATCGGCTAAAAGCGTAATAAGATTGGGTTGAACCTCCAAAATGCCACCCGAAATATAAATGATCTCATCTTCTCCTTCGGTTTTTACAATACGTACCGGCCCTGGCTTTAAGGCCGTCAACAACTGCGTATGTCCCGGATAAATTCCTAATTCACCGAGTAAACCGCTAACAATCACATGAACAGCTGGACCTGAAAAAATTTCAGTTTCAGCACTCACTATTTCAAGCTGTATGGTTTTCATCATAGCATCTCAAATACTATAAGGCCTTAGCCTTAACGGCCACTTCATCGATACCACCGACCATGTAAAACGCTTGCTCCGGTAAATCGTCGTATTCACCGTTTAAAATAGCTTTAAATCCGCGAATAGTCTCTTTAAGACTGACATATTTTCCAGGCGATCCGGTGAATATTTCGGCGACAAAGAAAGGTTGCGATAAGAACCTTTGTATCTTTCGTGCACGCATCACCGTCAGTTTGTCCTGCTCTGATAATTCATCCATACCTAAGATAGCAATAATATCTTTTAGTTCCTTATAACGCTGTAAGGTTTTTTGTACAGTACGCGCGACATCATAATGTTCTTGGCCAACGATTAAAGGATCAAGTTGGCGACTATTCGAATCTAATGGATCAATCGCCGGATAAATTCCTAATTCTGCAATTTGCCGCGACAACACAACAGTAGCATCCAAGTGAGCAAACGTAGTAGCCGGCGAAGGATCCGTAAGATCGTCAGCAGGGACGTAAACCGCCTGTATAGAAGTAATAGAGCCTGTTTTCGTCGAGGTAATACGTTCTTGTAATGCACCCATCTCAGCCGCTAAAGTCGGTTGATAACCTACCGCCGAAGGCATTCGACCTAATAAAGCGGACACCTCAACACCCGCGAGTGTATAGCGATAAATATTATCGATAAACAATAAGACATCGCGTCCTTCATCACGGAAATTTTCTGCTACGGTTAAACCGGTCAGTGCTACGCGTAAACGATTACCGGGTGGTTCATTCATCTGTCCATAAACCAAGGAAACTTTATCTAACACGTTAGATTCCTTCATCTCGTGATAAAAGTCATTTCCTTCTCGGGTTCGCTCACCGACACCAGCAAATACCGAATAGCCACTATGTTCAATCGCAATGTTACGAATAAGTTCCATCATATTTACGGTTTTTCCGACACCGGCTCCGCCAAATAAACCCACTTTCCCACCTTTTGCAAAAGGACAAAGTAAATCAATAACTTTGATACCGGTTTCTAATAACTGTTCGTTAGCTGCTTGTTCAGCAAAACTAGGCGCTTTACGATGAATTGGTAAACGCGTCTCTTCATTAATAGGACCTGACTCGTCAATAGGCCGACCTAAAACATCCATGATTCGCCCTAAGGTTTGCTTACCCACCGGCACAGTAATAGGCGCACCAGTATTGTTCACCTTTAAACCACGTTGTGAACCATCACTGGTACCCATGGCGATAGTACGTACGATGCCATCACCTAATTGCTGTTGCACTTCAAGGACTAAATCTCGATCATCCACTGTTAATGCGTCATAAACTTTCGGTACATGCCCACGTGAAAATTGAACGTCAACAACGGCACCGATAATTTCAACAATGTTTCCAATAGATTGTGTCATAATTTTTCTCTTCATCATTTAAGCCTATTATTCAATAGGCACACTAAACTGCCTCACTTCCTGCAACAATTTCAGCCAATTCTTTAGTAATAGAAGCCTGACGGGCCTTATTATAGGCTAATTGTAAATCACTAATGAGTTCGCCGGCATTTTCAGTTGCATTTTTCATCGCAACCATTCTCGCTGCTTGTTCACACGCGGTATTTTCTACCACGCCCTGATAAACCTGCGACTCAATATAACGGGTCAATACTAATTCTAATAAAGGTTTGGAATCGGGCTCATAAAGATAATCCCAATGATAATTTAGTTTAGATTTTTCAGGTGGTATAATAGGTAACAAGGACAAAACCGTCGGTTTTTGAGTCATTGTATTAACGAATTCATTATAAATAATTGTTAAACTATCAAGCTTGCCTTGTTTGTAGGCATCCAATAAAACTTTAATAACACCAATTAAATCTTGTAGCTGTGGCGTATCACCTAAATGATCGGCGTGCGCAACAACGTTACCACCCACACGTTTAAAAAACGCCTCGCCTTTACCGCCAATAACGGCGAGATCAATAGCAATATCTTTAGCTTGGCAAGACTGAAATTTCTGTAGCGCCGTTTTCAACAAATTAGAATTTAGACCGCCACATAAGCCTTTATCGGTAGTAATGATAACAAACCCTGCGCGTTTAACTTCTCGCACTTGTAAATAAGGATGTTGGTATTCCGCATGGCTACTCGCAATATGGCTGATAACCTCAAGCATTTTATGGGCATAAGGTCTAGAAAGCGCCATACGCTCCTGTGCTCTGCGCATCTTACTCGCCGCCACCATTTCCATCGCACGTGTAATCTTTTGCGTGCCCTTGATACTGGAAATTTTACCGCGGATTTCTTGTGCAAAACTCATCCGCTCACCATGCTTGTGTTGTTTTAAAAGACTTGATCGCTTGGCCTAATTCACTCGTGATAGTTTCGTTGTAATCACCCTTCTCATTGATGTTGGCTAAGCAATCTGCTTTTTCTGAACGCATATAAGCCAAAAGTCCTTCTGCAAAAGAAACGATCTTTGTTAATTCAACATCATCTAAATAACCTTGATCGGCGGCAAATAAAAGCACCGCCATCTCACCGACGCTAAAAGGCGTATATTGCTTTTGCTTTAATAGTTCTGTTACGCGCTGGCCACGTTCAAGCTGTTTGCGCGTCGCCTCATCTAAATCCGACATAAATTGTGAGAACGCCGCCAACTCGCGATATTGCGCTAAACTTAAGCGCACACCACCACCTAGCTTTTTAATAATTTTAGTCTGCGCCGCAGAACCAACCCGCGAAACAGATAAGCCGGCGTTAATCGCAGGGCGAATACCGGCGTTGAATAAATCCGTTTCTAAAAAGATTTGACCATCCGTAATAGAGATAACGTTGGTAGGAACAAAAGCGGAGACGTCACCTGCTTGTGTTTCAATAATGGGTAATGCAGTCAGCGATCCGGTTCGGCCTTTAACGCGTCCCTTACTTGCCTTCTCAACGAACTCGGCATTTACACGCGCCGCACGCTCCAGTAAACGTGAATGCAAATAAAAAATATCGCCTGGATACGCTTCCCGACCAGGCGGGCGACGTAATAATAAGGAAATCTGGCGGTAAGCCCAGGCTTGCTTAGTCAAGTCATCGTAAATGATCAGCGCATCTTCCCCTTGATCACGGAAGTATTCACCCATCGCGCAACCGGCATAAGGCGCAATAAACTGCATCGCCGCTGAATCAGCTGCACTCGCCGAAACAATAATAGTATGTTTTAGCGCGTCATGTTCTTCTAGCTTTCTCACTACCGCTGCAATCGAAGAAGCTTTTTGCCCTATCGCCACATAAATACATTTTACGCCTGTATTTTTTTGATTAATGATAGCATCTATCGCAATAGCTGTTTTACCCGTTTGTCTGTCTCCAATAATCAACTCTCGCTGACCACGGCCAATGGGTACCATGCTGTCAATAGAAAGGATCCCTGTCTGTAAGGGTTGCGATACCGCTTGACGCCAGATAACGCCTGGCGCAATCTGCTCAATGGGCGCCGTTGTTTCAGACACAATAGGTCCTCGCCCATCAATAGCTTGGCCTAAAGCATTCACTACACGTCCTAATAACGCTTCGCCGACAGGAACTTGTAAAATACGTCCCGTACATTTTACCGTTTGACCTTCACTTAATGACTCATAATCGCCTAAAACAACGGCACCTACCGAATCACGTTCTAGGTTTAATGCAAGACCATAACTTTGGTTTGGAAATTCGATCATTTCGCCCAGCATGACATCATTTAAACCATAAATACGTACAATCCCATCACGAACGCTCACGATGCTGCCTTCAGTACGTGTCTCGGCAGATACATCAAATTTTTGTATACGCTCTCTAATTAATTCACTAATTTCTGATGTGGTTAGTTGCTGCATATTGCCTCTTAACTTAATTCACTAATGTCGCACGTAAACGTTCTAGCTTGCCGCGGACAGAACCATCGATGACTAAATCTCCGACTCGAACGACTAGCCCACCCAATAAATATCCATCAACGGAATAATCTAGTTTTACTTCTCGCTGTAAACGCCTTTCTAAAGCTAACCTTAAAGTTTGACCTTCTATCTTTGTTAAAGGCACGGCAGAAATAGCCTGCACAGCCACTTGATTAGCTTGCTCAGCTTTATAAGCAGTAAATAAACGCTCAATCTCTGGAAGAACCAGCAAACGTTGATGAAGGGCAAGAAGCTTTAAAAAATTCTCTCCGGCAAGAAATATCAAGTCTTGACAACTCTCCAGTAGACATTCGTAAGCCACTACACTATCAAGCCGCCGATCCTTTAATAAATTCTGTATATTTTTCTCTTTTACAAGCAAAGCAAGTCGCTTTAACAACGCAGACCAAACATCCAATTTTTTATCTTCCATAGCAAAATCAAATGCCGCTTTGGCATAAGGTCTAGCAATAGATATCCAACTCGATTCTGCCATTAAATTTCTTCCAGAGACTGTTTGACCAAAGCATGTTGCGCCCCACTATCCAAAGAACGTGCCAAAATTTTTTCCGTTGTTGTAATCACTAAGTTAGCTACCTCAGCACGTAGTTTTTGCTGCGCTGTTTGCCATTCCTGCTGAATATCGGCACGTGCTATTGATAATAAACGTTCACTCTCTTGGCGTATCTGTTGCTTCGATTCTTCTGCCATTTGGTTAGCACGTTTATTGGCTTGCTCAATAATCTCAGCCGCTTGCTGTTTCGCTTGCTGCAGATGTTCGTCCGCTTTTTGCTGCGCTAACTCTAAAGAATGCCGTCCTCGTTCTGCTGCAGCAAGACCCTCAGCAATATGCTGCTCACGCTCTTTCATTGCCTTTAAAAGCGGTGGCCACACAAACTTCATGGTGAACCAGACAAAAACAGCGAATGTAATTAACTGGCCGAATAAGGTTATATTAATTTCCACGACAGTCTCTCAAATGATTCAATTTAGCCAGCTACGGGTTTAGTAACCAACTTCAAAACTTCAGCTAAAAAAGGATTTTTAGCAAAAATTAAATAAAGCCCCATCACGATAGAAATAGCCGCAAATGCATCTACTAATCCCGCCATTAAAAACATGCGCAACATTAACATCGGCGTCAATTCTGGCTGTCTAGCCACACCTTCCAAAAACTTTCCACCTAAAATACCAAATCCTATCGCTGTTCCCAACGCCGCTAATCCTACCAACAAAGCGGCGGCAATTGCCGTTAAGCCTTGGACATTCGCTACGACTTGTGCAACTTCTACCATTTTTTTATCCTCTCATTATTTAATAAAAATAAACCGTTAGGGTGCCTTCTAATGCGACTCATGACCATGGGATTCATGCGCCATACTTAAATAAACTATCGTCAACATCATAAAGATAAAAGCCTGAATAGCAATGATCAAAATATGAAAAATTGACCAAACTCCACCAAAACTCCATTGTATCCACCAAGGCAACAAAGCCACTAAAATAAATATTAATTCGCCGGCAAATAAGTTTCCAAATAGTCGTAACGACAAAGAAATAGGGCGCACAAACTCTTCTAATAAGCGAAAAATGATATTGATAGGAAAAAGATAAGGACCAAATGGCGCAGTCAGCATTTCCTTACCGAGTCCTTTAACGCCTTTAATTTTCAGGTTATAGTAAATGATCAAACAAAAGACCGCAATTGACATACCAAACGTTGCATTCGGATCGGCCGTAGGAACAGAACGGAAATGAGTCACGCCAAATAGAGATAGTAGAGTTGGTAGAAAATCAACAGGAACTAAGTCCATAAAGTTCATTAAGAATACCCAAACAAAAATAGTTAAAGCCAACGGTGCGATCAATTGACTTGTCCCTTGAAAGGATTCGCGCACCGTTTTATCGACAAACTCAATAAGAATTTCAATAAAATTTTGAATCCTACCAGGAACACCGGTTTTAGCTGTTTTTGCCACCCAACGAAATAAAAATAAAAAACCTGTTCCTAATACCAAAGATAAAAAAAAGGTATCTAGATTTAAATTCCAAAATCCCGTCCCTGAAAAACTGAAGGTCTTTAGATTAAAGGTGAGATGTTCAAGATGATGTTGAACATAATCGGCCGAAGATTGTGTGCTCATACTAAAACTTCCTTATTAAGATCGGGCTTCTCATTATGAAGCTTACCCAAAAAATCAGTTGGGAAGCGATATAACCGGTAACAAGCGCAGGGATGTTAACTGATAATAGCTTGATCATCATTACAAAAAAAATTCCGCTTAACAATAATTTAATTATTTCAGCCCGATAAAAAATCCTTAACAAAGATGCAGGTGGAACCTTGCCTAAGTGTCGAAACAACTTATTTGCAAGATAACAACTCGGTAGCATCCATAGTAAAATACCTAATAAGAGCGAGTAGCTAAGCGGCCCATCCTGTAGCGCTATAGCCAAAAAAAGGCTAATAATCGCTGCAATGAAGGCAGCGGCCACTATCTGCTGCATCATGCTAAGAGGGCACTGAATTTTACCATTAACCACCTAAGCCCCTCCAAATTGCCGCACAGTATAATAAGCAGACTCCTTTTATGCAATGGTAGGAAAGATTAAAGAGTCTGAGTTGCGCGATTCTTCATTATAATGAAGTGATGGCTTTTAACGGCTAAATCGCCCGGGATATCATCGAACTAGTTGGCTGCTCTCGTTCTACGCCGCCATTAAGCTGAGACTCGACACAAGAAGATGCAGGCCAAAATCCAGCATTAGATCTTACATAAAGCCCATTTTTTGGCTGACTATGAGCACCATCCACTGTGTTTTCTATAGCACTATCCCCTTCTTTTAAGTTAGGTCTAGCAAGTTCTTCCTCTTGAACACTGGGTGCTACTACAGAAGCTTTTTGAGTAGGTATTTCTACTGGTTCAGTAGGTTGCTGCTCTGGAGATAATTTGCCATCTAGATGACTGACTGGGGTATCTTCTAGCTGTGTTGACGCTTGTACAATAGCTTCATTTGCTAGCACAGACGTGCTACCTTTTTCAGCCGCGAAGTGTGTGGAATATAACTGGTCGATCACAGTTTCCGCTTGTTTTAATTGACTATTAACATTATAGGCACGATAGTACTGTACGGCAAAAACAGTAGCAAAAATAAGGATAAATGGAATTGCAATAGGGGCAATATAACCGGCAGGAATAACTGCGCAAGCCGTTATAGTCCCCCATACAATGAGACGAAAAACCAAACTACCGGTTCCTAAACGTTTGATAACGACCCATCCTCGATTCAAGACTTTTTTAACGCGTGTCCAAAGTGGCTCTTCCAAGCTATACCGGCGCAGCAGGCGATCATGCGCTTGTAAAGATAAATCGGGTATTACAATATTTGTCTTCTCAAGGCATTCAATTTTAGCCAATAACTTTTCATATCGAGTTTCCTGAGTACTAACCGCTTTGGTGGCTGAATAAATACCATAACCTATTCCTAGTACTAAGGTAACAATGGCTATGGTAACAATGGCTATGCCAATCACTATTGGCGCAGCAGGGCCCATAATAGCTGCCATAGCTGGAGCACCCATCGCAAGCGCTAACAGCAGCTTAGTGAGATCAGTCAGCACCCAAGCAACAAAAAAAGGAAAAAAACAACCTTCTACAAATCCTTGTAGTCCGGCATGAAATTTATTAAAACGACGATGTTTAAGTACGTTTTGCAGTTCCTTATGCAGCAAAGAACCTTTAAAAGCCACTGAGCGGATTGCATTAGTACTTATAAATGCTTCACGTTTCTTTAATTCAACACTATTTCTTACGATTATTTCTTCCTGATCCTCCCTATTTTGAATATTGTTATTATCATCCTTTGGTTTTTTTAACGATTGGTAGGTAATAACACCGCACTTAAACAGAAGCCACCCTCCTGCGATGACAAGCGGTGCAACAGCCACGCCCCCCACAATACCGAAAGGAATAAGACAAGAAACAAATACGGCTAACCAATAAATAAAGGTGGTTTCCCCTAGAGCACCCAAAAGCGCTTTGCCGAAACTTGGATTTTTTTTAACTCCTATCTTACTCCCTGGATTACTCAGTTTTGAAAAATTTTTTTTCCTGCTACGCTCTGTTAATCCAATCAAATAATCTGACTTAACTTCAAACTCCAGTGCGTCAGAATTAGTATCCGCTTTATTTAAAACGATAACTACTTTTTTTATTATTTCTAAAAAAAGCTTATCAAGTATTTCTTCTTTATTTTTCTCCTCCGCTGACCAATAAGCCTGTAACTTCTTCAATGCTATTCGTTTATTTCCATAACAAAAAAAACGACGCTTCCACGCGACAAATTTAGAAATATCAGGAGAATAAAAATGGGCTGCAGCACTTAAAATTTCATAGTCAAAATCACTCTCCCCCATCAATTTAAGAATTTCATCACTTTTTTTAGATTCTAATAGGCGTTTAAAATAAAAAAAATGACTCGCCTGTTCTCGATTTCTGAGGTTACGATAAGCCGCAACGTAAGCACCAATTGATAATGCAATAATGCTAGTTCCTGCCAAAGAACTATATCGTAGCGCTGCGGAAGTATCTTCAATGATGGTAGGATAAAGATTGAAATTAAAATCGCTTCCGATGGCATTCGCATTAGCCATTGGAGTCGCCAGAAACTCGTCAAGTGTATTTAATGCCTCTGGAACTATCACTTGTTCAGATTCTTTAAAAAGTGATATGTGCTGCTCATTAACAAAATGAGGTTCGTTTTGGGATGGCATCCTAGTAATGGTCGTTTGAGTTCCTTGCTGTTCTTCAGGAGTTATCGGCATAAAAAACCCATTTCACGGAACAAACTTTCTTAATTACGTCCAAACGTATTTTGTAGACTTAAATCCTTTTAGCCCTTATTAATTTTAGGCCCTCAAACTTAAAATAAACTTAAAAAAACATCCCTCATAAAAAAATTTTATATTTAAATAGAATTTAAAACTTGTGGTTTTCAAGAAATTGATAACATTGCCCCTATATAGTAGGCCTTCACAGTATTTATACCGAAAATTGAACTTTGTTTGACGCGTGAAGGCATTTTTACACACAGGTTCTGTTTAAATTACGACATCATCCTGAACAGGCTTATCATGACTATTCATGGATTTGAGGGAACAATCCGGTTTTATGCGCAACCTCATTAAAGAAGCCCTTAACTACGCACGTAGAGGAGTAGCTCTTCCTGCAGGAATAGGAATAGTTTCTTCATCATTTAATGGTGCATAGCGCGGCTTTCCTTGACACAAAAACGCCAGGTGACGGCTAGAAAAAACCCCTTTCTTATGTCGCTGCGGCGGCAAAACCCTTGTTGTTCCTCCGATCGTTGATAAATCACTGTGGGTATCATCATTAGGTGAATTTACTTTTGGCGCTTTAATAATCTCATGAACAATAACTTTATCTGCTTGGATTCTTTCTCGCGCCTCGCCCACCTCATCAGGAACCATGTTGCCAGCAACCGAAATAAGCGTATTTCCTGCGGCTGCAACATAGGTGATAGGTGAATTAGGCACAACTACTAAGGCGCCATTGCCTGCCGCATTGGCAGGCAATGCTCCTGGTACAAATACTTGTTTAATAAAACTCAAACAACGACGGAAAAATCCCTGTTTGGACCATGTAGGCTCACTTAATCGCTGTGATATTTTGCCTGATAGAGCATGTTCTTTGCTAAAAAATTTTGTTGTCACCCAATCCGCTACAAAATTACAAAAGTTGCTAATAGTAACTGCACAAAATGGAATCTGACCAACAAACGATGCAAAGCCAAATAGGTGCGCAACAGTTACTCCAAAGGCAGTTGCTAGTGTTGGCACACCGGTAGAACATAAGAAAAATAAACTAAATATCGCAAAGGCGATTATTAATCCTTTGAAGAAATAACCGACGGCTTTGCCGACAGTCATTTCACGGCATGTTTTAACAAAACCTTGCCATAGTTGAGCAAAGGTAAAAGGTTTTTGTAATATCCCCGCAAAAGCCCGAAACATGATGATGCTCATCGCTACACCTATTGCAACGGCGAGAATCCCTGCGATAATCGCCGGTAATGCAGGCCCTGCCACAACCAAAAAAGGGAATAAGGCAGCAACTTGCATACCACTCAGATAGTAAAAGCACAAACACCGACAGCGACTGAAAGCACTGCAGCGGGCACTAAAAGCAGTTTTTTTCGATTGGATAGTTGGACACGCTTTCCATCTTGATCGATAAATTCAGTAATTCCGCCACTCTTGGCAAACTTCAGTAGGAATTCTAGGATAGCGTATGAAAAGAAATTGAAATTGACAGAAAAACCCGCCATAAAAACGATTGTACCGACCACTATAGCCACCCCTAGAGGAGCACCCACAGTCGCGCCAATCAACAATAAAAAAATACAACCGCCGGTGACTATTCCACAAGAAAGTCCTGCCAATACCGAAAGAAAAACGCTTACTCTAGACAAAGCTTTGTCCGCTGCCGTCTTAAACGAAGTCAGCACTTTTTTTACTTGCTTAGATTTTACTGCTGCTTCTATACCCGCCAATAACTTTTGACTTTCTTGTATAGTCTCTTCCGTTGGATCCCAAGCATTAAACACATTCTCAGTTGTAGAAAAATTTTCCCCAAGTAATTTCTTGATTCTTTCCCTTTTTTTCTTATCATCACTTATACAATAAATTTTTCTTAGTAACTCCGCATTGTCCTTTTTATCTTTGGTTATCGATTCTATGATGTCCTTTAGCTTATCTATCTCGTTGCTTAAAAAAACATACTCTGAGCTTTCCGGTTTAAAACGAAGATCAAACCTCATTCTATAGAATTTTAGAAGAGACGTTTCAATTTCTTTTTTTAAGCTCTCATTCTGTTTTTCTTTCTTACTGAGATAATCAACGATCGTGCTAAGAAGTTTTTCATTGTGTGCTTTGTTTTTAATAATGCGATCAGCAACTTTTCTTAGCAACTCTTTATTAGGATTCTCTCGAGGACTAATTTCCTTTAATATTTTTTCGTTAGCTTGCTTGCTTTCATTTACTCTATATAGGATTGCTTCGAGCAGGCTTTCATTATGTCTCCAACGCGCAAGGTCGAGAATTTCTTCTAGTAATTCTTCATTACGCTTCTCGTTTTTAGTGACAGAATCAAGAAATTCTTTTAGTTTTTTATTGTCTTTTGAAGTATCTAAAAATTGAGTAAACTTATGCAAATATTCTACTTGTTCAGATTTCTCCTCTGTATTAGTTAATAGCTTTATACATTTAAGGATATTTATTAAGGCGGTATTATCCAACTTGTCATCTGAAGCGACTAAGCTTGCAAAATCCTGCTTAATCTTTTGGATTTCTGCTTTCATTCCTATAGCGTTTGCATTAACGTCATTGAGAGGCGCAATCCTATTGACTAGGTGAGCAACTTCGGCAAAAAGAGCCGTGCGTATAGCATGCCGATCAGCTATATCAATTATTCGTTTTACTTTATGAGCCTGACGCTCTGCCTTTTCTTTCCGCAACAGGCCGGGGTCTTCCCAAACAGTAAGAATAACTTCAAGATTCGATGCACATTCGCATAATTCTGTTAATGTTAAAGATTTATCATTGGGATTAGCAACAACTTGCTCGACAACGTATCGTCTAAACGCTTTTCTTCCTGTTTCTTGAGTTCTGCCGCCAAGCTGCCAAGATTCTTGTAGCAAAGTGCCTAAGCGATGCAAGTATTCTATATACTTTGTATAGTTTTCTCTGTACAACGTCCCGCGCCTTTCAGAAAGGGTGCTTTGTAGCGCTACAGTGTCATTCAGCGATTGCGGCATAAGAAGCCCTTTTCATATCAAGCTTTTTGTATATCCAAGCGAATATCTACAGGCTTACAATCCTTTTCACCCTTATTTATTAATTTTAGGCTCAAAAGCTTAAAATAAACTTAAGAAAAACCTCCGCCAAAAAATTGTACTCTTTAAATGGACTTTGAAATTTGCGGTTTACTAGAAATTGATAATATTGTCCTATATAGTAGACCTTCACCGGATTTATACGAAAAAGCGAATCTTGGATGACACACGAAGTCGACTTTCTCACAAATCCTATTTAATTACGGCATTATCCTAAACTCTACGTCAAAAAATGTAAGGAGCGATTACTATGGCTATTCATGAACTTGAAGGAACCATCTCACGGCTTGTAGCACCAGGAAAAGGAATTTTGGCAGCCGATGAAAGTCAAGCAACCATTGGTAAGCGCTTTGCTACTTTTCATATCGAGTCAACCGTAGAAAATCGTCGTAGTTATCGTGAATTACTCTTTACCACACCCGGAATTGAAGCCTTTATCAATGGCATAATCCTGCACGAAGAAACCTTAGGCCAGCAAAACAAAGAAGGCGTTCTCTTCCCCGAAGTATTAGATAAAGAACTGGGCATCGTACCAGGAATTAAAGTGGATAAAGGTCTCATCCCCCTCAACGCCGAGGAAAAAATGACCCAAGGCCTTGATGGTCTTGCTGAGCGGCTTGAAATGTACAAAAATCTTGGTGCTTATTTTGCAAAATGGCGTGCTGTTTTTACTATTTCCGACACCCTTCCTTCTTCTTTAGCACAAGTCACCAATGCACAGGCGCTAGCCCGTTACGCTTCCATTTGCCAAGCGAATGGTATCGTTCCCATTGTAGAACCCGAATTATTGATAAATGGTGATCACTCTCTCAAACGTTGCACGGCAGCAACTGAAGCAACTTTATATACTGTATTTGAAGAACTCCATAAACACCACGTATTATTAGATTGTATGATATTGAAACCCAGTATGGTTATCACTGGCGCTCAACATACGCCTAAAGCCAGTGTTACTGAAGTTGCCGAAGCGACCTTAAAAGTTTTACGCTTAACTGTGCCCGCCGCTGTTCCGAGTATTAACTTTCTTTCTGGCGGTCAGACCCCTGAACTTGCGACAGCACATTTAAATGAAATGAATAAATTGCTTCTAAACTCCCGCCAACCTTGGCTGTTAAGTTTCTCTTATGGACGCGCTTTACAAGAGCCCGCATTAAAAACTTGGAATGGCAAAGCACATAACGTTAAAGCCGCGCAACGCGCATTTTATAAACGAGCAAAATTAAATGCCGCTGCTTGTAAAGGACAATATCGGCCAAATATGGAAACTGAAGACCAGGAAGCTGAACCCGCTTTTGTTTAGGCTCCGTTAACATTATCGTTAGATGAAAATCTGTCATTGCGAGCACTGAAAGTGCGCGGCAATCCAGGAAAAGCATAAGGAAAGCGAAAGTTAATTGACTGGATGGCCACGCTCACTCACATTCGCTCGCCATGACGGTATATTGCCATTTTCGAACTATACTCAGTTAAAACCTCGAAGCCATTATTCCATTGCGAGAAAAAGCACTTGAAATGGTAACATCGCAACTTCAAGTGCAATGGACATACTTACAAAAATAGGTATTCTCAAAATAACATCGACGTTTACCCATGAGAAAATCCGCCATAAAAATAATGACTTTTATTTCACTTTTAAACATAAGTGTTTGCCTTGCCGATTTTTTGGATCAATCAGCAGAAGCTATTGAATCTCGTATTGCACCCATCGGAAAAGTTAAGTTAGCTCTGGAAACTACAGATAAACCTCTTTCTACTCCTAAAACAAATCATTTAGGTAAAGCCCTAATTGAGAGCCACTGTATTTTATGTCATGGTACCGGTATAGCAGGAGCACCTCGCTTTGGAAATAAGGCAGATTGGAAGTTTAGAATAAAAAAAAGCTTATCTTTATTATTAAAGCACGTAAAAAATGGATATAATGCGATGCCCCCCAAAGGCGCATGTTTGGAATGCTCCTCCGAAGACTTAAAAACCGCCATTCGTTATATAATTAAAAATTCTTCCTGAATAAAAACACACTTTACACTTGAAGGCTATTCTAGCTCAGTTCATATCTTCATGTTATTACTCCCCCGCTTTCGCAGGGGAGCACTTAAAGCGGTTTAAATAGTTATTTTCCCGCGGTTTTTCTCGAGCGTTTTTTTCCCAATGCCTTTAATCTCAAGTAAACCATCAATTGATTTAAAAGGACCATGTTGTTCTCTATAAGCAACAATAGCTTGTGCTCGCTTTGACCCAATTCCACTTAATTCCAGCGCTAATGTTTTAGCATCGGCTACATTTATATTAACATTAGCGCTCATTTCTTTAGGAGATACTACATGTGTGCTTGATTTAAGTTGTTGCAACCCAGAAACATGGGTAGATTTTATAATAGGTTGATTAGCCGCTAACGCGGGCGTCGCTAAAACTGAAACGAGTAAGGTAGTAATCAAAGAAGAATAAATATACATAACAAAAAACTCCTTGTAAATTTTATCAAGCGAGTCGCTATGCTCATGAAAAATTTTGGCCATCGTGTCCCCAAAATTAATTCGCATCACGCGACTGAAATTAGGCCGCGATTCGTCCTGCGTCC
>CAYQIM010000011.1:0-49145 GCA_964417555.1 Rickettsiella sp. | reverse complement strand
AAAAAAGACGAGAGGCTTTTAGAGCTCTATTTAAGCAATTAAGCAGAGAATCTCGTCGTTATATGGTAAAATTTGTAATAAACGAGACCCAAGATGAGAGTGAACCAGAAGCAGTCAATGAATTAGTTCACATTCTCACCACTGTTCTACCTGAGGATAAAGATATTATCATGACATTTGCACAACAGTTAAAGCAACAAGGTCTACAAGAAGGCCTACAGCAAGGCCGAGAAGAGGGTCGAGAAGAGGGCCGGCACGAGGAGGCTATAGTTATTGCTAAAAATATGTTAGCCAAAAGATTTGACCATAAAATTATCAAGGAAATAACAGGTTTATCTGATCAAGATTTACTTAACCTCGAAGATTAATAAAAAAATAATAAGGAGGGTTTTACGATGCGTTACTCTCTAAATCCTGAGCTAAATACCCAGCTTATGAAAGAATGGGATAGAATAGGGCTTCTAAAGAAATTCAAGATAGCCTACTCAGTCTCATGGATGTAGCTGCTATTGCCATTTTAGACAAAGAGTCTCGCCGTATAGCCCGATGCCTAGTTGAAGAAGGCTTATCTCCTGAAAAAATTAAACGTATTATGGGCTGTGATATAGAAGAGCTAGAGCAATTCATTAACTGACTTTTTGAAGAAGATCAAAGAAGTTCAAAAAACCCTAATACAAAAAACATGATTTCCTTGAGCTTCTTTGACAAAATTTAACCAATTAAAATTCGATAACCTTTTAGGAATTAGGAAGAAAAGGAGTTAATAAGCTCATCTTGATCTAATAGATTTTTAGAGTAATAAACACTAAAAATCCGCTCGGGATTTTTGCGGGATTGAAGCATGCTTTTATGTGCTTTTGCGTGACAATTGTAATGACCGCCACCATTAATAATCTTCTTTTTTCAGTAACTTACAATGTAAGCGGCCGATTCGTAATCAGTAGGTCGGACGTTCGATTCGTCTCGTTGGCACCAAAAAATCAAGCGCTTATTACCACATCCCTTAAAGCAAATTTAAAAGTGCCGAAGTTTAAAAGGGAAATCTTAATTCTTTTTTAAAGTTATTTGCTTTTGCTTTATACATTCATTAGGTATTGGGTATTTTGACAACATTGCCTTAAAAAATACATCAGGGGTATAAATCCCTGGAGTATCTAGGTAAGCCTGATTCATGTTTAAAAAACTAATAATGGAAGTTAATACTTCATCTACCGTCGGTACTCTCACTAAGGTTGAATTAAAATAACAATTAAATCCCCCTTTATTAAGCGTTTGCTTTAATGAAAATAAAAACCAGCTTAGCGAGGCATCTACATAAGCTGTACATGCAGCTAAACTATGAATAACCTTTACATTACCTAGGTCTATTTCTCGAGGATTACGAATCATTGCTGGAGAGTCTCGACATTTAAGATAAAAATATTTTGGTAATGCTAATTTATGAGAATCAAGGATTTCATCCCTTTGTGATGTTTCAGCATTTAAACTCAAAGGACTATAGACTAAAAGGAGCAACAGAAAGATTAATTCTGACCTTTTATAAAACATTGTTATTTTAAAATAACGAACAATTAACTGTACTAATCTAGCCATGAATCTACATGATCCCTTGTATGTCCTACAAATAACTTTAGCACAAAAGTTCTTTGTTCGATACAAAGCAGGCTGCTTGTGAGCTAATCCATTTGAATAAATCGGCGCTTGATTCTCCTTTATTTAAATTCCATTTCTAATATAAAAATATTGGACAAAATAAAAAAGCCGTCTCCATGACGGCTTTTTCTTTACCAAATCCAACACTATTTGTTTAAACCCATTCTAACACCATTGGAATTAGAGCTATCCAAATCTTGGTCTGTAGGACGAGTAAAAGTATCATCCGTCAGTGGTGAACGAACGCGGCTTGGATAGGCCTTTCTACGAAGGCTATCAGTACGCGTAACCATTTCACTCGCCTTTGGTGTCTGTTCTGCTGTGCGGAAAAAACTTGTTGTTGCAAACTTTGGATCAGTTATTCTAATAGAACCTCGTAAACCCAAGTTACGACTCAACGTTCCGTTACGTTGAATGGTACTCGTTTTCGACGTATCGGCGTTTTCAAGTTGCTCTACTCGTTTTATATAATTGCTTTTTATACTAAATTCACCAGGAAACACTTTATAATCGGGATCGCGTGGAAAATCTTTTTCCAATGCTTTAATAAATTTGAATAATTCTCGATCCTTTGGCACAAGCTCTTTCAATTGAAATTCAATCAATGCTTCTCTAAGCTCAAATGGCACCTCTAAATCTTTCTTATGTCCTTGCTTCAACGTCTGTTTAAGCACTTTATATAAATCATAGTCCGCTTTACGCTTATCTAATGTTTCTATAATTAGTTTTTGCTTTTCTTGTTGTTCCTCACTTGTGCCTTCGCACTTAACCAGAAAACCTAATACGTTAAGGTATTGAGTAATCGGTGCACGATCTAAAAAATCAGTCATCGCTGGAGAAATAGACAACAGTAAGTGCAACGCCTGCAAAGATTTCATTTCGTTCTTTTCGACTAAATCATAAAGCATATGAATAGAAATTTTAGTAAACTCAGGTCCGGCACTAGGGAAATCCTTCATCAATCTAGCGATCTGACCAAATACTTTTTCTAATAGAATATGAGCTTTCTGTGCTGAATATTTTTCAATAAACTGATGTAATTTTTCTACTGCTTTTATCGCATTGCTAGGCAAGGTAAAAGCATCAGCAAAAAATATTGTTAGTTGTAAATATTCATAAGCTTCTTCTAGCTCTGAAATCCTTAACTGTAAAGACTGTTGCTTCTCTTTATAGGTGGTTTCTTTTGTTTCAAACTCAGAAACCTTCACTGTCAATCCCCTTAGTTCATGCGTTAAGCTTTTTACAATAGTAGCATTTTCAGCGCTTGATCTTACTTCTGATTCTAATTTAGAAATTTGTCTATCAAGCTGCGTTTTTTTTTCATGAAAACCACGTTCTTTTTCTTCAAATTCAGAAAGCTTTCTTTTTAATTCTTCCAACTCTTTTTCGCTTTTCTCGATAAATCTATCCTTTTCTTTGATAAGCATATCCTTTAATTCACTACCGTTTAATTTTTCTTGTAGTTCTGAAATTTTAGCATTGAGCTTATTTTTTTCCTGTTGATGGTCTCGTTTTTCACTCTCAAAAGCGCGAACTTGATTCTCTAATAAACTTATTTGCCCTTGCAAATCTCGTACTTGTTCTTCCTTTGACTTTAATTCCGAATTAACTTCTGCTACTTCCTTTTTCAGCGCTTTTATTTCCGCGGTTGCTTGCGTATGAGAATCTTTTGCAGTGCTTAATTCTTCTTGTAATTTTCTTTTTTCTCCCTCTAATGCCAAAATTTTTGCACTATCTGCTATCTTTTGACCTTCAAAAGATTCACGTAAGTTAGCATTTTCATGCTTTGATGCCGTTAAATCAGCCGTTAATTTTTCTAAATGGCTTTCTTTTTCAGCAATAGAACGCTCTAAAGCTTGTTTTTCATCAAAACTATTATTTGCTTCTAGCGTTCTCTGTCCTTCTTGTTCATGCAAATTCGTCGTCAACTTACTAATCTGCGTCTGTAAATCTTCTATCGCCTTTTCTTTCTGCTCAATAGTTGCACGGGCATCAGCAAGCTCTTTTTTTATTAACGGTAACTCGTTTTCAAGCGCTTTAACTTTCTGCTGAAGTTGCTGTTGCTGTTTTTTACCTTGACGTTCGAGTTGCTTTACTCTTTCTTGTTCTTTCTCATAGGCACATCTTGCTTGCTCAAGTTCGCTTTGTAGTTTTTCTACTTCGCTTTTTAATATATCAATTCTCTCGCTAGCCATATTCTTTTTATCATTAGCCCTATTTTTAACAGTACCAGAAATGCCCCCAATCACCATCGCCCGTGCCACTCGTTCAAATTTCGTTTTGTTTTCCGGCTTATTATACCAACTTGAAAACTCACTAGAATAATTTTTTATAGCCGTAACTAGCAAAATAATCTCGTAGATTGCCTTTTCTCTATCATCTGGAGTAAGGGGGTCATTGGGATCGTTTTCAGTTAGTCGCGATTCCAATTGTAAAAATCTAGCCTCTATGGCAGCTTGATTTATTTTTTCAACAAACTCCTCGGGTGTTACTCGACTGGGGTTTTTCGGTAGCAATAAAGTTGCTGCTGCTTTGCTTCTACCACCTAAATAATTCTTTATTTCATTGCGACTTTTTGGCTGTATTTTATTTACTTTGTTTGTAGATTGAATGTTGCCTTTTAAAATAGCTTCTATAGCAGCTTTATTATCAAACTCATTAATAAGCGTTATCCCTAAGCTTTTTAATAAATCTTTAGCTGCTGTATCATCAGGTAGGAATACATCCTCCGATAATTCCTTATAGTCCGCTAACGCTTTTTTATTTCTTTCACTAAGTTTTTCTGTATTGCCAATAGCCTTCAGCATTCTTTTTCCTTGCTCATCTAGCGTTCTCTCAAAAGGACCGTCCGGTGACTCGACCATACTCATAGGAACCGCTGTAGGTGTTCGCTCTGAAAATGTAACATGCTGCTCAGAGGATGAGGACGATGAAGTAACTCTTGCCTTTGAAACTCCAGACCCAAGAGAGGTAAGAGAAGAACTTGACGTAGAGGATGGCAAAGGCATTATTAAAATCTCCGAGTATTTAGAATTTATAGGTAAAAAAATTATCGGAGACAAAACTAACAGAAAAAAATTAAAACTCTCTTAATGAAAAATTAAATAAAAATTAATTGTAAAAAAATTGATAGCTTTAGTTAACTAGAATTGTTGGATTACAGCAGCAATATAGTGCTGTAATCCAATTTTAAGGGATTTTACTTGGTTGAAAGTCTATTAGGGAAAATGTCTGCCCCATGTTGCAGCCCACGAAAATGCCCCTCATCCATCGATTTAACTTTAGGGCCAAAAAAACGTGAAAGCGTACCATATCTTTTATTGGTGGTCATTTCTTTAGCTTCTAATTGATTAAGACGCTCTATACTTGCATTATCAACTAAAAGCCTATCTAAATTAGAAATTACTTCTTCCATTGTTATATTCTGAGATCCAGTAAACTGTCTCTCAGAAGCTGCCCACAATCTACTAATTTCTCGCTTCTTCCCTATAAAAGCGTTAGTAAGGATAGCTAAGGCATGGTTTAAAGAGCTAGGCATCGACCCTACATCTTTCAACAGCGGCTTGAGCGCTACTTTAAGACTATTAGAAAAATCTTTGCTAGCCTTTCTTTCATCCAAACAAACCTTTATCACCTCAACTTCACTAGCATTAGAAGCAACTTCTTGCAATACCAAAGAAAAAACTTTCAAATTATCTGCTAATTTAATGGCGTTTTTTGCCAAACTCGTACTAAATTCACCTAACAATAGCTCCTTCACTTGAGGAAACTCTATGTACTTTTCCATTTTCAATGTATAGATTAAATACAGATAGGTTTTTACGAGTTCATTATATCCCTCATCATAACAATCCATATATTTCGTAATTTCTTCGCCTATATTTTACATTAAAAAGTTATTTCTTCCTTGCAGAAATTCATTTAAAGTAGCTGTTTTTTTAATTTCGCTTTCAAGCTCTACTAGCTGACTAGTTAACTGAGCAAACTCTCCCTCTAAATGCTCTTTTCTTTTTAATTTATCTTCTAACTCACTAATTTGTTTTGCTTTTTCAGCTAGTTTAGCCACTAATCCTTCTATTTCTTCATCAGCCATCTTTAATTCATCATCATGCACTCTTTCTTGTTTTTTACTTTTTTGTTTTAAGGATAAATTTTCTTCTTCTAATGATCGACTATCTAACTCTGAATTTTTTTCTAATAGCTCCTTTTTAGTTTGTTGCAAAATAAGCAATATGTTTTCCAACAAAACAAACTCATCACTTTTAGGATAGCTTTCAGATAAACTATTGATACATGTTTCAAGTTCTAACACTATAGTTTCAATATTTTCAGTAGAAGTCGTTGCAAAAATTTCATTACTATCTTTAGTTTGCACAAGTATTGTATGTAGAGAATCCAGTAATTCAGAAGTTCCATTTTTCTCTATAAAGTCTTCAAGGGAATCAATAACGCGCTGAACATCGAAAGTAGAACTTCCAGCTAAAACCATATTTTTCAACTCCAATATTATTATTATTAAGACAATTGCGTTGTAAAAATTAACAGTTTAAGCTTAAGAATTCATTAAACTAAAATCTATTTTTGAAGATAAAATAGTTACATACAGAACTTATCAAAAAATTTTCTTATTTTTACAGAACCAAATTTTTTTAATAAGCAATAAAAAACCCGCACTCAGCGGGTTTTTCAAACGCACTTTAACTGCTTTAAGCAACTTCAGCCACGTTAATGGTGTTTTGACCAGGTTTCCAATTGCACGGACAAAGTCCACCCTCTTGCAAAGCATGCAGTATGCGTAATACTTCTTCAGGATTACGACCCACACTAAGATCCGTTACCATACTAAAGCGAATGACACCTTCCGGATCGATAATAAAAGTAGCGCGTTGAGCAACGCCCGCATCATTATCTAAAATCCCTAAGTTAACGCATAATTCATGTTTTATATCACTTAACATAGGAAATGAAAGATCACGTAAATCATTGTTGTATTGTCGCCATGCACGGTGGACAAATTCACTATCTGTGCTACCTCCCAGTAATACAGTATTACTTGCTTTAAACTGATCGTTCAAATCATTAAAAGCTACAATTTCAGTCGGACATACAAACGTAAAATCTTTAGGCCAAAAAAATAATACTAGCCATTTTCCAGGATAGGAATCATGGCTAATCTCAGTAAACGCTTTATTGATATCAGTATCAACTGTAGCCGTCAGCTTAAATCCAGGCAGCTTATCTCCTACGGTTAACATCGGCATGGTTATTCTCCTCTTTTCAATATAAATCTCTTCCTAAAAAAACGAGGATATTATAACAGCCCTAACTCCATTAATCTCTATTTTAAGTGGTATTTTCTGTCACCTTCTCGCGGAATAAAATCTCCAATAACCGCCAAAATTGTTCACCTGTAAAACAAGGAAAATGATCGTCGATTCGATGAACTAAATCCTCAGCAGTACTACTTAAACGCCGCTCAAAATCCATTTTTAAAGCCTGCCTCCCTGCCATTACTTCATCATCACAGATATCATCCTGCAATTGATACCTCAGACCTATGGCATCGCCTAAACGGGCTAAAGCTGAAAGAACCTCGGGTGGTAACTTAGCCGCAATCCCGACTAATTCTAGAGAGGCACTAAATAAAGAACCCGTTTTCAAGCGATAAATAGTTTCCCGCATTTTAGGGCTTATCACCAGGTGGCTAAATTCTATGGCCTGTCCGCCCACCATTCCACTTACGCCGGCCGCTTTTGTCAACACGCGTATCATGGCTAGAACTTGCCATGGTTCTAACGGTGCTTGCAACAGCACCTCAAAGGCAAGGGCTTGCAAAGCATCGCCGGCTAATAGGGCAATAGCCTCGCCAAATTTTTTATGACAGCTTGGTTCGCCACGTCGCCAATCATCATTATCCATCGCCGGCAGATCATCGTGGATCAAAGAGTAGGCATGGATCAATTCAACGGCGCAAGCAGCTTGATCAAGTTTCACCAAAGGAAGCCCAAACGCTTCACCTAAACTATAAATCAACAAAGGTCTTAAGCGTTTCCCCCCGCCCAGAACAGAATAACGCATCGCTTCATGTAACGGGACAGAAGGCACAGGGGTAGGCAAATAATCTGCTAAAAATTGATTAATCCGTTGTTGATATTTGGCAAAATCTGCTTCAATAACCACTAGGCAAATTCTTCATCTATTTCAAAGGGCACGAGGATAGCTTTCTGCTCTTTATTAAGCAAGATTTGAACCTGCTGTTCGGCTTTTTTCAGTGTCGATTGGCAATCTTTCAATAAATGTATAGCTCTACCAAATTGCTCTAGTGATACTTCCAAGGTCGAATTGCCTTGCTCCATTTGTTCAACTATTTTTTCTAACTCAAGCAAACCTTTTTCAAAGTCAAACACGACATTTTTTTTTACCTTTGGCATAAAAAGCCCCTCTTTTTTATCACTATGAAAGAGTATGCGAGCGGCAAAGTGATGTCAAATAATGTAAATGTTGTTACTATTAATTTTCGCTACTAACCACTCATTCAAAGTTAATAGCATTATTTATCTTAAAGATGAATTAAGCACACTTTATAAAGGAAGTTGACTCAATGTATTTAAAAAAAGCTCTTCTTTATCTGATTTTATCGTTATTGCCACCATTAAGCTTAGCTCAGGAAGTTCATGAATACCATTTAAAAAATGGATTGAGTTTATTGGTGAAGGAAGATCACCGCGCTCCTGTTGTGATCTCAGAAATCTGGTACAAAGTCGGTGCTAGCTATGAACCGAGAGGCATAACAGGAATTTCCCATGCCTTAGAACACATGATGTTTCGTGGTACAAAACAATATGGACCTGGCGTACTTGAACGAATGGTTGCGGCAAACGGCGGACAGCAGAATGCATTTACCGATAGTGATTTTACGGCTTACTATCAAGAATTCTCGTCAGACAAATTACCAATTAGTTTTGAGTTAGAAGCCGATAGAATGAAAAATTTATTATTGCGTCCAGAAGACTTTGCCAAGGAAATCCAAGTCGTTATGGAAGAACGACGGATGAGAACCGATGATAATCCACAAGCAACTTTAATAGAACGACTTAATGCGGCCGCCTTTGTTGAAAGTCCTTATCATCATCCTGTCGTTGGCTGGAAAAATGATCTAAAAAATATGCAGGTTACCGACCTACGTCGATGGTATACATCATGGTATGCGCCTAACAATGCCGTACTTGTTGTGGTCGGCGATGTCAAAGCACAAGATGTCTACCAATTAGCAAAAAAATACTTTGACCTTATACCCTCATCGCCTGTCCCAGTATTAAAACCTGACAGCGAGCTTGAACCATTAGGGCAACATCGTCTCAGTATTCATGTACCCGCGCAACTCCCATGGCTAGTGATGGCTTATCATGTTCCTATTATTAAAACTGATCTCAAAAGTGAAGACCCTTATACTTTAGATCTGATAGCCACTTTATTAGCAAGCGGAAATAGTGCTAGGCTCGCTAAAACTTTAATTCGCGGAAATCAAATAGCCGCCGATGCCAATGCATCTTATGATCCGTTTAGCCGTTTAAATAATTTATTTTTATTAGACGCAACACCAACTCCAGGGCACACCCTAGATGAACTAGAAACACGTTTACTCGAGCAAATTAAACTATTACAAACCTACGCGGTAGGCGCTGAAGAATTAGCGCGGGCCAAGGCGCAAATCGCAGCCAATAAAGTCTATCAGGAAGATTCCATTACGCAACAGGCCTATGAACTCGGTAGTCTAGCGGCGGTTGACCTACCTTGGACAATACAAAAAAATTACCTCAAACACATTAATGCAATAACTCCGAAACAAATACAAAACGCTGCCAAACATTACTTACAATCCCAGTATTTAATCGTTGCCCACTTACATCCTTTACCCTTACATTCGTCATACTCTACCGGCCAAGGAACTTTGCATGCGCACTAAAAGCTTTTTATTTCTATTTTTATTTGTCATTTTTATCGCCACTTCGTCTGCAGCGGATTCTAAGTCTTTATTAGCTATTCAGCATTGGAATACGAAAAATGGTATTCCTGTTTATTTTGTCGCCAAATCACAAGTTCCTATGGTGGATATTAGCGTCGTATTTCGTGCCGGCAGCGCTTATGATGGCGCTTCACCCGGCATTGCCCACTTTACCGCACAAATGTTAGATCAAGGTACACGTAATTTAAATGCGGACCAAATTGCAAACCGCTTTGAATCAGCGGGTGCGCAGTACAATGCCGCCATCAATCAAGATATGACTGCACTTCATCTACGTTCGTTGAGCGAAGCACAATTTTTAAATTCTTCTTTTAATACCTTTGCAGAACTTTTGAACCATGCTACCTTTCCACAAGAGGCCGTAAATCGGCTCCAGAAGCAAACCCAAATTGCACTTCAGCAACAAGAACAAACCCCCACCGTCATTGCGTTGAAAACCTTCTATCAAACTTTATACGGCAAACAT
The DNA here is from genome assembly GCA_964417555.1 of Rickettsiella sp. GTDB lineage: Bacteria > Pseudomonadota > Gammaproteobacteria > Diplorickettsiales > Diplorickettsiaceae > CAYQIM01. The sequence continues at coordinate 39,000 of CAYQIM010000011.1, read as the reverse complement.
CCCTATGCCTCACCTTTATTGGGAACCCTACAGAGCATTGAACAAATCACTCCGGCAATACTAACCAACTTTTATCAACGTTATTACGTTGCTAAAAATGCCATGATCGTCCTAGTAGGAAATGTAACAAAAGAAAAAGCAGCCAGTCTCGCACAACAACTGGCCTCTACACTTCCGCAAGGGGAAAAAGCGCCCCTATTATCTACCTCGCTAGCGCAGTTAACGACTTATTTACATAAAATTCGCTATCCTTCTCAACAGTCAACGATTCTACTAGGACAAATCGGCATCACATTGAAAGATCCTGATTATTTTCCTCTGTTATTAGGCAATCAAATTTTGGGTGGCGGGATACTGACTTCACAACTCTTTAATGAAGTAAGAAATAAACGTGGCCTTTGTTATGGAATCAGCAGTCGTTTTAATACGCTACAAGCAAGCGGTCCTTTCATCATCGGCTTACAGACCCGAAAAGCTCAGGCAGCAACAGCATTAGCAGTCACACAAAACACATTAAAAAACTTTATTAAAAGTGGCCCCACAGAGCAAGAATTAACTGCCGCCAAACAGGCTTTGATCGGGAGTTTTCCACTAACGATTGCAAATAACTCCGCTATTTTAGCCAATTTAGAGAAAATAGGCTTTTATGGCCTTCCTTTAACTTACTTAGATGATTACCGCGATAATATTAGCCATGTCGATACAAAACAAGTTCAAAATGCGTTTCAAAAGCATATAAACCCAGGAAAATTGCTTGTTATCATGGTAGGTGAAAACTAAAAATTTTCTACCCTATAAGCTGAATAATTACTATCGTTTAATGAAACGGGAATAGGCGTGTTGGTAGAATAAAAACTTGCTGGTACAGTATAACTTGTTATTGGAAGTACTACTGGATAGCCCATTGGAGTTAACTCAAGCGTATCGCTTGGATCAATACGATTCATATAAAATTGTAATAGGGCTGGAGATAGTATTGTTGTCAATTTCTCCTTAATTTTCTGCCTTTCCTCATGTTCAGATGTAATAAATTCATTTAATTGTCGTACACTGATTATCTGTGCAGGAAATGCTGAAGCGTTAATCTCTCGATCAATCGTATCAAAAGAGTTCGTAGCTTGAATTTGAGAAATAAAGGATCTCGCTAAGTCAGAAAGCTTATTTTCTTCAATTATTAATTTTTTCTTATTTATTTTATCCTTAACAACTGAAGTTAGATAAGCGGTTAATAATTCATCAAGTTCTGGCGGCCTATTTATAGAAAAAAGTTGTAGTCGGTTACTATTATCTAAAGTACCCGCAATAAGATTATGTTTTGTTACACAGTCATATAAAAACCACGTACACGCATCGATACGGGATAATAGATTATTAAACCAATTCTCATAATAGAACAAATAGTCTTCAATAGAATTTCCAGTTTCTAAACGAAAAAAAGCAGCCATTTCAATTTGCTGCATTTTAAGCGCTTCTTTTTTAGTTAATAAATCTCTTTTATAAAAATCTAAAATTTTTGCAAAGGCGGTTACTGAATCCACTAAAATAGACATTGAACATTGTTCAATAGATTGGAAAACCTTAACTAAAGAAAACTCTAATTTAGTTTTCCATGTTAAAAATTCTATATTCCAACGCTCAAATTCAGTTAATGCACGATTCTTTTCCTGAGTAGTCACAGATTTTTTTTTAGTATCCACACGAACTGAAGAAAAATACTTCTCCTGCATGGGCTTACGCCGTTTGGGTATAGCGCCGGTGCTTCTGATAGGCACAGTCGTTATTTTATCAACAACTTCCGGGCCGAATACAACTGCTTTAGCGTCTTTGACTTTTTTTTTCTTGCGTACCCTTTTTTCTTTTTTGCTTGGAAAAGTCAGGCACGCTTTCCTTACCCTCACCTTCATTACTTTTTACTTGGGTAGAAATTATTTTAACATTTTCTAATTGTTGTTTTAGGCAATCTAATAAAGATTGATATTGATCATACTGCACCATAACCTCATATAGTTCTAATAATACCTCGTTAGGTTCATAACAAATTACCTTTATTAACGATTGCAACCAGGAAAATTGCCGTGCCAAACCGTCCGCATATTGACTAATTATCTGATCGAACTGTTTAATCTGCAAATCAGGATAAAAAAAAGAGCTTGATTTTTTATCAAGAAGACTATTTATTTCGGCCAAGGGCACTTTCAACTTAGTATTACATTGTCTATACGCCTTGCTTAGATCGGTAATTTCCTCATTAATCGCTACCAGCACCAATCTACAGTCAGCTATATTTTTTCCAAAATCAGGAATTTTTATTTCCTTCTGATGTTGCTCCACAACTTCCTTTATTTTATTTAATAAAGTTATAAAACTCACTGGAGTTTTTATAGCAAAAAAAATGGAAATTTTATTTATTGTAGCGCGAATTTGGCCTAGCGCAGACGAAAATCTTTGGTTTAAATTTAATGTTTTACTTTTTTTAAAGCTATCACTTTTGTATTTTTTTATGTAAGATAAGCACTCCCTACTATTTTTACAAATAGTCTTCAATAGCAGATCAAAATCAATTATATCTTTATTTAGACTCTTTTCCTTCTCAGCTATCGTAGCAACAGAAGAAATATTAACACCCCGTTTGAAATTTGCATTAGTTAAAACAAAAAATTGATAGGATAATAATCTACTTTTATGTACTAAAAATTCTTCTTGTTTATTTTTTAAAGAACCCAATAATTTATGGCTATCTTTTACTGAGCTCGGTATATCAGAAGGAAACTTATTAACTAAATCACAAAATTTGCTGTTACTAAACTTATTGAGAGAGAAATTTTCAATTTTTTTAAAAAAAAGAATAGCATTTTGAATTGTATTTAAATTTAAATCAACTTCATCAATAAGCTTTTTTTTATCTTGTAAAAAGACAGATTCAACCAAGTAGGTATTATTAAAAAAAGAGTCAAGCTTCGGATCTATAACATCCTGCAGATCACAAATTACTTTCCATGTCATGGTTAGTGATCGATACATGGCATATAAATATAATCGCGATATTGTTTCTTCAAAAGCTATTAAATTTGAATAAAACAACGGGTAAGCCAAAACACATAAACTAAAATAGCTTACTGCAACAAAATCTTTGAGAGTAAAATCTCCCCAGACCTCCCACACATTTATAAAACTTTCTAGTGAGCGCTCATGTATATCATATATATTAAGTGTTTCGTTCAATATCGATAAATTACTCGCTAAGCGCGTATAAGTCTCGGTGGTATAAAGTATATAAAAAAAATTTTTTAGTACATCTTTAGGACCAATGCTAGCACAATGATCAACCTCATCAACTCTTATAACAGAAAAATCTAATCCTGTTTTATTTCTAAAAATAGTTAAGAGGTCTAACGTTTTACCAGAAAAAACAACTCCGGATAATAATGCATACATGTTTAACGATCTTTCTGATCTAAATAAGTCCGCTAACGATTTTTTAAGAACCATGACTTCAGTTAGCATTTTCTCAAGCAAATGCAATTCACTATCAGTAGCTTGCTTAGTAGATTTATATTCTTTATTTTTTGGAAAATTTTCATTCCCTTTAATTTTCAATTTGGTAAGCGTTTTTTTTAATTCAAGCAGTTTATAGAAATAATTTTCCTCTGAGGGAAAATATAAAGTCATAGAACAAAACTGTATCGAAGCCTCCAGCGCATTTAGATGAGTTCCCACAGGCCGTAGGTTTACGAAAAAAAACAAGAGATTATAAAGAAAAAAAATCCACAAACCAATAAGCCTATGTTCGCTAACAGGCAGTTTATCAACCTTTTCTTGTGTAAAAAATACGATTACCTGCTCTAATTCAAGTTTATCTTGTTTAATAGCGTGATAGCTATTTACAAAACGATCGTAAATTTTTCTAGAGAGAATCGCATAATCACTATAAAAATTAAGCTTAAACGATGAGTCCGCAAAGAAATTAAGACAACAATGCGCCATATCACGTTGATATTCATCATAATTTAAATCAATTAGGCAAAAATTCATATTTTTTTTGACATTTTCTAAGTTTAATAATTTCGCCTCTAAATTTTTAAAATATTCCAGGACCTTCCGCACATGGCTTCTTTTTTCACCAGCGTATAACACATCGAGAGAAAAAGTATAAGCGCTCCAAAAAAAATCAAAAAATGCGATATATTCTCGAGCAAGTGTTTGGATATAATTAATTTCATGAATAGCTTTCTCTACCTCTACCCTTTCCTCGGCATAGCGCTTTTTTTTCATAATTAATTGTTGGCGTTGCTTATCGTCTGCTTTAGAAAACAATGAATTGACTAAATCCGTTTGTCTAGTTAGCTTTTCTAACCCTTTTTGTTTATTTTCTTTATCTTCATGCAGGGAATAGGAAGAGAAAACGTCCTCTGTGGGTCTTTTTAAATTCGCTACGTCCTTTATTGCTTGTGTAGGCATTACCATCATCCTTATAGTTATAGTTTATTAAAAACTAATTTTCTTTTTTAATGGTAATCTATTGAAGATATTTTTTCACTAAGAAAGATGAAAATTAAATAATAAAAAATTTATTCTTTAATTTTTTATGGCATCTTCATGCAGGAATAAGTAAGCCTTGCTTATCTTCTTTCTTCATCTTGTTAAACGCTTTCTCAGCCGCAGTGAGTGTAAATTCAAGCTCTTGCTCACCATGCATGCTAGAAACAAATCCGCACTCAAAAGGAGAAGGTGCAAAATAAATGCCTTCCGCCAACATCTCGTGAAAAAATTGTTTAAATAATAAAAAATTACACTGTGCAACTTGCTCGTAGTTATAAACTTCCGCGGTTTCTGTAAAAAATAATCCAAATAAGCCACCCATATAATGGGCTTGTAAAGAAATGCCCGCATCTTTAGCAAGCGTTTGAAGTCCGTCCGTCAGTTTACATGTCTTTTTACTTAAGTCGGCATAAAATTCTTCTTCACTAATGGCTTCTAAAGTGGCTAGTCCTGCCGCAACCGAGATTGGATTTCCTGATAAAGTACCGGCTTGATAGACAGGCCCATCAGGAGCAAGGTAATCCATAACATCCTTTCGCCCACCCAATGCACCAATAGGTAATCCTCCCCCAATAATCTTTCCTAAGGTGGTTAAATCGGGTTTTACTTGAAAAACTGCTTGCGCGCCGCCCAAAGCTACCCTAAAACCCGTTATAACTTCATCAAAAATTAATAAACTGCCATAGTAATCGCATAACTCACGTAAACCTTCTAGAAACCCTGGTAGGGGTAATAGACAACCCATGTTGCCGGCAATAGGCTCTACAATAACAGCCGCAATTTCCTTTCCATGATGGATAAATGCTTGCGTGACTTGCTCAAGGTTATTGAAATCGACGCTTAGCGTTTGTTGTACTACTTCGTCAGGAATGCCTGCTGAGTCGGGCGTTCCTAAACTTGCCAAACCCGATCCTGCTTTAACTAACAAAGCATCCACATGACCATGGTAGCAGCCATTAAATTTAAGAATCTTACTCCGTTGAGTAAAACCTCGTGCTAGACGCACCGCTGTCATGGTGGCTTCTGTACCCGAATTCATCAGTCGCACTTTTTCTAAATTTGGCATAAATTGACAGATCTTTTCAGCCAAATCGGCTTCACCGGATATAGAAGCACCAAAACTTAAACCCTTTGTAAGCGCTTCTTGAACTGTGCTAACAAGATTTTCAGGCGCATGGCCTAAAATTAATGCGCCCCATGATCCAACATAATCGAGATAGCATTTACCTTCGACATCAAATAGATAGGCGCCTTTCCCATGGGAAAAAAAGAGGGGATTTCCACCTACTGCTTTAAATGAACGCACCGGCGAATTAACGCCACCTGGAATAAACTGTTTAGCACGAACAAATAGTTCCGAAGAAGACATAGTAAGATAAGATCTGTTGTAATTCTTTACTTTTTTATATACTCACATTTAAAAGTTGCGGCAGATACCTCCAAAAGGCTTACAAAAAGATATCATTACTCGCAAAATCTAGTTAGGATCATACTATAGACCTTTATTGAAACACAGGTATTTGTTTGAGCTTAAGGCGTACAAAAACCCATGCCTTACGGAAAAAAGCCCTATATGAATAGCTTTATTACCTTATCCAGATCCTCCCATGCTCAAATCGATTAATACCTTTAAAAATATTCGCCAAGAGCATGGGCTATTTAAACGCCGGGCTCTAGCCATCATTATAGGTATCTCTCTCTTAACGCTGGTCTTATTAGGTCGCCTAGTTTATCTCCAGGTTTTACAACATAAACTCTATACAACATTGGCCCGACAAAATCAGCTCGGTCTCGTGCCCATTGAACCTAATCGTGGCCTTATTTATGATCGTAATGGCATTTTACTGGCAGAAAATAAGCCTATTTTTAATCTTGTTATCACACCTGACTTAGTCAGTCATATGGCTGAGACCATTACCGCACTCTCTAAGCTGATTAAAATTGATCCAGATGATCTAAGACAGTTTGAACGCCAACGGCGCTTACATCATCGCTTTGAGCCTATCCCATTACGCGTTAAATTGACCGAAGAAGAAGTCGCCAAGTTTTCTATTGAACGCTATCACTTCCCGGGTGTAAGCATTCAAGCACAAATGATCCGCTATTACCCAAAAGGCGATGCTTTCGCAGCCATTGTGGGATATATGGGTCGAATCAATGAAAAAGACCTGCAAACTATCGACACTATCAATTACAGCGCAAGTAGCTTTATTGGGAAAACAGGAGTAGAAAAATATTATGAAGCTCAGCTCCATGGCACCGTCGGTTATCAGCAAGTCGAAACCAATGTTCATGGTCAAATTGTGCGTATCCTAAAGCAGACCCAACCAATTGCCGGCAAAAGCCTTAGATTAACCATAGACGCTAAACTACAAGAATTGGCTCAACAAGCTTTGGGGCAGCAAAAGGGCGCTATCGTAGCACTTGATCCACGCAACGGAGAGATTTTAGCCTTTGTTAGCAGTCCTAGTTTTGACCCTAATCTTTTTGTCAGTGGAATTAAGCAAAAAGATTATGATGCTTTAAAAAATGCACCGGGAAACCCTTTATATAATCGTGCCTTACGTGGCTCTTACCACCCGGGTTCTACGATTAAGCCTTTCATCAGTATCGAAGCACTTATGGATAACGTCATCACTCCTTCCTACACGATCCATGATACAGGTGAATTTCAAATAAATGGCAGGGGACGTATTTATCATAATTTTCGCCGCCATGCTTACGGGGATGTCAATCTACTTAAGGCCTTGACCGTTTCTTCTGATATCTATTTTTATAATTTAAGTATGCGTATGGGTATTAATCGAATCTACACTAGCCTTAAACGGTTTGGTTTCGGCGCACCCGTAGATATCGATCTCCCCGACGAAGGAAGCGGTGTACTTCCAAATCCGGCCTGGAAAGAAAAAACCTATGGCGAATCCTGGTACCCTGGAGATACCTTAAACTGTGGAATTGGACAAGGATTTTTATTAGTAACCCCATTGCAATTGGCTTTTGCTGTCAGCACTATCGCCGATTGGGGAGCACGTTGGCAGCCTCATGTCGTTTTAAGTTGGCGCTCGGGCGATGGCACAGTTACGCCTGTTGAACCTAAACCCCTTGAACCTATCGATACGCCTCAAGCTATTTTAAGGTTTATACATACGGCTATGCAGCATGTTGTAAACGCCCCTGGCGGCACCGCCGAACGTTTTTTCCCGGGTGCCCCCTATACTTTGGCAGGAAAAACAGGCACTGCGCAAGTATTTAGCTTAAAAAACAATGAGCGCTATAATACAAAAACCATCGCGACAAAATTAAGAGATGATTCCTTATTTATCACTTTTGCTCCCGTTGAAGACCCTAAAATAGCGCTGGCTATTATTGTTCAAAATAGTGTTACCCCGGCCGCAGGTATCGCGCGACGGCTCCTCGATTATTATTTAATTCCTCCTTCACCTATCCCCACTATTACTTCTCAAGAAGCCATACCCCAAATAACACACCTTCATCCTCGCCTTCCTCTGAGGAAGAAGTAAAAGAGCCATCCGATGAGCTATCTCTTAAAACCGCTAAAGGTCCCTCAGAGAACACCCCATTAACAGCTGAGGCTATAGACGATGGGGACGATGAAGACAGTAATGACCTTGAAAACGAAGAGGATTCAGAATAGATTTCGCTAATAAATCAGATTGACAAATAGGCGCCATAGCGGCATGATTAGCGCATAATTTTATTTATACGCTTCGCACTTGAATTTTCGGCGGTGTTACCATTCGGATTCGCAATCCTCATGTATGCTGCTTGTGCGTATACACTTACCCTAATAAATTAAGTATTTATCGAGCATTTAGGAGGCCCTAAAATTGGCTAACACAAAACAAGCAAAAAAACGCGTTCGTCAGGCAGAAAAAAGTCGCCAGCATAACGCCAGCTATCGATCTATGATGCGCACCTATATTAAGCGTGTTGTCATCGCCATCGAAAACGGAAAAGCAGCAGAGGCTGAAACAGAATATAAAGTGGCACTTCCTATCATCGATCGCATGGCTGAAAGGGGTTTCATCCATAAAAATAAAGCTGCTAGACATAAAAGTCGCTTATTGACTAGAATTCGTAAACTGACAGCAGAATCAGCAGCTGCTTAATACGGGCTAAAAAGTACTTCTAATTCTCTCTTCAGTTTGGGTTGGTGTTCTGTCAGCCCTAGTATAGTTTTGCCTAGACTTTTATATACCCGTACTAAATCATCAAAAGGTTCTAATATCTCTAGATGCTTTTTTAACGTTCTTTGATCACTACGTTGAATAGGACCTGTCAATGCTTTACTTAAGTCAGGATTGATATTAATTCTATTTAGTGATTTTTCCATTAAATTATGGATTAATGTTTTAGCTAAATTGATTGGCAATCCCGATTTTTTATAACAATCTTCAGCAATAGCCGATAAAGCAATGAGATAATTAGAAGCAAAAACACTCGCCACATGGTAAAATGCTTTATATTCTTTTTCTATCGGGAATAGTTGCCCGCTTATCCCTTCAATAAGAAAAGATATTCGATCCCACGCTTGCCTATCTCCTTCAAATGAACAATAAGTTCCCGCAAAATGATGTATATCAACAGCAGGATTAGAAAAACCAAAAACTGGATGCACACTAGCTATATCACATCCTAGCGATTTAACCGCATTCAAACAAGTAGATGTTTGAAGACCGCTACAATGCATCACTAAACTTCCTATTTTAGGAGAAGCCTGTTGCGCTAATTGTTGACATAAAACTTCAATTTGATCATCCGGTACAGCAATTAAATAAATGTCAGCTGGCGTAAACTGTGCCATGGAATGACATGCCGATCCATCCCCTATAAAAGCTACGGCTCTTTCTGCGCTGGTGATACTTGAATTATAGATATCTTGAATTGATATAAGCTTGTTTTGTTTCCATAAAAAAGCCAATGTTTTCCCTAACCGACCGCATCCAATAATAGTTAATTTCATATTTCTATACCCCATTGCACCTCGCACCTCTCACGGTACTAAATTAAGTCCTCGCTCTTATAAGCTAAATAGAATACTTTCTGTCTTTTAATCCTTTTCTAAACAAACCGTATTGGTCTGAAAAGCCCATTTGGCTCCATGGCGATAAACACAATCTAACAATTCTAAATAAAGCGTTTGTTGTATCATTAAAAAATCAGCGCTATTAATAATGTTAGTATAGGCATTGATCGATAGATTAAGTGATGAATGCGCTAATTCGTTCAGGTTAACTGTCATAGAACGGGTATTGTCGACTGCTGGATTTTTCCTAAGGATAGATCGAATTTCTTCTAAAATCGCTGGAATTTTTGCTAAGTCTTGATATCGCAGACTTATACAACAAGAAAATCGCCGAAACTTCATACGTGATCGATTTTCTACCACCAAATTAGAAAACAAAGCATTAGGAACATAAATAGGACGGCCATCTGCCGTTAAGATTTTACAAACACGCCAACCTATTTCCTGGACTTGCCCTTCTACTTTAAGTGCGGTTAAAGCGACTTGATCCCCTATCACAAAAGGTCTATCTAAAAACAACATTAAACTACCAAAAACATTCGCGAGCAAATCTTTGGCGGCAAAACCAATAACGATACCCCCCATTCCACCAAACGCTAATACACCCGCGATACTTAAACCGAACAACTGGAACAACGATAAAGCCGTAATAATAATGATTATTATCTTCGCAATTTGACTTAAGGCATGAACAAGCGTTACATCAACGTTTTTAGTATTAGACTCTCGATTAAGAAAGGTATAGCCATAAAATGAAGTCATATCCCATAAGAACCATGCAAATAAACCAATAAAAAATAAATTACGAATTAAACGTAATAAAGGAATACTTTCCTGCATCCAAGCCACACACAACATTTCACAGGCATAAGTAAACCCTAGCACGGCAATGAAAATAACCAAGGGCTTGTAAAGTGCTCTTAACAAAGCTGTACCTAAAATAAGCGAGCGCTGTTCAAAACGGTGTATCAATTTTTGAAGAAAAATACGGACAACGAGACAAAATATTCCAGCCAGAATAAGCACGATACATGCTTTTATCACGCAAGATTGCATTAAGTACATGTAAATGGATTGTAAAAATTTCATATAACAATAATTTTCAGTTAGATCCGATATGCTATTAGTGTCATAAATTTTGCTAACCCTTGCATACCCCATTGGATAAGTATTGGCAACGGAATAGCGCCTGACTCTTTTGCTGTTGTCGCATGCTCAATCTCTTCTAAACGCATTTGTTCAACGATTGCGCGACTTTTTTTATCTGCTATAGGCAGTTGTTCTAAATGTTTATGTAAATGCCTCTCTACTTGATACTCGGTTTCCGCTAAAAATCCCAAGCTGATTTTATCGCCTAACAAACCAGCCGATAAACCAAGTAACCATGCTGCGCCGTACCAAACAGGGTTTAAATAACTCGGGCGGTTATTTAATTCTTCTAAACGTTGCTGACACCAATTGAGATGATCGGCTTCCTCCTGCGCAGCTTGCTGTAATTTTACTTGAATAAGTGAGGAACGCGCTGTTAAAGCTTGCCCTCGATAAAGTGCTTGGGCACATACTTCGCCAACATGATTGACTCGCATTAATCCAGCCGCATGTTTACGTTCGCTGGGGCTTAAAACTCCTTCTGATAGTTGTGCGGCCGGATTAGGACGCCTTGTTTCCGCTGCAGGAATCAGATTAATTGTTTGTAAACGTTTATCGAACCGCAAAATCACTTGATCCCATAAAGAGTAATGGCGCATAGGATTACCTTCGTAAGCTTGTATTGATTGCAATAAAACTAATATACTCACAGCAATTGGATTTTCGGCAAAACGCCGCGGCGCTAAGCTAGCGCCTATTAATTTATATCGCCTAACAAACAATATATTATGAAAAAATTATTATACCGATTATTAACCTGCTTACTATTAATAATCAGTTTTAGTACCCCATGTTATGCGAGCTGGCCACTCAGCGTTGCGCACCAAGTTGGAAAAACAAGTATTTCTCAGATATTACAGACTATCATGCCCGCGGTAGTAAACGTATCTGCTCAAGGAGATATTCCCCTTAATCAGCTTCCTGCACCGACACCAGGTCGCCCCTATCCGCGTCACTTTGAAAGTATGGGTTCTGGCGTCATTATGGATGCAAAAAAGGGTTACATATTAACAAATGCACATGTTATTCATGATGCTAAAACGATTACTATCACCCTCAGTGACGGACGTGTATTTAAAGCAACCCCAAAAGGTGTTGATCCTGCTTCCGACATTGCTTTACTTACGATTACACCCGATCACTTAATACAGATTCCATTAGGTAATTCTGATCATCTAAAAGTGGGTGATTTTGTTGCTGCTATTGGAAATCCTTTTGGTCTTAATCAAACCGTAACTTCCGGCATCATTAGCGCATTGCAACGTACTGGCTTAGGCATAGAAGGTTATGAAAACTTTATTCAAACCGACGCTTCGATTAATCCAGGTAATTCAGGCGGTGCTTTAATTAACTTGCAAGGTCAATTAATTGGAATCAATACCGCAATTCTCTCATCAAATCCTATGAGTGCAGGCAATATTGGTATTGGCTTTGCTATCCCCATTAATATGGCGGATGGCATTATGAAACAACTAGCCGAATACGGTTCTGTGAAACGTGGATTGATGGGGGTTTTAGTTCAAGATTTAACCCCAGCCCTAGCAACCGCTTTACATCTACCTCTCAATAGTACAGGAGCCTTGGTGTCCCAAGTACCTACTTACTCTCCTGCTGCAAAAGCAGGGATTATAACAGGAGATATTATTCAAGGGCTTAATAACACACCCATACAAAATGCCGGACAAGTAAAAAATATTGTTGGCATGTTAAGGGTTGATGATAAAGTTTCGGTGAAATTATTACGAAAAGGGGAAGGAGAAAAAACAATAACTGTAGTGCTTAGCGATCCTAAACAATATAAACAAATGGCTGAGCATGATAATCCTTTCCTTTACGGCTTAGCACTGCGCAGTTTTGATCAAACAGTGACAAGACAAGGACATCTTGTCGGCGTCGAGGTAGTAAATATTGATGAAGACAGTATGGCTTGGCATGCCGGTATACGCCCTGGCGATGTAATAACTTCAGCGAATCAAAAACCTGTTCGTAATGTCGCTGAGCTACAATCTATCGCAAAACAAACTAAAAATGAATTATTAGTAAACGTATTGTCACGTGGCGGAATACGATTCTTAGTTATAAAATAAAGCATTTTGGACCCCGCTACTTGATAGCGGGGCGGCGTTGTTTGGGACAACGATGCCATTTAAAAAGGAGTTGGCTGGAGGAGGTTCTTTTTAGTTAAATATTGGAAGATAATCTCTAACAGTTGTTGGGCAATTAGCTTTTTAGGGGCGCGTTTTAAGTAAATTGGCGCCTCTTGAGATAAAATAGTTACCTCATTTTCATCACTGTCAAAACCTATACCTAATTGGCTAACATCATTAACAATCATTAAATCCGCTCCTTTTCTTAATCGTTTTTCTTCAGCAAAACGAAATACATCCGCTGTTTCCGCTGAAAAACCAACGATAAAGGGCTTTGGATCCTTCATTTGACCCACTGTCGCTAAAATATCTATAGTAGGCTTTAATTTTAAAGTTAAATGAGTCGTTGTTTTTTTTATTTTTTGCCGATAAGGCTCACTCGCTTGATAATCTGCTATAGCCGCTGCACTAACAAAAATGTCCTTGGCAAAAATTTCAGTCTGAACAGCCTCTAACATGTCAGCGGCGGTTTTAACAGAGATAAATTTACATCTTTCTGGCGGTGTTAGTGCAACAGGCCCACCTATCAATGTAACCTCAGCGCCCGCATCAATAGCGGCTTGGGCTAAAGCAAAACCCATTTTTCCAGAACTGCGATTAGAAAAATAGCGAACGGGATCGATAGGTTCCTGTGTCGGGCCGGCCGTTATCAAAATTCGCAGGCCTTTTAAGTATGGTCTTAGCATACAATTCGCTAAGCTCGTTACGATCTCTAATGGTTCTAACATACGACCTAAACCTACATCGCCACAAGCCTGAAAACCTTCAACAGGACCTAAGAATAAACAGCCCCGTTTCTTAAGCTGGTTCACATTCTCTTGTGTCGCTGCATTTGCCCACATCACCTGATTCATAGCAGGCGTTAGAATAATTTGTGCATTGGATGCTAAACAAAGCGTAGTTAGCAAATCATCGGCAAAACCATGCGTCAATTTGGCAATAAACTGTGCGCTGGCTGGGGCAATTAAAATACAGTCTGGCCATCGTGCCAATTCAATATGGCCCATGGCGGCTTCCGCCTCAACATCCATCAACTGCTCATATACTTTATGCTGTGAAACCGCTTGCAGTGATAGTGGTGTTACAAAGCTTTTTCCGCCGGTCGTTAATACTACCCTAACTTCATAGCCTTGCTCTTTGAGTCTACGGATTAAATCAGGCGTTTTATAAGCCGCAATACTACCGGTGATCCCTAATAAAATACGGCGCTTCTGAGTGTTTTTCATTGTCATGACATAGCTGGACTTACGCGAAAGGTTGTAGTCGTGCCGACGAAAGCTAGAGTGACACCATAAAGACGGCTTTTCGCGCAAGTCAGCATAGCAAAAAGGGGCATGTAAGTCATGCCCCTTTTTTAGAAACCCTCTTCAGATAAAGTCACCCCGGCGAAAGCTGGGGGATACGTCAAAAGACAGCTTTTAGCGTTAGAAATACAGACCAATTTGAAAGGTAACTGTATTTGCACTCTTACCTGTGCCCACGATGGGGGAAAATCCTGTTCCTCCGGTTGCTACATCGTTTACGCTGTAGTCAATATCATGACGAAACTCAATACTCTCAATGGTGTCTTTCCAAATAGAGGTACTGGCTGTTGCGATATAACGCTTTTTAGGAATCAGAAGTGCTAGCGCATCTTTAGATTGGTCATAACCAACGATAAACGCACTAGGCTTGTCCCACGCATCAAACTTGTAAGCAGCCTCTGTGTGGAAAGCGCTTGGCTTAGCGCCTTGCAGATTATTCAATGTACCAAACGAGAGGGAGGACGTTGAAAACGAGGTAGCGGCCGTAACGTATTCAGCAGTTAAGCTGATCGGTCCAATACCCAAGGTTCCACGAGTATCCACACCCGCTACTGGATTAAGAACCTCTGTATTATTTTCATTGGTTGCAAAACCATTAAACGTCGTATTGTTATCACTAAAGTTTCCGTTATGCTGCATACCCAATGAATCCGCAATATTACGAATATAACTGGCTGCTAAATCCAAGCTCCATTTAGTTTTTGTGAAGGTATAGTCAATGTTCGCACCGTAATTATGCAAGCCAGTGTTTTCAAGCGAGGTTCTAGAAGGACCTCTAAACACAAAGGCTGCTAAATTCAAGTTATTTTCAGGATCAAACTGTTTAGAAAAACCAAGTGCTATCGCTCTAGCCTTAATTCTACCTAAAGTTTTTGTAAATGGATCACTAATCATTGCGGAAGAGTATTGACCAAAGGGA
This sequence comes from Rickettsiella sp., assembly GCA_964417555.1. Classification (GTDB taxonomy): domain Bacteria; phylum Pseudomonadota; class Gammaproteobacteria; order Diplorickettsiales; family Diplorickettsiaceae; genus CAYQIM01. Next base: position 23,895 of record CAYQIM010000011.1, on the reverse strand, counting down.
ACATAAAACTGACCAATGGTTCCATATACAGGAAGCTCAGCCAGATTTCCAACTGTTAAAAATCCCCGCTCTAAAAATACATTTGAGTTATCGATACGTCGTGGCGAATTACGTGGAGGACTATTATCGTAAACAAACGCTATAAGGCCTGTTACCCACTTATTCACTAAAATTTCTGTATCTAACTCAATACCTGTTAAATCAATATCAGTCGCAGAACCATTGCCATTTTGGAAGCCACCAAACTGATTACCATGCATAATCTGGGCTTCTACTTTACCGCTCAGATTGACAATGGGTGTGTTAGCCACTGGCAAATCATTTTGTTTATGGAGATAGTTCCAAAGCTGTTTTCGCTGTTGCAGCAAATAGAGATCTTCATTCACATAAGGCTGGTTAACGACTAAATCAGATGCATTATATTCTGAGTTGATTCCGATATAAGGCGAGCTAATCACTGGAGATCCTATGATGTAAATAGGATGCTTAGGATCAGCAATAACCTTAAGGTCTGCTGGCGGTTGAGAACCTGCTACTAGTCGTTTAGACTTCTTAAGCGTAGTCATTTGGCCTTGCAGATGCCGTAGTTGCGACTCTAAAACCTGGGTACGTTGCGCTAGCTTTCGAACAAGCTGATCGTTATTCGCTGATTGATCAGCCGCCAAAGCGACATTTCCCTGTAATCCTAACCAACAAACACTTGCCATAAGTGCCGTCAATTTATACTTTTTGTTTGACATAACAAAAACCTTATTATTTGGGTAAGCAGTGTGGAGTCCGAAGCCCTATTTATCAAAAAATTCAGAGGAATGCAAGCTTATTTTAAATTTATCTACCATGAGGGCGCCAACTTAAAAAAACAGAGTCAATTGGACAGAAATCTGTACTAATTTCCAGCTAAATAACATCATCTTAGATAGACTTATTTTTCCTATCTTGCCAACGAGCTGCTAAAATATTAAGCCATTCGACAAAAATCGAAAACGCAATGGCAAAATAGAGATACCCTCTTGGCACATGGAGACCAAAACCATCCGCGACTAATACCAACCCAATTAATAACAGAAAACTTAAACCAAGAATTTTTAGACTCGGATAAGTGTTAATAAAACAGCTTATCGGCCCGCTCGCCCAAACCATTAACGCAATCGCCACTATTATAGCAAGGGCCATAATAATAAATTCTTGGGCCATTCCCACGGCAGTAATGACGCTGTCTAAAGAAAAAATAATATCCAGTAGCATAATTTGGATAATAACGGCAGAAAAGCTTGAAAACTGACGCGGCTTACCCGATGCTTCATCAGTTTGGCTGACGTTGAAATGAAGCTCGCTCGTTCCTTTCGCTAATAAAAATACGCCCCCTAAAATCAAAATCAAATCCCGCCCGGAAAAGGCATGGCCTGCAAGTGTAAAAAGGGGCTGGGTAAATCGTGTCATCCAAGTGATAGTCGCTAATAATAACAGACGCGTTAGGCATGCCAACAAAAGGCCAAACTGACGTGCTGCTCGCTGTTGGGCAATAGGTAACCTATTTGTCACTAAGGAAATAAAAACAAGATTATCAATACCTAAAACAATTTCTAAAAAAGTTAAAGTAAGTAAGCTTATCCAAGCTTCGGGAGAAAAAAATAGCGCTTGCATATTAGCCCTGTGAAAAATTGAGCATTCATATTCCTAGCTTCATCCATTTATTCTATATGATTTAATTTTGCTAACCTATTTTAAACCTGGTTTTACGCGAAAAATTTATACGTCGTCCCGACGAAAGTGGGGATCCAGTCAGGGATCCTGCGATCAAGCCGTAAAATGATGGTATACATGTGTGTAAATACGTACCGCAAATAAAGTCGGCAACCATACGCTCCACCAAAAAACGGCTTTTCGCATAAAACCAGTAATTTTTTATTCACCCCAACAAAAAGCCCGCCGAAGCGGGCTTAGAAGGTAACTGATAGTTACTTGTTCAAATTAAGCAAACTTAATACTTGCACGAAGCTGGCCAAACGTAGACTTGCCATTTGTCGCTCCAAGATGCACTAATGCTCCGGCGGTATCAAGGATTGCGCCTTCTCCTACGTTGTAGTCTCTGTCTTGAACAACCGCTACTCCCATATCAAACCATTTGGCCATATTCACCAAGTAGTCTATATAAAAGCGTTTCTTCGGTAAGAATGTGGCTAGATGCGTTGTTTGTTGCCAACCCAAGGCGACTCGCGACTGATGCGCTTTCACGGGGAAAGTCAAACCCGCTTCTAAACCCCAAACATTTGGCTTACCCAAGAAACCAGGTGTTACCGCTACGGGTGGTGTCGTGGGTGTAAATCCATTGAGGAATACTGGATTGGCCAAACTACGGGTAGTCGCTACATAATGGCCGTTCACATCAAATGGACCAAACGTAAGATCCGCATTGACATCCCAAGCAGGTACCTTTTGATTCGGTAAGCCCGGCACACTCGCCCCTTCCACCAGTGAATTGAGATAATACGAAGAAAGAAAATTAGAATCAGCAATATTGGCAATCCAACCCGCATCAAGGTTGATCTTGCTGTTCCACCATTTCCAACCATAACCCAGATCCACACCACCGTTTTGAATACGACGGGATGAACCTCCATCGGAAAACTTAGGATTTCCAGCAAACGTATACGCAGAACCGTAGAAACCACCAGGCAATATAAAGCCTAACTGCGCAACCGTTTGATTAATTTCGGTAAACAATTGCGTTGGATTTTCACTTTGGACAAATGCATAAGGATCATACTGACCAAACGGCACATATTCCTTACCCACTCTCAAATATATCGGCGACGCTTGGAAGTTTCCTATCGTTGCATAGGCTGTATCAAGATTCGTTCGATTAATGGGATGATATACAAAAAGTGAGTTGGCTATATTATAAGGGCCCGTAGAACCCGCTACGCCCGTTAGTGAGGAATACACTAACGACATCATTGCTGTCACCCAATTATTAACCCGCGCATCAACGAACAAATTCGCATTATTCAGCAGCAAATCACTGGCTCGACCCGTTGACGGGATCATCACAAGATTTCCGGGATTAGCAATAGGTTCCGTCGGATTAAAAGCCGGATTAAACGTCAAAAAAACCGGCGGTCGGTTGGCAAGATAGGCATCCGTATTGATCCAACCACTCAAATTAATTCGGCACGTCCAACCACAGGGCTGGTCAAATCCTCCAGGCTGATTCTGGTCCAAAATCGTATCAAACTTATTCATTTGATCTCGCATCACATCCAGCTGATACGTCGTATCCATCATATACGGCTGTGCTGCCAATACGGGGGCACTTAGTCCTAGTGCTACGAGCGAGGCAACTATCGTCTTGAGTTTCATACTCATCCATCTCCTTGTATAGGTTATCTACTCAACATTAACTCGTTTTATACTTACAACACACCGATAAAATAGAATATGCCGCATGTATAAAAAATAATCCAGACACTAGCTTTATTCCTTGTTATTTCCTACCAAGGCTGTTTAATTTCCATTCCTGCCTTATACAAAGACAATATCGGCGAAAATTAAACAACCCTGGTCTTGGCACCGCTATCCGTTTTTTAAGCACTGTTCTAACATTCTAAAACAGAAACTTGCTTAGCGGCTTACCAGAACCTTTATACTTTATTATTTTTTTGACTTTATTTTCAGCTATTTAGAAGGCACAAGAATTTGTTATTTTGCTGAAAATGACGGCATATCAAGCGTCAAATAGGCTATTGCGTTTTATACCTAACACAACGACCAGTGTCAATGGTTTTTTTATAAAAAAACATCTGTAAACTAACGCTTAAAAAGTATACGTACCGATTACAAGAAAATAGATGGTAATCCCATTAAAATCAAGTTTCTGATATTTTTTTCTGCAATTCGCCTGTCTTATATAACTGCTCAACGATATCACAGCCCCCAATAAGTTCGCCTTTATAATAAAGCTGCGGAAACGTCGGCCATTGTGAATAGCGTGGTAACTCACGGCGAATTTCTGTGTTTTCTAGTATATTAACATGCGCAAATTTTGTCCCACATATCTCTAAGATGTGTGCTACGCGCGCAGAAAAACCACAACAAGGCTGCTCAGGTGTCCCTTTCATATATAAAATAAGTGGATGTTCAGCAATTTGTTGCTTAATAATTTCTAAAGTATCAGATGTTTTAGTCTCCATTAGAGCTCCTCAAAAAAGTTATTTTATTGCCCATAATACCTGACTGAGAGTAGTATATACCCATTACAGTTAAAGTTGTGAGCTTGCAACTTTAAGTGTTTCTTTTAGCGATAGGAATCCCGCACCTATCTCAAAGGAAAAACCAACGCATGATACAGTAGTTCACATAGTATAATAATGAGAAATTTCCTTGTACTATAACAATGACAGGTGCGGGGGGCATAAAAAAGCTTGTCTAACCTTTAAACTATGACAAATTAAAGAGGATCCTATGAAACATGAATTACCACCCCTACCCTATAGCCTAGATGCCCTTGCACCCACACTTTCCAAAGAAACCTTAGAATATCATTATGGTAAACACCATAAGGCCTACGTAGATAAACTTAATGAACTCATTCCAGGCACTGAATTTGAAAATTTATCCCTCACGGAAGTGATAAAAAAAGCCCCTGCGGGACCTATTTTCAACAATGCTGCGCAAATATGGAATCATACCTTTTACTGGCACAGCATGACTCCGGAAAGTACAAAAAACAAACCAACGGCAGCATTAACTGAAGCCATTGAGAAGGCATTTAGTTCATTTGAAAAATTTAAAGAAGCTTTTAATAAAGCGGCGGTTGGGCAATTTGGTTCCGGTTGGGCTTGGTTAATTAAAGATGAACAAGGCTTAGCTATTCAAACGACGAGTAATGCCATCACTCCTTTCCGAGATGGGAAAACCTGTTTAATGACTTGCGACGTTTGGGAGCATGCCTATTATATCGATTATCGCAATGCCCGACCCAAATACTTAGAAAAATTTTGGGAATTAGTGAACTGGGATTTTGCTAGCAAAAATTTTGAAAAATAACAAAAAACTTTAATAAAACTCTTTTGAAACAAAGGGATTTGCTTGGGTTCGAGGCGAACTGCAAGGACCGAAGTTTATCAAAGGTAAATGAAGGGCCGGAGTCAAACGTTTAACAATGAAATCAAGCAAAGTCCAAAGTTTCTTAATGCCGATTTTTCCTAATCGTCTACCCGTTGCTTTTGAAAAAGGACAAGGTGTTTGGCTATGGGATAAAGAGGGTGAGAAATATTTAGATGCTTTATCGGGGATTGCCGTCTGTGGTTTAGGTCATACGCACCCTGCGGTAACGAAAACTCTTTGTGACCAAGCAGGAAAATTGATTCATACTTCCAATACCTATCAAATTCCTGAACAAGAAACACTGGCTTCTGCCCTAGCACGCTTATCCGGAATGGATCAAGTTTTTTACGCCAATTCAGGCGCTGAAGCTAACGAGGCTGCGCTCAAAATGGCAAGGCTTTATGCCCGTAAAAAAGAAATTAAAAATCCAATCGTCATTACGATGAAAAATAGCTTTCACGGAAGAACGATGGCAACACTTAGCGCCTCTGGCAGTGAACGCTTACAAATCGGTTTTGAGCCTTTGTTAGAACGATTTATCCATATCCCATTTAATAACATCACCGCCTTACAAACAACAATAGAGCAATATAAAAAAGATATTGTCGCTATTATGCTTGAACCTATCCAAGGTGATGGAGGTATTCAAGCAGCAACCCCCGAATTTTTAAAAACAATTCGTAAACTCTGTGATGAACAAGATTGGCTGATGATTCTCGATGAAATTCAAACGGGGCTTTGTCGTACGGGTGCTTGGTTTGCTTTTCAAGCCCATAATTTACTGCCTGATATCGTAACCATTGCAAAAACTTTAGGAAATGGCTTCCCTATAGCCGCCTACCTTTCTCGCGGTAAAGCCAATAACTTGTTTCAAGCCGGCAAACATGGCTCGACGTTTGCCGGTAGCCCTTTGGCCTGTAAAGTCGCACTCACCGTGCTGGAAATCTTAGAAAAAGAAAATATTTCTATGCAGGTAAAAAAAATCGGTGCCTACCTCATTCAGCAATTAAGAAAATGTTTTGATAAACACCCACACGTAATTTCTATACGCGGCCAAGGATTGATGCTTGGCATTGAGCTAGCCACGAACTGTCGCGAGCTTCCTCGCATAGGACTTAAGCATCATCTATTATTTAATATCGTCTCTAATAATACGATACGGCTTTTACCGGCTTTAATTTTAACCGAAGATGAAGCCAATGAAATTTGTCTTCGTCTCGTAAAAACAGTAGATGATTTTTACTTAGAATCAAAATGATCATGAAAATTTCCCAAGAAAAATATCAATTTGCTACCCGTACTATTCACGCAGGACAAACGCCTGACCCTAGCACAGGGGCTGTGATGACGCCAATTTATGCGACATCAACTTACGCGCAAAAAAGTCCTGGCGAACATCAAGGCTTTGAATACTCTAGAACTCATAATCCGACACGATTTGCTTATGAACGTTGCATCGCTGATCTCGAAGGCGGCCAAGCTGGATTCGCTTTTGCCTCAGGTATGGCAGCGATTAATACCATTCTTGAATTATTAAAGCCTGGGGATCATGTCATTGGTACGGATGATTTATATGGTGGTACCGTACGTTTATTTAGTGAAGTAAAACAGCGATCCGCAGGTTTGCACTTTTCCTTTGCGGACTTAACCCGGTTAGAAGATTTAAATAGACAAATTAAACCTGAAACAAAATTATTATGGATAGAATCGCCAACAAATCCCTTATTAAAATTGGTTGATATTACAGCGGCTGTTAAAATTGCCAAACAACATAATCTTCTTGTTGTCGTTGATAATACGTTTGCCACACCCTGGAACCAACGCCCTTTAGAACTGGGTTGTGACTTGGTGGTGCACTCTGCTACTAAATATCTCAACGGTCATTCGGATATGATCGGTGGTCTCATTGTCGTCGGTGACAATAAAAAATTGATCGAGCAAATCCGCTATTTACAAAATGCGACGGGCGCCATTCAAGGACCTTTCGATAGCTTTTTGGCTTTACGCGGATTAAAAACGCTAGCATTACGCATGGAAAAACACAGCGCGAATGCTTTACGCATTGCACAGTTCTTAGAAACGCATCCAAAAATTACGAAAGTCTATTACCCCGGACTTACGAGCCATCTCCAACATGAATTAGCAAAACGACAAATGGCTCAGGGTTTTGGCGGCATTGTTACTTTCATTCTAAAAGGGGGATTAACAGAAGCCCATCATTTTCTCTCATGTTGTCAGCTATTTACTTTAGCTGAAAGTCTTGGCGGCGTAGAAAGCCTAGTTGATCATCCAGCAATGATGACACATGCTTCTGTTCCTGCAGAGACACGTACCCATTTGGGTATTAGTGATAGCTTAATTCGTTTATCAGTAGGTATAGAAGATGTCGAGGACTTAATAAACGACTTAACACAAGCATTAAGCGCATAAGAACAAATTCCTTTATGAAAAAAGCAATCGCACTCATTTCAGGTGGCTTGGATTCCATGTTAGCTGCTCGCATTGTCCACGAACAAGGTATTCATGTTGAAGGCATTAATTTTTACACTGGATTTTGTGTTGAAGGTCACACCCATACCATCCGCAATTCTGATCACAATAAATCAAAACGCAATAATGCACTTTGGGCTGCAGAACAACTAGGCATTAAATTACATATCATCGATATTATCCAAGAATATAAACAGATTGTATTAAATCCCAAACATGGCTATGGCACTCACCTCAATCCTTGTTTAGATTGCAAAATATTTATGGTCAATAAAGCAAAACAATGGTTGGAAGCTAATCAATTCGACTTTATTATTACGGGAGAAGTCATCGGTCAACGCCCAAAATCCCAACTTAAAAAAAATATGCCCATCGTTGCACGTGAATCTCAAGCTGATGATCTTTTATTACGGCCACTATGCGCTAAGTTATTAGCACCAACGCTGCCGGAACGGGAAGGCTGGGTAGCACGTGAAAAACTTTATGACTTTTCCGGTCGCAGCCGTACACCACAGTTTGATTTGGCAAAACAATTTAATTTTGCAGATTATGCACAACCGGCTGGCGGCTGCTGCTTTTTAACCAATGGTCATTATACAAAAAAACTCAAAGATCTATGGCAACATCGAGGTAAACGCGATTATGAATTTGATGACATTGTCTTACTCAAAGTAGGGCGTCATCTTCGACCTGCTTCTCACTTTAAATTAATTATTGGTCGTGATGAAAGTGAAAACTATTTTCTTGAAGGCTATCAGCATCAATTTACATCTATTAAAGCTATCAGCCATCTAGGCCCCTTAACCTTGATAGACGGTCAAGTGATGGCAGAAGATATACATTTCGTTGCCCAAATTGTAGCGCGATTTACACAAGCAAAAACGGGCGATTTAGTCACTTTAGAAATTAATTCACAAAGCGGCAGCGTGTTAACACTCTCTGTAAGGCCCTTTACTGCAGATCAGATCCGTAAAGAATGGTATATTTCAGGGTAACTATTACTGGCTTATCACTAACATGACTCATCAACTCGACGCGCGCCGTTTGTTTTGCCCTTTACCTGTTATTCGGGTCCAAGAGCGAATAAAACAATTAAAAACTGGCGACATTTTAGAAATTATATGTACAGATAAAGGCAGCTTGTCTGATATTTCTGCTTGGTGTCGAATTCATGGTCATGCTTTAGTATCCAGTCACATCCAGCAACGGGAAATATTCATGACACTACAAGTAGGTCCACTCGATTTTTTCAAAACACAGAAATTTGCTTGCGAGTGAGCTGGATAGCTGGCAGGACCGAAATTTACAGCCAATGAGAACCGAACCAGGCATTTAACGATGAAACCAAACCCATCCCCCACTGAGCAAAAACGTTATCATCAGGTTCGCTCCATTAGTTTGTGGGGCGGAATCAAAAATATTTTTCTTGCGACATTTAAAATCATTTTTGGTATTAGCGGACACTCGCATGCCCTATTAGCAGACGGAATCCATTCTCTATCGGATTTACTTATTGATGGCGTTGTCATCATTGCCTCAAAATTTGGCAGTAAAGCCGCGGATGAAGATCACCCTTATGGACATGGACGTATTGAAACTGCAGCAACGGTATTTTTAGCACTGGTTTTAGCGCTTGCTGCGTTTGGGATCATTGTTGATGCCGGCTTCACGCTAACTTCTTCGCACATCAAGCTTACTCCTGCTTATTACGTTATCTGGATTGCTATTGCCTCTATTATTCTGAATGAATGGCTTTATCACTGGACTAAGCGCGTTGCAAACCAACTTAAATCAAAATTATTAATGACCAATGCCTGGCATCATCGCAGCGATTCCGCCTCTTCTTTAGTGGTCGCATTGGGCGTGATAGGCACGTGGCTAGGCTTTCCCAAATTAGATGCGCTTGCCGCTGTCGTAGTGGGTCTAATGATCCTCAAAATTGCTTGGGATTTCGGTTGGCATAGTATTCGCGAACTGGTCGATACGGTGCCTAATATAGAGGAAACTGAAAATATTAAGCAATTTATAAAACAATTACCGGGCGTAAAAGCAATTCATCAATTACGTACACGCTCTATTGCGGGGTCGATTTTTTGTGATGTCCATGTACTTGTTGACCCAAAACTCAGCGTTTCAGAAGGTCATTACATTAGTCAAGAAGTAGAATCTCATTTAACAGAAAAATTTCCTGATATTACTGATGTCACGGTTCATATCGATACCGAAGATGATGAAGTAACTAACCCCTCGCATCATTTACCTCCTCGATCAACCTTGCAGCCCGTGTTAGAGCAGTCATGGCAAGGACTAATACCGCAAACAGCTATTAATTCTGCCATCTTTCATTATCAGAATGGTAAAATTTCTATTGAACTAAAATTACCTTTAAGTTTTTTAAATCAAGCTAATTTATTACAAAAATTAAAAAAAATTATGGCTGTAAAAAAATTTATCACCGACATTAAGCTTTTTTATTATCAAACAGATGAATAAAAATTTTACCATTGCAACTTGGAATGTTAATTCACTTCGTGTACGACTCAATCATGTTTTGGATTGGTTAGCACTACGGCAACCCGACTTGCTTGCTTTACAAGAAACTAAAGTAGAAGATAAACATTTTCCTGAGCAAGCTTTGCGCGATGCAGGCTATCATGTTTTTTTCAATGGACAAAAAACCTATAATGGTGTTGCATTTATTAGTCGCGACCCTATGCATAATATTATTACCTCACTGTTAAATTTCGATGATATCCAACGACGCATTTTGATAGCTAATATTGGTATTTTACGTATTGTAAATATCTACGTACCGAATGGCGCTAGTGTAAATTCTGAAAAATATAAGTATAAATTAAACTGGCTTAACAAGTTAAAAACCCATTTACAACAAGAATTAAGTCAGTATCCTCGTTTAATCGTACTAGGAGACTTTAATATTGCACCGGAGGACAAAGATGTCCATGACCCCATGGCCTGGAGAGGAAATGTGTTGGTCAGTCCGCCAGAACGACAAGCTTTTAAAGAAGTGTTGGAATTAGGGCTAAAAGATAGCTTTCGCTTATTCAGTGAACAGGGAGGACAATATAGTTGGTGGGATTACCGTGCTGCTGCATTTCGACGTAATCATGGTTTACGCATTGATCACATATTAAGTAGCTCTGCTTTGGCACCTTATTGTATACGCTGTGAAATCGATAAAGAAATACGTGGCTGGGAAAAACCTTCAGATCATGTACCTGTCGTAGCAAGTTATCAAAATATCAACTAGGATTTAAGATATGACAGATACTATTAAAGCACGTTTTGGAATCGGAGAAATTGTCCAGCATAATTTGTTTGGCTATCGTGGTGTTATTGTCGATGCCGATGCCGGGTTTCAAGGTGATGATGCCTGGTATAATAAAAATGCACCAGGCAATCCACCTAAAAACCAACCCTGGTATCATATTTTAGTCCATGGATCCATCCATCATGCTTATGCAGCAGAAATAAATTTAATAAAAGACGCTACACTTGATCCCATTGAACATCCTGAATTAGATTTTTTTTTCGATAATTTCAAAAACGGTTTATATCATCGCCGTCGCTATAGTAATTAGAAGATACTTATGAAGACTTTGATCTTAATTCGACACGCAACAGCTGATAATAAAAAAATTGCGCAACCAGATAGTGACCGCAATCTCAATGTGCTTGGTCAATTTCAAGCAAAAAATATCGCAGCGCAATTACAACAAAAAAACTGTTTACCTGATTATTTGTTCTGCAGCCCGACAAAACGCACACGACAAACAGCCGCGATCTCATGTCAAACGTTTAAATCAAATTTTGATGGCTTGCTAAAAACAGATAATACGCTTTATACCGGTAGTTTAGAAGAAATTTTAAGCAATTTATGCGATTTAACTACCTCTTCTGAACGGCTTTTCGTTATTGGACACAACCCTAACCTTAGTTGGTTAGCACATCATCTGTGTAGTGCGTCAAAGAAAATAATCTTACCTCCTGCAGGTGTCATTGGGTTAGAATTTGCAATCGAAAGTTGGCAGGAATTATCATCAACACAAGGAAGGCTACTCTTTTTTATAGAGCCTCACCATGAATCAAGTTGAAAATCTTTTTACTCAAGCTAATAAGGCTTATCAGCGGAATGATTTTAACACGGCGCAAAAACGCTACCAACAGCTGTTAGAAATTCAGCCTTTAAACGCGGAAGCCATGCATGGGCTCGGCATGCTTGCTGCTATACATCATCAATGGGATGAAGCCACAAACTGGTTGAAAAAAGCTTTAACGATTAAACCAAACTCGCCGCATTTTCATCACCATTTAGCCAATGTTTTAAAAAAAAACGGTCAGCTGGAGTCCGCGCTCTCGCATTATAAAACTGCTTTATACTGGGAGCCACACTACGCAGAAGCACACAACAATTGCGGCACATTATTTTTTAAACAAAAAAAATATGCTGAAGCGCAACAACACTATGCTCAAGCCATTCACTTAAAGCCAGATTATCTTGAAGCCCATTTTAATTTAGGATTACTTTTTTTAGCACAAACTGAAAAAGAAGCCGCTATCCTACAATTTAACCAAGTATTAATGCTAGATCCGCATTCAATACAGGCACACTGGCATTTGGCCACCATTTATTGGCAGCAAAATAACTTAGAAAAAGTAGCTACGCATTACCAAACTTTATTCGAGCTTATTCCTCATTCGGCTGAATTACTTAATAATCTCGGTGCATTGGCACTCAAACAAAATCAACTAGAAACTGCTATCGATTATTTTAAACAAGCACTAGTAATCGAGCCTAAACATAAAGCGTGTAGAAATAATTTAGCCGCTAGCTTATTACAAAAAAATGAATTCAAAGAATCTATCTGGCATTACTGTTTGTATCTCAATTTAGAACCCCAAGATAAAGAAGCCCTTTATAATCGTGCGCAAGGTTTAATGTTAACTGGCCAGCTTAATGAGGCAATGCAAGATCTCAAAAAAATACTAGAACTTGATGACACCGCTATTGATACGCGCTGCAATTTAGCAGCGATTTATTTAAAATTGGATGATAAAGATGCCGCAATAAAGTCCTATGAGGAAGTATTAAACCAGCAAAAAAAGCATCCTATCGCCTCTTATATGCTAAGTGCACTTAAGCAGCGCTCGATACCTTCTAGTCCTCCTCTGGAATACGTTAAAAATTTGTTTGATAATTATGCATTTCAATTTGATTCCCACTTGCAAGAAGTTCTACAGTATAAAACCCCAAAATTACTACATGAACAAATCTCACCTTTTTTAAAGGTAAAAAAATATAAGATACTTGATTTAGGCTGTGGCACAGGACTCAGTAGTGAGCCCTTTATAGAAATAGCTGAAACATTAACAGGAATCGATATCTCGAAAAAAATGTTAATACACGCCAAAGCTAAAAATTATTACGACGAATTAATTGAAAATGATATTTTAAGTGGGCTTACAGAATTAAAGAAAGCTTATGATTTGATTTTATGCATCGATACACTTGTATATTTTGGTGAACTCGATGAGTTATTTTCTAAAATTGTCTCGCATTTAGAACCCAATGGATTATTTAGTTTTTCAATAGAGCTGGCAAATAAATCGGTAATTTCTTATCATTTGCAGACGGGACGCTATCAGCATACTTGTACTTATATAGAAAAAATCGCTGCAAAAAATCGCTTAAAATGCCTTAAACAAGTCATTGTGGATGGGCGTTATCAAAAAAATGAATTTGTAAAAACCGCTTTATTTGTGCTAAAAAAAGAAAGTAGGATGTAGTATTGCACCCGTTAAATTCAATAATGATATAATAAAGGAGTTAATAAATGGCAACTGCTACAATGAAACTAAATACTTTGGCGTGGGCAAAAAAATTAGAACGCGCAGGCATACCAGCACAACAGGCAGAAGCTCAAGTTCAGCTGCTTGCGGAAGTCATTGAAGACAATATCTGCACAAAAAAAGATCTAGAAGCAACAAAAAAAGATCTACAAATAACAATGAAGGGGCTTGAATTAAAGTTTGAATTAAAAATTGCAGAGTCTAAAAACGAGCTTATTAGATGGTTTGTAGGTACTTTTATTGTCGCCATAGGTGTAACAGCGACGCTCATTAAAGTATTTTTATTATAAACTAAAAAGCAAAACCTCTTATTATCCACTGTAAAGCTTTACTCATATAGTTTAGAAATACAAGCCTGAAATATAACTTGCCACCGCCTCTATTTCTCCATCACTCATTTTTTTGCTAATAACTGACATCATCTGGCGTTGATCATCCCGCTTACCCGAACGAAAATCTTTTAATTGTGCAGCAATATAAACGGCATGCTGACCACTTAAACGAGGAAACCCAGCCAACGAATTCCCTAAACCCGCAGGTCCATGACAGGCTAAACAAGCGGGAATTCCTTTCGTTAAATCCCCGCCGCGATACAATCGTTGGCCTAACGGAATCAATGCGACTTGCGCTGTATCTATTGTTCCCGCTAAAGCAGCATAATAGTTTGCTATTTCTTTCATTTCTTTCTCGGACAAAGGATTAACGATAGCATTCATAACAGCATTCTTGCGTCCCTTTTTTATACCTGGGCGAAAACTTTTTAACGTTTTAAAGAGATAAACAGCATTTTGGGCAGCGAGTTTTGGCAATAATTTATTGCTAGATGAATTGCCATCAAAACCATGGCACGCCGCACAACGTGATAGTGTAGATTCAATCGAGCTTGCGGCTTTTTTAATGGTGCTTTGTCCTGATGCAATAAAAGGAAAAAACAAACAAAATAAAAAAATACCTGCGCGGTAGTAATCCATATCTTTTTTAAGTTACTAACATTGTGCCGCTATATAGGAGTTAAGCAGAGAATTTTGGCAATTCTCATCTTCTTCGATAAAAAATCCTAAGGCATAAAAATTGTATTGCCAAATCACTCTGATTAGTTTATATTTTTTTAAGGCTTTGCACGACTAAAATAATTATAGATACTCCAATTATATGGATTCAGGAAGTCATCTAATAAAAAGGCCAGGGAATTCTTCTTTTTTTTACATGAAGATAAACCTTTGAATGCACACATCTTTCCTCCAACTATCTTCTTAACGAGTGTCGCTCAGCTCGAACAATTACCTCAAGATAAAGGCGCTGAAGTGGCTTTTATTGGCCGCTCCAATTCAGGAAAATCAACCGCTATTAATGCCATTACTGGAATAAAAGCGTTAGCTAGAACGAGTAAAACACCGGGGCGCACGCAATTACTCAATTTTTTTGAAGTCAATTTAGAACAACGTCTTGTTGATCTTCCAGGTTATGGTTATGCCCATGTTAACCCGCAAAAAAAAGAAAACTGGGAAGAGACTGTTTCCATGTATCTTAAAACACGACGTTCCTTAAAGGGTCTCATTATCACGATGGACAGCCGACATCCACTTAAAGAACGTGATCAATCTATGCTAGCCTGGGCTTTACATTATCAAATCCCGACTTATATTCTTCTTACAAAAACCGACAAATTGACTCGCCAACAGGCTTTAAAAATTTTACAGGATGTAGAACGACAACTACTCAAACTGACCCCCCTGACTAAAGTACAGCTTTTCTCAGCAACAAAAGCTATTGGCCTTGAATCGGCCCGCCAAACCATTCTGAACTGGTTAAATGACCGCACGCCCTAGAAACCCCCCTTTTTTCATATATATAGAACGCATTCGCGATTTCTCCTAACGGAAACAATGCTTAGCATTTAATAAATTTTTTTGACCTATAGAGTCCAATATGATAAATAAAATGATTGCTAAAAAAATAATTGTGAGATCTTATGTCGCCACAACCCCATGAAATAACGATACGCGCCGTCCTATTGGCTATTTTACTGGCTGTCATTTTAGCCGCAGCAAATGCCTATTTAGGTCTAAAAGTCGGACTTACCATTTCAGCCTCAATTCCAGCGGCCATTCTTTCAATGGGAATTTTGCGCTTTTTTAAGAATTCATCGATTCTCGAAAATAATATTGTTCAGACCGGCGCCTCAGCCGGAGAAGCGCTGGTGGGCGGAACGGCATTTATCTTGCCTGCCTTAATTATTCTGCATTATTGGCAGCATTTTGATTATTGGCAAACCGTTATTATTTCTTTAACAGGCGGCATTTTAGGGGTGTTATTTTCTATCCCGTTACGACGTGTTTTATTAGCCGACAAAAGTCTGCGCTTTCCAGAAGGTACAGCCATAGGCCAGGTCCTTAAAATAAGCCAAGAGGGCAAGGGCAACCTTAAAGAACTCATACAAGGAAGTGCATTAGGGACTTTTGTTGCGCTATTTCAAGGCGGCTTTCAAATCATCGCCGATAATGCCGCCCTGTGGTTTAAAGCAAGCAACAAATTCGTTTATGGATTTACTTTTGGTTTTGAACCGGCGCTACTAGCCGCAGGTTATATCGTAGGCGTCGGTGTTGCCATGAGCACTTTGCTTGGCGTCATTATTGGATGGGTAATTGGGATTCCTATTTTCAGTTATTTACATCCTATCGCCGTCAATACGAGTGCTGACAGTTTAGCTGTCTCTATTTGGCAAACCAATATCCGCCCCATTGGTGTAGGAACGATGCTAGTTGGTGGTTTATGGACAATGGCATTATTAATTAAGCCGATTGTCAAAGGCGTACATTCGTCATTCGTTTCTTTAAGAACGGCTAGAGAAAGCGGTTATTCTGCATTACCCAAACACGAACGCGATATTCCTATTCACTATACCCTAGGGTTATTAGCTATTTTATTAATCCCATTAAGTTTTATTTTATTTAACTTCATTAGCCATCCTGCCCTGGGCTTAGGATTAAATTTACAGATTATTACTTTAGTTATCGGTGTTATTTTTATTTTGGTAACTAGCTTCTTTTTTACTTCATTAGCAGGCTATTTTGCAGGTCTTATTGGAAGTAGTCAAAGCCCTATTTCGGGTGTTTCCCTATCCGTACTCTTACTCGCTTCTCTTTTATTATTAGGCCTTTTTCACTGGGCACCTGAAGTTACGCAAGATGCTAAGCACTTACTCGAAGGTGAAGGCTTAGCAATTATTATTGGAACCTTGGTGAGTAGCAGCTGCGCTATTACGGGTGATACGATTCAAGACCTAAAAGCAGGACAAATCGTTGGGGCAACACCCTGGAAACAACAAGTGATATTAATACTTGGTGTTATCGTTTCTGCATTAATTTTAGCACCTACATTAGAATTACTTTTTAATGCCTATGGAATCGGTGGCATTTCCCCACCTGGTCGCCATATGGATCCATCACAAATGCTTTCTGCGCCACAAGCAACGCTAATGGCAAGTTTAGTTACTGGCGCATTCAATCATAATTTACCGTGGAATTTAATTAGTATTGGTTTTATTGTAGCAATTGCGTGTATTTTAGCTGACCGTTTTCTGCAACCACGTGGTATACGCTTGCCCGTACTTGCTGTCGGTCTAGGCATTTATCTGCCATTAGATACTTCTTCTGCTTTAATTTTAGGTGGACTAGCTTCTTATATGGTAGAACGAGGCTTACGCAAGCAGTATCCACACCAAACAGAAAAATCAGCTGATAATTCAGCCAGACAACGTGGCCTTACTCTTGCTTGTGGCTTAGTCGCAGGCGCTTGCTTAATGGGTGTAGTCTTAGCAATACCGTTTACATTAGCACAATCCACGGATGTATTGCGTCTCATGCCTACTCACCTAACGTCGGTCGCCGCTATATTTGGTGTACTTTCTACTATCGCTGTTTTAAGCTGGATTTATCGAACGGTTTGTCAAAAATAGGTCGTCGTAAAGTGGTAACTTTGCCACTTTACATGTCTTCCTTGTGCGATAAGGTGTTCCAGAAGAGAATCAAAAAATTGTAAATACAACACTGCCAAAAATCCAAGTGTGAAGATTGTATTGACAAACCAAAAGAATGAAACTAACTTCCCCTGAAATTTTAGGGGAAAACTCATTCCTCACTTCCAAATAAAGGAAAGGTCTTGTCAAAATTCTATAATCCTTTTTCTGTCAAAAAAACACTCAAAGGTCTTCCTAATAGCTGGGATTTAGTCGCTTTTATCCTTGTATTAGGCATGCTTGCTGCCTTTGTGTGGGCAGGTAAGCAAATGGCTGCACCCTATAAAATTGGCCAAGCGCTTGCTCTTTCTTTAGATCCTCATCAGTTACCTAAATATGCGCTATTTACCGTCTTGCGTTTATTTACTGCCATGGCTTTAGCGCTATTATTTACCTTTACTATTGGGACACTCGCTGCAAAAAATAAACGCGCTGCCAGCATTATTATTCCTTGTATCGATGTTCTACAATCCGTTCCTGTTATTGGACTTTTATCGATTACCGTGGTGGGTTTCATCAAATTATTTCACGGTAGTCGTTTAGGTCCTGAAGCCGCTGCTATCTTTGCTGTATTCACGGCACAAGTCTGGAATATAACCCTCAGCTTTTATCAAAGCTTACGCTCCGCCCCTCTGGAACTGAAAGAAGCAGCCAATATGTTTCATCTCTCTGCTTGGCAGCGTTTTTGGCGCGTAGAAGTCCCTTTTAGCATACCCGGATTACTTTGGAATATGATGTTATCCATGTCGGGTAGTTGGATATTTTTGATCGCTTCTGAAAGCATTTCTGTCAGTAATCAAACTATCGTATTGCCAGGGATAGGTTCCTACTTAGGACTAGCTATTAGCCAATCCAGTATGCTTGGTGTTATTTATACGATCCTGACGATGTTCATTGTGATACTACTTTACGATCAGTTATTCTTTAGACCTCTGCTTAATTGGTCAAAAAAATTTACTTTTGAACAAATAAGCCAAGAATATCTCTCACGTTCTTGGATAACAACACTTTTACAACGCTCAAACATCCTCAAATATACCGGTCATTTCTTTGAAAAATTAGGTGACCGTTTCGTCAATATATCCTATTTAAAACCTTCACATGGGTTAAGAAAATCTAAAAATTCAAATTTAGAAGCCGTCTTTAATATTGCTTGGTATATCGTTATCAGTGCTATCATTTTTGCTTCTCTTTGGTTACTCATTCAATTTATAGTCCGCCATATTTCCTTAACTGAAATACCTCATGTCCTATTTCTAGGCGCAATGACTTCGCTACGGGTCATTATAGTTACCATCATTTGCAGCCTTATCTGGGTTCCTATTGGGGTTTTGATAGGTTTAAATAGACGAGCCGCCAAGATTGTCCAGCCTATCGCACAATTTTTAGCCGCGTTCCCTACTAACGTTTTGTTTCCTATCGTTGTTATTTTAATCCTAAAGTACCAATTAAACGTTAATATCTGGACAACACCGCTAATGCTATTAGGTACACAATGGTATATTTTATTTAATATCATTGCGGGTACTTCGGCCTTACCCGAAGATCTAAAACAAGCCGTTGCCAATTTTGGTGTAAAAGGCTGGCAATGGTGGCGCCGTTTAATTTTACCGGGGATTTTTCCTTATTGGATCACCGGTACGATAACAGCTGTCGGTAATTGTTGGAACACCAGTATTATTGCTGAAATCGTTAGTTGGGGCTCTTCCACCCTTATAGCAACCGGATTAGGGGCTTATATCGCACAGCATACGGCGCTGGGTGATTTTCCACGCGTCGCTTTAGGGATGACTACCATGAGTGTATTCGTACTGGTTATGAATTATCTACTCTGGCGACCACTTTATAATTTAGCCTCCCATTATAAATTAGACTAACTAGGCAAGATAAAATGATGGACAAACAACCCATTTTTAGCGTAAAAAATATTAGCAAATCATTTAAAAAAGCCGAGCAACAAGAATTATTAGTCTTAGATAACGTCAATTTTGAGCTCTATGAAGGTGAAATTGTTGCACTGCTTGGCAAATCGGGTTCGGGAAAATCTACGTTATTACGCATTATTGCGGGACTCGCGGAACCCAGCAGCGGTACGGTAACCTACCGCAACCAAACGGTGCAAGGACCTGTGTTTGGCATGGCGATGGTCTTTCAAAATTTTGCTCTTTTACCTTGGTTAACGGTTTTAGAGAATGTCGAGCTCGGTTTAGAGGCTTTAGGCATTCCTCGTGATGAACGCAGAACCCGTGCATTAAAAGCCATTGATATCATTGGTTTAGATGGTTTTGAATCCGCTTTCCCCAAAGAACTTTCAGGCGGAATGCGCCAGCGTGTTGGCTTTGCGCGTGCACTGGTAGTTAATCCTGACGTGTTACTTATGGATGAGCCTTTTTCAGCACTTGATGTGTTAACCGCTGACAATCTTAAAAGTGACTTACTCGATCTCTGGCAAGCAAAACAAACGGGAACACGTGGAATTTTATTTGTCACCCATAATATTGAAGAGGCTGTACTACTCGCTAATCGCATCATTGTCTTTGATAGTGATCCAGGCAGAATTCGCGCCGAATTAAAAGTCGATTTACTTTATCCACGTTCCGATCAAGAACCCTCTTTTCGCAAACTGGTTGATCAAATTTATGGTCTGATAACCCGCCAAATGGATGAGCGGAAAAAATTACTGCATAAAGACCAATCACCACGCATCACTGATATAGGCTATCGACTTCCTGATGCCGATATTTCTGAACTCAGTGGTTTACTTGAAACCTTAGACGAAACGGAATATCAAGGTCATATCAGCTTACCTGAGCTTGCCGAATCCTTGCACTTAAATGTCGATGATCTATTTCCCTTAACGGAAGTATTGGATATTTTAGGCTTTGCACATGTGAGCGATGGTGAACTGATATTAACCGATGCCGGTCGGCTATTTGCCAATGCAGATATCTTAGAACGTAAAAAAATCTTCGCGACACACTTACTACGTTATGTCCCACTCGCTAAACATATTCGCCAAGTTTTGGAAGAGCGACGTGCAGCAGGCCAACGTGCTTCCAAAGACCGCTTTCTGAATGAACTAGAAGATTTCTTAAGTGAAAAAGAAGCAGAACGCGTATTACGTACCGTCATTGACTGGGGACGTTATGCCGAATTATTTGCCTATGCTAACAATACGCGCATGCTGAGTCTAGAAAACCCCAACTAAATACCGATTTATGAATATTTTACAATGACAAGGCCTACTAAACAAACTACTTTCGTCCATCATATATCCATTGCACTTGGAGTTGCGATATGATATTTGCTGGACTTACGCCAAAACGCTACCACCCTTTGTAGTAACCTAAAATGACCGACCAAAAATTTTCTGAATCAGCACTTAATGTCATTAAAATTGAAAGTAAAGCAATCAACGGCTTATCTAAGTCAATAGGCCCAGAGTTCGAGAAAAGTTGTGATTTACTTCTTAACTGCAAGGGGCATATTATTGTCATTGGCATCGGCAAATCAGGTCATATCGGTAATAAAATCGCTGCTACGCTCGCTAGCACAGGAAGCCCCGCCTTTTTTGTCCATGCAGCCGAAGCTAACCATGGCGATCTAGGAATGATTAATTCCAAAGACGTTGTTTTAGCGCTCTCACACTCCGGGGAAACCGACGAACTTATCAGCATCCTCCCTACACTAAAACTATTAAAAATCCCTTTCATTCTTCTAACCGGAAACCCTCATTCTACCTTGGCGCAACAAGCAACTGTTTCTCTAAACATTTCTATCGAACAAGAAGCCTGTCCTCTAGGGCTAGCACCGACTTCCAGTAGCACAGCAGCACTGGTGATGGGTGATGCCATCGCTGTAGCGCTTCTTAATGCCCGTAGCTTTACCAGTACAGATTTCGCTAAGGTTCACCCAAAAGGCCAATTAGGGCGTCGTCTATTGCTAAAAGCCTCTGATATTATGCATACAGGAGAGGCAATTCCTCAAGTATTAACTGGCACCACGATTATCCAGGCATTATATGAGATATCGAGAAAGCGCCTAGGTATGACTATCATTACAAATGAAAAAAACGAGCTGCTAGGTATTTTCACAGATGGAGATTTAAGACGGACTATTGACAAAAAATTGGACATTCATACCACACTGATTGATGAAGCCATGACCCATCATTGCAAAACCATAATGGCTGATGCGCTTGCAGTAGATGCTTTACGTATGATGGAAGATAATAAAATCACCACCCTAGTTGTTATTGATTCTGCAAAAAAACCTCTTGGTATCATTCACATTCATGATATCCTGATGCAAGGCATCAAATAATAACCCGCTTTTAATTACCTGAATCAATTATTTCATCTAAAAAAATAGTATGTTTTCAAAAACACTATTCTTCAATTTAATCCTCATTACACTGATTTTATTGGGTACGTGGTATACCTGGCAGCAATTAACGGGAACAGCGAATCCCTTTACAGCACAACATCAACCTGACGCTTATGCCACCCAAGTCACCATTTTTCATACCGATAACGAAGGAAATCTCTATGATCAATTAAAAACACCTTTATCTGTCCATTACCCTTTAAACAACACTATCTCTCTTTCTACCCCTTTATTTAATTTGTTTTTAAAAAATAATGAGTCCTGGGAGCTTTCAGCACAATATGGTAAATTGAGAGAAAACAATAATCTGCTACAACTTTGGGATAATGTCATACTTAAACAAAAAAAAGGAACGAATACAGCGAGTTCGACATTAACAACAACTAGCTTGAACATTGATCTTAAAGAAAAAACAGCAGAAACTTCCGCTCCAGTTACCATTACACAAGCAAATCAGCTGATCCATGCTATAGGTTTACACGCTGACTTTACTACAAAAACCATTAAACTTTTATCGCAAGTCAAAGGACAACTCAAACCTACTAAAAGCAAGTGAGGTTAAGATGCGGGAATCAGAATCTTTAAAATGGACACCAAAAAAGGCTAAAAAAATTTTATCATTAAATTTATTGCTACTCGTTTTGAGCTTTTTCTATCAATCAACCTCCGCAAACGACATCGATAAACAACAAATCATCCATGTAGCGGCCGATACCTTACAATTCAATAATGATACTAAAATCGGCATCTACCAAGGCCATATTGTTTTAACTCAAGGAACTCGTATCCTTACGGCAGACTATGCCACCAGTTATTCTAACCAAGAAGGTCAAATCACTAAGATCATTGCGACAGGCCATCCAGCCCGTTATCGTGCGTTGATTTTTCATAAGAAACCTAAGTTGATTGCCACCGGAAACACTATCTATTATTATCCTTTAAGAGATTGGCTAGAAGCCGTAGGAGATGCACAAATTATCCAGGGTGAGAACCATTTCCAAGGTCCACAAATTAACTATGATTTTAAGAAAAAAACAGTAGGTTCTCCTTTATCTAAGAAAGGGTATACCCAAATTCTACTGGCCCCCATTCAATCTATGCACTCATGAGTAATACACTACAAGCCATTAATTTAGCCAAACGCTATTATACCCGCATCGTCGTTAAAAACGTATCGTTAGAAGTTGAGCCGGGTGAAGTCGTTGGATTATTAGGTCCAAATGGAGCTGGAAAAACAACAAGTTTTTATCTCATTGTTGGCTTAGTAGAGAGCACACAGGGTAAAATTCTACTTAATAATCGTAACATCACACACCTGCCCATGCATGCCCGTGCTAAAGCAGGTATCGGCTATTTACCGCAAGAGCCTTCTATATTTCGCAAACTAACTGTAGCCGATAATATTCTAGCCATCTTGCAATTACGCAAAGATCTCAGTAAAGAGCAACGTAAACAGCATTTAGAAAACTTACTCCATGAGTTCCACATTACTCATATTCGCGATACCTTGGGAATTAGCTTATCCGGTGGAGAACGACGACGGGTTGAAATTGCACGCGCTTTAGCCATGGAACCCAAATTTATGTTGCTAGATGAACCCTTTGCGGGAATTGATCCTATTTCCGTTGTCGATATCAAACGCATGATTACTCATCTTAGCCATCGTGGTATTGGTGTTTTGATCACGGATCATAATGTCAGAGAGACTCTAACGATTTGTAAGCGAGCCTATATTGTTAGCGAGGGAGAAACCATTTATGCCGGTTCTCCGCAAGAAGTATTGCATAATCAACGCGTCAGAGAAGTTTATTTAGGCCACGAATTTGATCTCTCAAGCGAGTCGCTATGCTCATGAAAAATTTTGGCCATCGTATCCCCAAAATTAATTCGCATCACGCGACTGAAATTAGGCCGCGATTCGTCCCTGCGTCCGCGACGCACTTCACCCCATTCTGGGCTGCGGGCAGTCGCTCCCACAAATGACTTTACGGCGTGATGCGTTTCCTGCTTCGCCCGTCAACGCA
>CAYQIM010000010.1:0-6851 GCA_964417555.1 Rickettsiella sp. | reverse complement strand
TTTACGGCGTGATGCGTTTCCTGCTTCGCCCGTCAACGCACGCCTATCGCGGGCTCCTCAACTTCGCATTGCTTCCGCAATGCTCTCATTGTCTCGTCGCAAGAAGCCATCGACTTTCTTGCTGATCTTTTAAAAGATCGTCCGATGAGTATTAAGAAGATAAAAACCTTATCTCATCAATCAGGTCATTCTTGGATAACCGTCAGACGTGCAAAAGAACAATTAGGAATTATACATAAAAAAGAACCTTTTGGAGGCGATTGGATTTGGCGGTTACTAACTAAAGAAAACCAACTTGCTCAAGTAGGTGATCAAGTTGCTCATACACAAAAAGATGAGCTTTTTGAGCATTTTGAACAACATGGAGATAATTTGACCAATTCAGTTCAATTAATTAACAATTCTAACCAATTTAGTATAAAAACTGAGCATGTTGCTCAAAAAGCTCAAAGTGCTCAAAGTGCTCAAAGAAATCATATGGGGGGTATTGAGCAGCATGATGAGCAACATGAATTGGATAAATTATTACCTAATAGTTCATATAATGAACTATATAAACAAAATTTAAACAATATAGAACAAGTAGAAGATATTTTTTCCCCTGATAGAGATAAGGAGTCAACTAATGCTTAAGAACCTACTACATAGAGTAATACCTTCCCTAGCACAATTCAGGGAAAATAGGACAAAGAAAAAATATGAAAAGAAGAAACAGGCTATTTATAGTCGCTTAGAAGCAGAAAAACAACAGCGTCTCTATCATTTTCTAAAAGCTAACAAGTCTATTCGAGAAGAATGAAAGCACGTGTTAAACAAATTTATGCCGATTTGGATCGATTTATAAAAAATTATCGTTCTAATAACCAAAATAAGTACATCCGTTTAAGACAGAACGATTACAAGTTACTCGTTGGTTCATTATCACACTACGAACGACTTATAGAGCAGAAAAAAGGCTACGTCGAATATAGAGATTTCACAGTAATACCGGAGAAATAGATGCGCTGTATTAACCCTGACTGTAACTATCCAAAGACATCCGTAACCAACTCACGACCCCAATTTGGCGGACGTTTATACCTTCGCCGACACCATTGCCATAAATGCAAGACCCGTTATACCACCTATGAAAGCATTCTTTATGAGCGAGACGCAGCACCACATTGGTTTGATGATGTGGGCGAAGACACAACCGATTTTGAGTGAATATTTAATACATATTCCCAATGGCGGTTATCGTCGACCTCAAGAGGCAATAAAGCTTAAAAAGATGGGAGTGAAAGCCGGTGTTTCTGATTTATTTCTTGCTTACCCTAATTCTGCTTACCATGGCTTATGGATCGAATTAAAAAGTGAAACAGGCTATTTAAGCGCTGAACAAAAACACTGGCTGCATTTAATGGCAAACGTAGGGTATGCCACTGCTGTTTCTTATAGCATCGAAGAGACTTACGATATTTTGCAAGATTATTTTGACTCACTTTAAGATAAACTATGTAATGAGATATTAAAGGGTATGGATAGTTAATATGGCGGCTAGGATTAAATGTTTAGAGGATATTAGTAATTTTACTATCAGGTTAGGCGGTAAAGATAGTATAGATGCAATAGCTTTTAATAAAATAATAGAAATTACAAATTCATTATTACAAGAATGTGTTTCAATCGCTGCGCCTGGCGCATTTGTAAGATTAAATATCAAAAGCAACTCTAAAGGCTCTTTTTTAACTTCCTTAGATATTATCGTAAAAGAACATTATACCTTATTACATTATGGTAAAGAGGTTATAAAAACTGCCGTGGCTTCTCTAACTGTATTTTATACATTGCTACAAATTAAGAAACATTTCAAAGGAGAAAAAGCAACCAACGTTAATTTTACTAAAGAAATTAATACTTATACTATAATTAATATAGATAATGAGTCTTTAGATGTTCCTAAAGAAACCGCTGAAAAATTTTTTAAAGATGAAACAATAGATTCTTCAATTTCCGAACTATTTAAAGAAGTAAAAAAGGAAGAAAGAACTTTTTTTGAATTTATACCCGATAAAAAAAGTAGATTAAATCGATTATTTATAGAAAGTTGCAATTTCGATAATATGGCTAAAAATGTGATTGATACACAATCAATAACACATATTTTACAACCTCCTATTACAGTTAACTTACTTATTAAGCAAGTAGATTTTATAGGTGATTCGTCATGGGGCTTTATTTATAATAAAGCTATTAAAGCACGTATAAAAGATAAAATATTTTTAGAAAGAATTCGGACAGGAGAAATAACATTAGGGGCAGGCTATCAGCTTAATTGCTCCTTACAAATAGAATATGATCTTCAAAACGGAGAAATTATAAAAGATACAGAAAAATATACTGTTCTTGAAGTTTTTGATATTTTAGAACCCGAAAAACCTAAGCAAAAAGAACTTTTTGAAACCCTTTCTTAAAAGGGAATATCACTATCAAAATCTTCTTGGGGTTTCGTTTCAGGCGTTGCAGGCTCATCCTTGCCCTTTGTTAGCATCTGCAACTCATTGGCGATAATGGCTAACGTTGTCTGTTCGTTACCTTCTTTATCTTTCCATTTTTGTGTTTTAAGACGACCTTCGATATAGACTTTAGCGCCTTTTTTAAGATAATCACGCGCAATTTCAGCCAAACGATTAAATAACGTAATATAATGCCATTGAGTTTGTTCAACCCATTCACCGGCTTTATCCTTATAACTCTCGGTTGTCGCTAATGAAAGTGTTGCAATAACCTTATTCGTATCAGTCGAGTGAATCTTCGGGTCTTTACCTAAATTTCCAAGCAATGTTACTTTATTAACGCCTTTTGCCATAAGAAAGTCCTAAAAAAGAGAAGAAATATCATTGTATTTTTTAAAGGGCAAAAAGAAACGTACCGTATAAGGTAGCTGTTTTAATAGAGTTTTTATCCTATAGTCGTAATTGCATAATTATTATTTCCTGTTGCAATGAATAATAAAGCTCCTAAAACAACTGTATCTCCCTCCGAGTCTTCGGACTCGGAATCTCTTTATATCAAGCTAGCAAAAGCCCATGCAGCGAATGCCTATGTGCTAGTTAATAAACGCTATTTAGGCAACGCTGAACCTATTTTTGTGGATCATAATCGGGGATGAGCTTAGGTCGTCCTACGAAATTTAACCCAGCGCGTGCCAAGGGAATTATTGAAGCCATTGCAAAACTCGTGCCTTATACGGTTATTGCAGAAGCACATCAAATTGATCGCAGCACCTTATACGATTGGATTCAAAAGGGGTTTGAAGACCTAAAAAACGGTAATAAAACAGCGCTAGCACGCTTTGCCTACACTTTAAAAAAGCGGGAATGTGAAGCCATTAGCCAATTACTGGATGATATCAAATCCGGTGTAAAAAGCTGGCAATCACGTGCTTGGATTTTAGAGCGACGATTCCCTATGGATTTTGCAATAGGTTCCCAAGAATTACTGCAATTAAGGCGAGAACTCGATGAAATTAAGAAGGTGTTAAACGATGGATAAAAAATGGATTCAAGACGCAATTAAACATAAAGGCGCTTTACGTAAATCGTTGCATGTTAAAAAGGGTGAAAAAATTCCTGAAAAGAAATTAGAGAAAGCAACCCACTCTAAAAATGCTTTGTTAGCAAAAAGAGCTCGTTTAGCCGAAACATTAAAGAAATTAAAAAAACGTAAGTGATAGCGGTTTTTTTATTCTACAACCACGGTATAGGTAAATATAACCGATTTACTTTTAGTAAACAGTTAGTTCATTGTAGTTTGCTGTGCTATCAGGGTGATCAGTGTATTTTATTTGAGATCGCTCCCTTTGGATTTATTTATCGTATTTTGAAATCGAATGATGTGAATAAAAATTTAAATGCGATTAAAAAATTACCCCTCTTAAGTGCTTTTATCGCTGTATTTATTAAGGGACCTAAAAAAATTAATGAATTCCCCTTGAAATGGTACACCTGTAGTGAGGTGTGTCGTCATTTTAGTGGTGTTGATGTGGGTTGGACGTTTAATCCCAAGCATTTATATCAAAAACTTTTGAAATATAAAGATAAAACCAACTATGAGTTATTGGCTCACTGGAGGCGTGCATGAGTGGCGGTGGCGATGATAGCGCTAATCAATTAATGGACGAACAAATCCAACTTCAGAAGCAAGAGCTTGAACAAAAAAGACAAGCGATATCACAGCAACGCATGGCGATTATCAAAGGCCAAGATGCCCAACAGTTTAGTAATCCTGACAATCCTAATCCACCGGCACAAATTATCCAATGAACTTTGCTCAATTACAGGCACGTTATGAGGAAAGCGAACGCTATAAGAAGAGATGGTTAGCGTTATATAAGGATTTATATACCTACGTTATTCCCGACAGAGACGCGTTTAATATTAAATTCAATTATCGCGATGAAGGTAAACCTACGGGTTTAATGATGTGGGACAATACAGCCCTTTTAAGCGCCTATCAGCGTGCGAATGACCTACACGGCCTGTTATTGCCACAAGATCGTACCTGGGGCAAATTAAGCCTCGATCCGCATCTTACCAAACAAGAAAGTATTTCAGATTTACAACCGGTTATTGATGAAATCAACGATCGTTTATTTTTCTATTTAAACCAATCCAATCTATCACGCATGGTCGCTTCCAGTAATTTGGATTTAGTGGGTGGTACAGCGGCATTATGGGTAGAATCGATTGATGATGTTACCCCTTTGTATTTTCGTTCTATTCCGGCCATTGCGTTGACCATTAGAGTACAGCACGGATGATGTCTTAAACACCTGCTGGTATCAATGCAAGATGAGTGGCAGAAAAATAGCTGAAGACTTTCCAAAATATAAAAATAAACGCCGATTACTGGAACAACCTAATGAATTGTTTACAGTTATCTATGGTCAGATTAAGTTAAAAGAAAATCAATTTTATCTCTATGCCATATTAGAAGACGATCCCTTAACACCACTTTGGGAAACTGAACGCGAATATAACCAGATTATTATTTACCGTGATCGGGTTAGACCGGGCGAATATGAAGGACGGGGAATAGGGATAGATTTATTACCTACCATCCGTGATCTCAATCGTATCATCGAATACAGCCGTAAGAACTTAGCGTATAAGGCTAATCCTCTATTATTTTACGATGCCAAATACTTTAATCCGCATATGGTCAGACAATGGGCTGGTGCGTTAATTGCGCGTAACCCACAAGGTCGTAACCCATTAGAAGCCTTGCAGCTCCCTGAATATCCTGAAGTGCTTGAACATATTCGTGATTTACGACAAATCATTCGCGATGGTTTTCAGGTTGATCCAATAGGTGAAGTAAATACACCCGTTAAATCAGCGACTGAAGTATCTATCCGAGAAAATAGAGCACAAAGAACTAGTGCGACTGATATTTCAAGGCTGATTAACGAATTGCCTAAACAAATATTTACCATCAGTGCAAAAATATTAGCTAACCGTCGTTTATTAGCACAAGATAGAAGTGTCAGTGGCATTAATCCGCATTTACTGCGATTTGATTTTCAAAGTCCGCTATACGATTTGCAAAAACAAGATGACTTAAGCCACTTCACCATGATGGCACAGATATTACAGCAGTTCGGTGGAGAAGGGGCTGTATTAACTGCGACTAAGATGGAAGAAGTATTGCCATTCTTAGCAGATAAATTAAATCTCCCAGCTAAGCTTATGAAGTCTAAGGAAGAATTTGCTAGTTTCTTACAACACATGGCACAACAAATTCAGCAATCACAAACGCCTACGCCACAATTACCCACCCCAGCTACTAGCGCCAGCCCAATTTCAATTCCTTCCCCTTCTCAGGTACAAGTTTAATGACAAATAAACTCGATATATTACTGAGTAAAAAGAAAATTAGTAAGGAACAGTACGATTTGTTTTTGCTGTTTTCAAAAAAACAAGGTGCGGACTTCTTGAAAAATCAATTGATACGCACGGCAATGGAAGAATCACCCACTCCAACTGATCCAGGATTTGCTTGGAGCGATGGACGTCGTTCAGTGTGGCGTGATATTCAAAATACTGTGATCTATATTTATCAATTACTGGAGAAAGATAATGGAAATGGAGAATAATGAAATAGAAAATCCAGTTACTGACGAAGCAGTAACGACTCACCCACCCAAACTCTATGCTGGTAAATACAAAAGCATTGAGGAATTAGAAAAAGCTTATAAAAACAGTGCTAAGGTCTTTAATGAAAATAAATCTTTGCAAGAAAAACTTAAAAGCTATGAAGTACCAGAAAGCTATAGTTTGCCTGAAGTTTCATTAGCTGAACCTGTATTGAATGATTTACAGAAATTAGCTAAATCGGCTGGATTAAATCAGGAACAATTTAATAAAACAATTATCTCGATGCAGGAACAACAACAGCATTACCAAACTCAACTCGAAGAACGTAAAAAGCAGTTAGGTAGTCAATTGAAAGTGGTAGAAGATTATGTAACAAAAAACTACCCTCCTTCTTTACACAATACAGTATTAAATACCATTCTAGGAGACGAAAATGCCATGTCAGATGCCATGAAACACCGTGATCAAGTACTAAACAGTCAAGTGCCTGGCTTAAGTAACCAACGTGCTAATCTGTCCGACCCTTATGAAGGCCGAACAGAGTTACTCAATGTAGCAAAGGAATATCAAAAAAATCCTACTGAGAAAAATAGGAAGCGCTATATCAATCTTGCTCAAGCGAGTCGCTATGCTCATGAAAAATTTTGGCCATCGTGTCCCCAAAATTAATTCGCATCACGCGACTGAAATTAGGCCGCGATTCGTCCTGCGTCC
>CAYQIM010000009.1:2500-6340 GCA_964417555.1 Rickettsiella sp. | reverse complement strand
AAAAAAAACCCCGCTGAGATGGTCTAAGCGGGGTTTTGTAGATAAGAAGCTTGGCGATGCCCTACTTTCCCATGGGGGACCCAAAGTATCATTGGCGCAGTGCAGTTTCACTTCTGAGTTCGGAATGGAATCAGGTGGGACCTACACGCTAAGGTCGCCAAGCAATCTTTTTCTGAGTACTACTTTTATATAATACTCATACTAAAACATAAAATCTGTAAGTAATGCTTGTAAATATCGTATGTCTCATTCAACAATTCAATCTGTTTACCTTATAAAAGCAACCAGTTGGATTCTCAAATCAAGTCGCACGGTTCATTAGTATGGGTTAGCTCAATGCATTACTGCACTTACACATCCCACCTATCAACGTCGTCGTCTACAACGAACCTTTAGGAGGATTTTATCCTCGGGAGATCTCATCTTGAGGGGGGCTTCCCGCTTAGATGCTTTCAGCGGTTATCCCGGCGGTACGTAGCTACCCGGCTATGCTTCTGGCGAAACAACCGGACCACCAGCGGTACCTCCACGCCGGTCCTCTCGTACTAGGCGTAGCTCCTCTCAAATCTCCAGCGCCCACGGCAGATAGGGACCGAACTGTCTCACGACGTTCTGAACCCAGCTCGCGTACCACTTTAAATGGCGAACAGCCATACCCTTGGGACCTGCTTCAGCCCCAGGATGTGATGAGCCGACATCGAGGTGCCAAACACCGCCGTCGATATGAACTCTTGGGCGGTATCAGCCTGTTATCCCCGGCGTACCTTTTATTCGTTAAGCGATGGCCCTTCCATTCGGAACCACCGGATCACTATGACCTGCTTTCGCACCTGCTCGACTTGTTTGTCTCGCAGTCAAGCACCCTTGTGCCATTACACACATTGCGCGATGTCCGACCGCGCTGAGGGTACCTTCGTGCTCCTCCGTTACTCTTTAGGAGGAGACCGCCCCAGTCAAACTACCCACCATACACGGTCCTCAAGCTCGATTAGAGCTCTAAGTTAGAACTTCAACTTTGCCAGGGTGGTATTTCACTTGTTGACTCCCCTCACTCTAGCGAGTAAGGATCATCGCCTCCCACCTATTCTACACAGTCAAATTCAAAGTTCAGCGTAAAGCTGTAGTAAAGGTGCACGGGGTCTTTCCGTCTTGCCGCGGGTACGCTGCATCTTCACAGCGATTTCAATTTCACTGAGTCTTGGGTGGAGACAGTGTGGCTGTCGTTACGCCATTCGTGCAGGTCGGAACTTACCCGACAAGGAATTTCGCTACCTTAGGACCGTTATAGTTACGGCCGCCGTTTACCGGGGCTTCGATCCGCAGCTTCACCTGCGCTGACATGGCTCTTAAGTTTCTCTTCGAGTTCTTCTTCTCTCTACTTCTTCTTAAAAGCCATGTCAGCGCAAGTTAACCACTTCAATTAACCTTCCGGCACCGGGCAGGCGTCACACCCTATACTTCCTCTTTCGAGTTCGCAGAGTGCTGTGTTTTTGATAAACAGTCGCAACCACCTGATTATTTCAACCTCCCTTAGCTTGTGTAGTAAATACACTCACCAAATTAGGTGCACCTTCTCCCGAAGTTACGGTGCCAATTTGCCTAGTTCCTTCACCCAAGTTGTCTCATCGCCTTAGTATTCTCTACCTGTCCACCTGTGTCGGTTTGCGGTACGGTTCTAACAGACCTGAAGTTTAGAGAGTTTTCCTGGAAGCGGGGCATCTGTGACTTCTCTTCTCACCGAAATGAGTCGATCGTCATCACGTCTCGAGATTAACGAGCATCCGGATTTTCCTAGACACTCTCTCTACTTGCTTAAACCGGAACTACCAGTCTCCGGCTCACATAGCCTTCTTCGTCCTCCCATCACAGTCTGTCAAAGTACAGGAATTTTAACCTGTTTTCCATCGACTACGCGTTTCCGCCTCGCCTTAGGGGTCGACTCACCCTGCGTCGATTACCGTTGCGCAGGAATCCTGGGACTTTCGGCGGGCGAGGTTTTCACTCGCCTTATCGTTACTCATGTCAGCATTCGCACTTCGGATACCTCCAGCATACTTCTCAGTACACCTTCGACGGCTTACCGAACGCTCCTCTACCACGCAATCAATCCGTAGATTAATTGCATTCACTGCTTCAGTATTAGGTTTGAGCCCCGTTCATTCTTCCGCGCAGACCGATTCGACCAGTGAGCTATTACGCTTTCTTTAAAGGATGGCTGCTTCTAAGCCAACCTCCTGGCTGTTTAAACCTTTCCACTACGTTTCACACTTAACCTAACTTTTGGGACTTTAGCAGGTGATCTGGGTTGTTTCCCTTTTCACGACGGACGTTAGCACCCGCCGTGTGTCTCCCGTGCATCATGAACCAGGTATTCGAAGTTTGCATCGGCTCAGTAAGTCGGGATGACCCCCTTACCGAAACAGTGCTCTACCCCCTGGTCACTAACACGAGACGCTACCTCAATAGCTTTCGAGGAGAACCAGCTATCTCCGAGCTTGTTTAGCCTTTCACTCCTAGCCACACCTCATCCCCATCTTTTGCAACAGATGTGGGTTCAGGCCTCCACTTCGTGTTACCGAAGCTTCACCCTGGACATGGCTAGCTCGCTCGGTTTCGGGTCGACTCCTAGCGACTCAACGCCCTTTTAAGACTCGGTTTCCCTTCGCCTACCCTAGACGGTTAAGCTTGCCACTAAAAGTCACTCGCTGACCCATTATACAAAAGGTACGCAGTCACCCACCTTACGGCAGGCTCCTACTGCTTGTACGCAGACGGTTTCAGGTTCTATTTCACTCCCCTCTCCGGGGTTCTTTTCGCCTTTCCCTCACGGTACTGGTTCACTATCGGTCAGTCGAGAGTATTTAGCCTTGGAGGATGGTCCCCCCTTGGTCTTTGCAGACCTCTTTCAGACAGGATTTCTCGTGCCCCGCCCTACTTTTTTTCACGCTTAGTCTCATTAACAGATTTTCGCCTACGGGGCTATCACCCTCTTTGGCCCAGCTTTCCAGCTCGTTTGACTAATCTCTTAACTAGCTCGTGAAGGCTCTTCCACGTTCGCTCGCCGCTACTTGCAGAATCTCATTTGATTTCTTTTCCTCGAGGTACTTAGATGTTTCAGTTCCCTCGGTTCGCTTTGTTAAGCTATTTATTCACTTAACAATGGTCTATCTAAAATAAACCGGGTTTCCCCATTCAGATATCTCCGGATCAATGCTTGTTTGCCAGCTCCCCGAAGCTTTTCGCAGGCTATCACGTCTTTCATCGCCTTCGACTGCCAAGGCATCCACCTTCTGCGCTTATTCACTTGATTTGAGAACCCAACTCGTTACTTTTCTTAGTAAATCTTCGTCTTTTGTTTTATTTCTTCGTTAAAAGCTTGCCTGCGGTACTCATGCACAAAAAGTGCACTCCGTTCCTCGACAATCTTTCGCCTTGAACTAAAACAAAATACTTGATTCGCTGCTTTGCTTGATCTTTCTCTGGATTTCTTTCGAACTCTAAAAAATGATTCGGCAATAAGTGTAAAGTTTACAAACTTTACCGCGTTGAATTCTTCTGGTTCTTATTCGCTGAATGCAACATACCCGAAATTGTTTTTACACAATTTCATTTCTTTCTTGGAAGATAATAAAAAAAATTTGACTTCTTTTTATATCTTCGCGCCTTCTTACAGATTCTTGTCTTGTTAATGAACTTTACTAAGAATGCCAGAGACACTCTTTGGTTTCCTTTTCCTTCCGTAGCTTTTATTATTCTTCCTTACAATTCTTAAATACTTTCTGGCCTGTAACTTTGGTGGAGCCAGTCGGGATCGAACCGACGACCCTCGGCTTGCAAAGC
>CAYQIM010000008.1:0-4271 GCA_964417555.1 Rickettsiella sp. | reverse complement strand
ATTAAGCTTTCTACGCTGTCTACTTTCCAAATCCAAGCAGGATTAGTCTTAATCGATTGCCAGTAACGATAAGCATGATTCATGCCATTAAAGGTGGTTTGGAGAATAAACCAACCACTGTTTTGACGGAAAACGGGCATTAAGATATGAAGGACACGCGGATCAGAAAAGGCATATTCCGAGAAGACTGCGCCTAGGACATTGACCCCTCGTAATTTGTCAGGGTCGATATCCGACCCTAGCACGCGGATCACAGAGCCGTTAATGAGCTGAATGGTCATGTCTTGGTTATTGATATGCTTGATACAACGCTTAGGAATCATATCGAGAAAGCGTAGGCTTTTGCCTTCTTGTTGATCATTCAATAATACCGCTCCTTCCCAGAGCACCAGCCTTGCTCTGACGTTAGTGGGATAAATCATCAAGTACAAGCCAGGCTGAACTAATGCGCCTTGAATGAGAAGATTCCACGATTCAATCTCTTTACCGGAACGTCTGGGCCTGACTAAGAAAAAACGCTTGTAGTTTTCAATAAATAATTTGTTTTGTATTTCTTGCTGATAAGGTCTTAATTGCAAACAAGGTAAAAAAATTGTTTCTGATTTTCCAAAATGCAGAACTAAATTATTTTTATCATCCCGATGCCAGGTAAATTTATCATGCGAGCGTTTTTGCAAGCTAATCTTTAGGTGGTTAATTTCTTTTTTTAAAGTAGCCAGTTGCATATTACCTTTTAATAAATCCGTTGACGACTAAAGAAGGCTGCATAACGTTAAAGGGTTTAGAGTTGCCAGTCGCGGCGGTGGTGGGATAGATACCAAATGAGACATACTCTTGTGCAATCTTCATACCTGGCGTTTGAGTTGAACTTAGAAAATTACCACTCATCGAATTATGGGTATGGCTAACTAATTCATCCAGTGTCATGGTATGTACTTCTTCGCCACCTGTACTACCCACAATATTATTTAAAATAGATGTCGCCGTTTCGCCTGCACCGACAAAAGTGCGCCGACAAAAGTTAGGAATATTAAACGTCGTTTTGCCATCGCCCTCACCAAATTGGGTACCAATGGCCTTGAAAAGTTCCGCTTCCTCCATCCGACTGACTGCCCGACCATCCATGAGAAAAAAGCCTTTTCTTTCGGTAACATGAACACCCGTTAAAATAAAATCACCTGGTTTTATGGAAGCATCTGTTAGTGCTGCTATCTTTTCTTCCAATTGATTCAAATAAGCTTGTAGGGTTTTGCCTTTCTTTTCTAACGTATCGTAATACCGGATTAAACTTGTCCCATCTCCACCATTTGGTGCTTGGCTGCCTAACTCAGAACGTAAGGTACTGACATCGATAGTTTCAATCTGGGCCGCAATAATATTCCCACCTTGGCTGACCCAGACCTGGTTATCTTGGGTAGTGAGAACAGGTAATTGATTAGATAAATTATTAGGCAAATAACTATTGATAACGTATTGCAAACAATTTCTTAGTAACCGTGTATTAAATTGTCGCATAATAAGTATCATGCGTAAAAAGGCGGCATCTAAAGTATGACCATTAAAGGATTGTGCATTGCCAAATTCTGTCTCAATGGTCACAGGCATATCGAGATCAAGTGTGATAATCGAACCTGCCATAGGTATTTTATTAGGAAGAAAAGTAACCGTACCGCCTTTTACAGTTGTTGAAAGCGTAACGGTATAATCCTGATTTAAAATACGCCTATCTTTATTCGGATTGGCTACGTCGCCTGGCAGTGTCACGTACACCGCGATATCTTCAGGTATTAAAGCAATGAAGGTGTAGTTATATGTAGTTGTCTTGCCATCGGCTATATACTGATTCTCCATGTCTTCTTGGGGTAAATGATTTTGGTTTTTCTGATTAACCGAATCTTCTGATTTTAAATTCTTGATCATGTTACTGTCCATAAACCATTTTCTGGCCTGGAGCTAAATAAGATTTATCGCCAAGCAGTTGATTAAAGTAGGGGCCGATAATCGGCATCGTATCGATAGGTAGAATATTTTTAGCGATGTTTTTTACATTCTTTCCTATCTTTTGTGGATTTAAAGTCGCTGTAGCGCCCGCTAGCCCCACCACACTCGATAAAAAATTGACGCTCGGGGAGGAAAGTAGATTTTGCAAGAGATTTTTATCTTGATGCTGTGGATCAAACACTTGCATAAAGATACCTAAATTGGGCTGGACTAAATTAATGAGATAATCTATTTTTTCTTGTCGGTTCATGGAAGAGAATAAAGGCATGCTTTTACCATGCGCTAAATTATCGAAATAATCGGAAAGATAACTTAACGGCAAGGTACTTGCGACTAAGGCTAATCCCCAACGTAACCTCATTTGGGTATTTCTGACATCTTGAAAACCTTGCCATAACACTTTATCAGCAAAGTTAATGGCAAAGCCTTTAAACTGCATCACCATGCGTAGAATTTCACCGATGACCGTTCCAGGTCTCGTGCCGAAATACATGAAAGCTTTGGTGAAATTATCTGGGATCAATACGGCATTATCGGCAGCTACGGAAAATAGCGAAAATACCTTGCGATACAAATCATTACGCATTTCATAGAGGGGTTTAGTATTTCCGTATAGTTGTTTTAATTCTGCATCAGTAACAGCATCTACATTGGCCGTAGTAAATAAGCCTTGTTGATTCTTAGTCCTAAGTAAATCCCATTCTTTTTTGTTTAAACCATATTTTTGTAATTGAAAACGGGTTTCACTTTTTAAGTTTTTCCACGATCGTTCTCGTTGTTTGTATAATCCCTTAGCAATAATGTGCATTAAGGAATGGCGATTGCCTTTATCGAAAGATTCTAATAAATTGGCTCGAAAAAATCCGGTGGTGACTTTATGAATTAATTCCGTACCATTAGAAAGATCAGAAAAACGTGCTATGTAACCTAAATGACTGTCGGCTAAGAGCTTAAATTGTTTGGCAATGAACGTTCTCTCAGCGTCGGCAAAACGATCAAATGTATGACCTAAGGTATAAGCCAAACTTTTGAAATAATTATTACCCCAACGTTGGGCAAAGGAAGCCATATAGGAAGCATCCGGTATACTTCGTAAAACAATAGTAGATAATCGTGCGATCGCACCTAAAGAACGAATATTTGCACTCAAGGCCCTAACGTAGGGCTCACCGCCGCTTGGTCTTGTCGCATTGCCTGCTTCAAGATATTTTCGGTATGACGATACCATAAGCCACTTTTGTCGTCTTTTTCTTGTTGAATTTTTCTAAGATCGTTATAGACAGAAAAAGGCGAATCACCCATTAGCTCTGCCAACCCAATTTTATTGGCTGAGCTATTGAGATCGCCTGTTAGCGCTTGAAATAAATTACCTTTACCATATTCACGACTGTAATTTAAGAAAGACTCATGATCTTTCCAGTAGAAAAATAGATGAGATTTTCTTTGTACCGCTTCTCTATCGTTGGCGACTTCCGAGCGGGTAAAGATTTCACTTCTGCCAGTCGTAATATTGTCAAAAATACGACTTAAACTTTTTTCAATTTCAGTTTTACTTGTGGTGCCAAAGGTTT
The DNA here is from genome assembly GCA_964417555.1 of Rickettsiella sp. GTDB lineage: Bacteria > Pseudomonadota > Gammaproteobacteria > Diplorickettsiales > Diplorickettsiaceae > CAYQIM01. The sequence goes on along the minus strand of CAYQIM010000008.1, from coordinate 699 downwards.
TCTCTAAATCAAGATGAGAGGTAATAAATGTGATCCAGCGTTTTTTGGAAGATTTTAATAAATTGGCGCGTTCTTTTTGTAAGCTGGTCTCACCTTTAGCTAATCGTTCTGATTTTTCCCAAAGTCTTTTAAAGGTATTGCCAACACTACGTCCACCTTGGCTGATTAAACCTTGATCATGCACGGCACGAATAAAGCGATCTTTATTGACTTCACGTAAACGTAAGGCATTGGAAATAATCAACTCAGGATTTCTAACATTGATGTAATCTTTTATTTTCTTGGCGAGTTGTTTTGCCATAGCGGACGAAGCTTTACCATCTAAAGCACGAGCGATAGAAATGTCGTTATCTTTGTTTTGTAGATAATTTAATTCCTCATCGGACATGCCTTGAAATAAGGCTTTAAATAAACGTTGCTTGGCCGCTTTCTGGTAGGCATCGAGATTCGTGGATAGATTGGTATAGCGTTGAGCTAATAATGAACGCAGATTGATGTTTTTTGCTTTTAAAGTATCAGCTAGCGCATCAAATTTACGGATATTGTTTTGGGTGACTAAGGCATCTTCAAAGAAAGATTGTAAGTGTTCTTTATTAATGTCTTCAATCGCCTTGTTAATCGCTGGCTGGCTACGTAAGCTATCAAAGCTTTTGGCTTTGGCTAACACCTCATTCACATACTCACGCAAATCCTCTTCGC
>CAYQIM010000007.1:0-705 GCA_964417555.1 Rickettsiella sp. | reverse complement strand
ATGCTAGTGCATATTCGTAAGCACTTAGGTGAAAATCTCATTGATGAATTATCCGTAAAGGAAATAGCCGAGTTTTTAAATAATTTTTCAAACAAAAGATCAAATAAATATCGTCGTTTCTTATCATTGATCTTTAAATACGCTATAGCACATGGATTATGTAAAGAAAATCCAGCTTTACAAGCTATGTCACATAAAATAAAAAGAAAGCGTAGACGTCTGACACTTGAGAGTTATTTTGCAATATATAACCACCCGTTAGCTGAGCTTTGGTTTAAGAACGCATTAGATTTAGGTCTACATACCTTGCAACGGCGAGAAGACTTAGTTAATTTAAAATTTTCTGATATCAAAGATGGGTATTTGTACGTTATTCAAAGTAAAACGGAAAAGCATGGAGAGTCTGCTTATCTTAAAATAAAAATAACCCCTATCTTGGAATCAATAATAAGCCGGTGCCGTGACCTGATAGTCAGCCCTTATATTCTCCACCGTAGACCAGATAGATGTAGTAGGCAAAATTATAAAGCGGAGAGCAAGCAACACTTTAGCCAAATAACACCTGATTACCTTACTAAAACTTTTGCACACATTCGAGATCAATTGCCTGAATTCAAGTCTATTCCTGTTGATGAGCGTCCTAGCTTTCACGAGATTCGCTCATTAGGGATTTCTGAATACGAAAAAAGTGGAATTGATGCTCAG
>CAYQIM010000006.1:0-10082 GCA_964417555.1 Rickettsiella sp. | reverse complement strand
GAGCTTATCAAAAGGCTGATGAATGGTAATGGTCACTTTGTTTTCCTTGTTATTAATCTAGGGAAGTAAAGTTTAATTAGATTCTAAAGCAAAAAATATCCTATTTTTAATAGATATTATTTTTTTATATATTCTTTCATTAAATCTTCTAGCACTTCTTGCATTTTTTTTCCTTGAGTAGAAACTTTTCCTTTAAACTTATTACGCAAGCTTTCAGGAACAACAAAGCTCATATGCACTAATTTTTCTTTTGGTTGACCTAAAGAAGATTTTTTATCTGTCATTTACATTGCCTTTCACAAAAATAGCAGCTACCGCAGGAGAGTTTAACATTTAAGAGGCTTAATTACAAAAAACTAAAAATATATTTGCAAAAATAACTAAAATGATTTATAGTTAACTTGTACTTAAATAGCGCCGATAACCGGAACTAGAGATTCCAGTTACCAGCTAACCACAATCTACTTACTAGGAGTAAACTAATGGCTAACGTCAGTTTAAATCAATTCATTTGTCTAAGACAACCTGCCTGCGACTATCTATCGCAGTGTTACCAAATACCATCTCTCATAAAGGATTTAATTGAAGAATTAAAGGCATTTCTAAAGTCTAAACCAAGTTTTCAATTTAATGATTTAACTAAAGGCTTAGAGATACTTTTAGAATCGTTCCAAATAGGGGTCGGAGAAGCGCATAGCGCTATAGATGATGGCATTAACCCTTACTCTACCTTCCTCTCATTAAATGTAAGTCAAACTCAAGGACAAGAGTTACTGAGAGAAGTCGCAGATGACCTCAAAAAATTAAGGTACATGCTACTAAAATCGGCCGATGAGCTCGATAGCTACGATGGTTTTGAGCCTTATTCCAAGGAATATACAAAGGTCCTTAAGATCTCTAAAAACAACAAACAAGGAGGAAGTCATGTCTAAAATTGATGATCTTAATAGCGTTGAATTAGTAACGGTAAATGTCGATCCTAAACAACTCAACCAAGACTTTGAACGAATACATGCTATATGGGTTAAAAATCCCGAGGCCTTTAAGCATGTTAAAAGAATTTTTCAAATGATAAAAAAGTACCAGGCTAAAACCCCAATAAACAGCCTTCTTCGCGTAAAAATAATGGGACCAGCTCAGGAGGTGAACAATGGATAATCAGCATCTTTCCCAATCTATCACTAAATTGATAGCTGAGAACATTAGCCTTGTAAATCAAGTAGCGAAGCACTTTGAGGAGACTCAAGTGCTTTCCCAAGGAGATTATGTTCCTTTAGAGCATCTTAAAAAACTTTATAGGTTAATAACGCAACATCACACCCAAACAGAAAAACCTAGCCTTCTTCTTCTAAAAATTTTAGGACAGGAGGTGGATCATGGCTAATCCAATACCATATAAAGCACTTGGCAATGGTTTAGGTAACAGCGAAGCTAATTCAAGTTGGACTACTTTTTCAAATATGGTAACTGAAATCCCTGAATGGAAAAAAAGTCGTTTTTGCGTAACGAAAGAATACGATCGGCTTATTCGCGAAGCGATTGATGAGGGTTATGAGTATTATGAAACATTACCCGAAGACCTGCAATTTGAATTGGTCATGGAGATTATCAAAACAGAAAAAGGATCAGTTTTCAGTGACTATGATAATGACTCTTTATTAGCAGATTGTATTATTCAAATCATGCTAAAAAAAGGAGATTCGGAAAGCTTTACTGAGTTATATGATTATCTACAAGCACATTTTATTCAGGGTTTGGGAAATAAACGCGCTTGTTTTGCCAACACGATTACCTCTGATTTAAAAAAACAAATAAAAACCAATGCTGAGGATGAAGAATACACCATTAAATATGGTGACCCAGATGACATGAGAGAAATGGAATATTATTTCTCTCTGACAGAGGAGGTGTCACATGGTTAATGTATTACCTCCTCCAGCCACATCCATACACACAATAGTTATTTATCGTTGCTGTGAACCTAGCCACTGGGGAATTAGTCACAAGTACGACTTTTATATCGAGCGAGCGATTAATCTGCTTTACAAACATTATGACGATCTCCCGACTGATATTCGCGATCCTCTTATCGTTGAGTTAGTTAAAACGGGAGATACGACGATCAACCTTTCGCAATTTATTGAGAAATCCTTACAAGAGGAAATAGCCTGTAGAGCTGATCAAGAAAGATTACACCCTCAATACCCTAACAGGAGTTGTTTATGAACACACAGCCAATAATAAAGCAACAGAACATCGAACCTGGAATCTACGATATCTCCAATGACGCTTATCACCAAGGACCTGGAATTAGCCGTACGGCTATCATGGAATTAAAGACTTCAGCTAAACACTATTGGAATCGTTATTTAGATCCTGATAGACCACCTGAAAAAGAAAAAAAGTGTTTTGATTTTGGTCAAGCTCTCCATACGCTCGTTTTAGAGCCAGAAGAATTTGATAACCGCTTTGTAGTCATTCCTCACATTAATGGCACAACTAAAGCGGGAAGAGAATTTAATAAGGAGTTAGCTACCACCTTGAATGGAAGAGGAAAAATTATAGAAAAACTACCCGATGGTCACACCGATAGTGATTATCAAGCTTTAACGAGGATGACAAAAATAATAAAAGAGGAAATTTTCCCTATTTTTAAAATTGATCTGTCACGTGCCAAGATAGAAAAATCACTGTATTGGATTGATGAAGAAACAGGGGTCTTATGTAAATGTCGTCCAGACCTTTGGCAAGATAAATTTGTTATCGATATCAAAGGTGAAAAAAAAGCTGATGAGAGAAGCTTTTCTTTTTCTGCAAAAGACCATGGCTATCATGTACAAGTCGCCATGATAAAAGAGGCACTAAAGGTTCTCTATAAAATCAAGATGAGCTCTTTTGAATTTGTTGTGATTGAGAAAAAATTACCTCATGCCTATGGCATCTACTCTTTAGATGAAGCGTCTATAGCGTTAGGGCATGAAATATTTAAACAGAATTTACGTAAATATAAAGCCTGTTTAGAGGCTAATAATTGGCCTAGAAGTTATGGCATTCAAGAGATCACTCTCCCCCGTTATGCATTTAATTAAGGATCTGATTATGAATTTACCCATTAAAAATGAACAAGAGAATCAAGACATATTTTTAGCATTAAAAAACAGTGTTTATCCAGGCGCGAAAGATGAAAGCATCAATATGGTGATTAACTATTGTAGAAACACCAAATTAGACCCTTTACAAAAGCCTGTCCACATTGTCCCTATGTCAGTCCGCTATTCGCAAAAGCTGACAGTTTGGCAGGACGTCATTATGCCAGGTATCGGATTGTATCGTACCCAAGCCAGTCGAAGTGGGGTCTATGCGGGTATGAGTGCACCTCTGTTTGGCGAAGAAATCACAGAAAAATTAGGCGGTGTTGAAATTACTTACCCTAAATGGTGTGAGATTACCGTTAAAAAGCTAGTTGAGGGTCACCTGGTTGAATTTGTAGCGCGCGAACTTTGGAAAGAAAATTATGCCACAAAAAAAGATAGTTTAGCTCCTAATAAAATGTGGTTTAAAAGGCCTTATGGTCAATTGGCTAAATGCGCAGAAGCGCAAGCTTTGCGTAAAGCTTTTCCTGAACTGACAGGTGCACAGCCAACCTATGAAGAAATGGAAGGCAAAACAGAATTTATCGATGCAGAAGCTGAGATTAAGCCAATCCCAATTCACAAAAATAAAATGCTATCGGTTGGGAATTATAACAGCGATTAGAGGGTAGTGAACCCATTGTTTTAGAAAACAAAGAGTCTATCATGGAAATCAGCCAACAAATCAATGCCGCTGAAACACTAGACGATCTCAACAAACTCACGGAAGGAATCAAGAATGGAAACTATTCCGAAGCCGATAAATCCGAAATACGAAAAGTCTTTATGCAAAAGAAAGTCTCTCTTTTACAAAAAACCAACAACGAGGAATCACATGAAAACGTATAACCCGACTGAATTTCGATTAATCCAGCGATTAGACCAACTGGAAAAAGCACTTTACAAAGTCAAGCAATCACTTCTGAAATGGCTGATTGGCACGGCATTTGTGGTGGCAATGACAGAAAGCATTGCTTATGCAGTCTTACATCATTAGGAATGAATAAACACTAAAAAAAATTAATTATTAATCCGCCAAACCCCCGTTAAGGGGGACAGCGGCAGAGTGGTTTGAACACCCTGCCGCTGCCTGGCCACAATCGGAGAGAGCCGACTATGGTTAAAAAAAGCATAAGACGTTTTGCTGCTTTGAGCAAATTGTCTGACCTCGAAAGACAATTTAAAAAAGAGCTAGCCAAAGCCTTCCTTGAATATCTCGAAACCCTTTCATTTAGCAAACGTATACAGGAAATGGAGTCAATTTTATTTGAAACAGAGATTAAACGCATAATGACTTTAGATCAGCGATTAACCCCTCAGGAGAAAAAGTGTCTTTTTTTATCAAGTAAAGGTAAAGGAATTAAAGAAATAGCTAATCTTCTAAAATTTAAACCACGAACAGCCCAATTCCATAGAGAGAACGCTATGAGGAAGCTAAAAACAAACAGTATAACTAAAGCTATAATACTGGGAATTAAATACAATCAATTTGACTCAATATCCTAGAAAATGATTTTTTACCTGTTAATTTACTCAGTATAAATTTTTACAAAAATAATAATGTGGTATGGTTTTTTGATTCAACCACTAAAGAACTATTCCTAAAATAATCGAATAAGTTGATTTTTTATTATTAGGGAGAAACAATTTATATTGGTAGTATTTATTATTTTTTATAAAAACCTTTAAATATTTCACTTTAATTGCTAAGTAAATTTTCCCTGGTTATTTCAACAGCTTATATCTTGTTATCTGTCCATTCATAATTTTCTTTTTTAAAAAAACAGACCAAGGAGCTGCAATGGAAAGAAAAAAAGAAGAAAATACAGAATTTTCACAGCAAGTTATTCAAGAAGTACTTGTAGTAGAGGATGAATATGTTTGCCAAAAGGTAGTGCAAAGCCAATTAGAAAATCTAAGGTATAAAGTAGATTTAGCAGTTAATGCCGTCACTGCGATCCGAAAAATTCAAAACAAAGCTTATACTCTCATCGTAACGGACTTAGGCTTACCAGACATACCAGGTGATATGGTCATCCAATCAGCACGCTATTATAAACTTAATAAAGATACGCCATTATTAATATTGAGTGCTCAGATCAGTGAAAAAGACTTTAAAAAATACCATAGTTTAGGTGCCGATGGCATTTTAATTAAGCCTTGTTTGGCCGATAATTTGGAAAAGGCTATTGATAAGTGTCACTATAAAAGAAAATTTGATTGTCAGTTAAAATTGCTTAAGAAAAAACTAGATAAACTTCAAGAGAAAGAACACTCTATTTCTAATTCAGAAAAGGAATTGGCTGATTTTAGCAAATTTTTGAGATCTTTTTGTGATACCTTGCCAGTATATTAGCTGGCTAACAGCAATGGTCTGAAAACAAGTTCTTAGAAGAATGACTATTTTACTATGAAGCTGTCTCAAAAATATTTTTTTATAAAAATAACAATAGATGCAAGTTGTACAAACCCTAAGAAATTAGTAAGTTTTTTCTCATATCGAACAACAATTCTGCGATAATTTTGTAACCATGCAAAAAATCTTTCAACAGCCCATTTTCTTTTAAAACGGCGCAATGGTCGGCCATCCTGGGTTTTTAGTGTCTGGTCGTCGGTTCTTTGTTATGGGGTGCAATCATTTCAATCCCTTGCTTAGCTAAAAGCGTGATCTAACAAATCACTATCATACGCTTTGTCACCAATTAACCGTTTTGGCAGTTTTTTAATAAAACACGATGATAGGCTATTTTCTACTAACTTACCTCATGCGGTGTAGCGCTCGTAACGCATAAGGAGAAAGGAATACTCGCGCTGTTTGTAATTGCCATGATTTTACTCCCTTTACCTCGCTTTGTTTTACCAACTCCAATACCCCTTTTTTAGCCATACTAAAGCTACCATCTATAAATCCCTCTTCTATTTCTAACTCCCCTCGTGCAAGCAAATCATTAGCTAGCTTTCTTAGCAATTTTTCTAACGTCCCAGATTGAGACCAATTTTGAAAGTAACGATGACAGGTTTGGTAAGAAGGATAACGTTTTGGTAGCTCTCTCCATTGCGCACCTGTACGTAATATCCATAAAATTCCATTAAATACTGCACGTCTGTTTACTGTTGGTCGGCCTCTTTTTCCTAATTTGCTTTTACTTTTCGGAAGCATCTTTTCAATTATTTCCCATTGCTTGTCGGTTATTTCCATACTGTCCAAATCCTACTTATTTCAACAGCACTTTATCTAATTTACATTTTTGAGACAATTTCTATTTATTTTAACGACTTAGCTTTAAAAAAATCTTGACTAAACAGTATTAATGTATGCTTTATGTACTCATGTACAATACATGAAAGGTAAGATATTGACAAAAAGAAAATCCAACCACATAATGCTAGGTTTATCTCGATTATTTTATAAATTAAAGTTATAATAATCTGTATATTTTTCTAAATGAAAAAATAACAAAAAATGGAAATGTAAACAATGCCTGCACGATTTACTAAACGATTGAAACTTGATGAACCTATTGAGAAACTTATTCTCGCAGTAAGCATGGGTAATGCTAAACAAACAGCAGAGTATCTTAAGGATTTTATTGATCTAATTAATCGACATAATGAGGTAGAACTTCGCATAAAACAAGTTGATATTTTACTGAGCTGTCATCTACACAGACATTATGTAGGAGGAGGCAGCGATAAGAAAAGGAGAAAATTGGATTGCAGAAAATGAAAAATATTTAAAGGGACTAAGACATGGCGCCAAATATACGATATTACGCTGGATTAAATTTAGCGCTAGTACAGAATTTCGATCTATTTATCCGGAAGTGGATTTACTGTATAAACAAAATAGTGAATTTAAAACTATTATAGATAATTTGGTTAAAAGGCATGCACCTAAAGCTGATGTAGATTCCGCCAAAAATTACCTTTTTGAAGAGTGTACTGTTTTTCGCCTCTTAAAAGACTCTCATATTAGTTACCCTAGTAATGAACTCAATGCGGCAGTTGAATTTATAACAAAACATTTTAATACAAACATTCATTATCACGGTTATGCATTTTATACTAAACCTAATGATGATAAATTATCACGTAGAAACCAAACGGAAGAAATATCTACTAGGAAAAGGCTCAATAGTGCTGAAGAGAGGACTATAGAGGCAGAAGTAATAAAGATTTGTACACAATTGCACAGTCATGGGATTACTCCAAAAGCACAGCAAACCTTTTTTGCGAAAATAATAAAAAAGGTTTCTTCTTCAGTAGCGGACGTTCCATCATCATCTAATGAATATCAATCTTGTATATATAGGTTTAAATAAAATGAACTCTTTGCAAGATACACTTAATTTAGTTAAATCAAATGCACTAACTAATGTATTCGATCTTATTGGCCTTAACTATAGTGTTATCGATCCGCAAGGAAATTATATTGTCCAAAATAATGCAGCGATTTCTAGTATTTCAGAAGGTAATTTAAATGCTGAGCTTATTGGCCCCATTACTTGGAGTGATTGTAAAAAAGTAATAAAAGAAAAAACAAGGAGTATAAAAGAAGAAATTTTCAAAGGAAAATATTATCTTTCAATAAAACAACCTTTATTAGATAGCAACAATTCAACTTGTATAGGTATTTTGGTTATCAGTCATGAGATTACCGCGCAGAAACAAGCCCATATTGCCAAACAAGAATTTCTGAAAAACATGGCACATGATATCCGAACTCCATTGTCTGGGGTTATAGGGCTAGCTCAGCTTCAAAAGATGGGCTTAGAGTCTTTAGAAGAGTCTAAAGAATATGGCGAAATGATCTACGGGACAGGTAATCAATTACTTGAATTACTTAATCCGTCTCGAGGGTATTGATACCGAGCAGATGGCTGATTCGATAAAGACGGAGACATTGGATTTATCAAGGTTAGCTAGAGAGCTCCATATGCTAATGGAATCTTCTGTTTATACAAAAGGATTAAGATTTATTTTAGATATTGACGAAGATTTACCGTTTATCTTGAGTGATAGAATTAAACTAAAACTAAAACGTATTTTACTCAATATCCTATCTAATGCTGTTAAATTCACTAAAGAGGGTGAAATTGGTTTTGTTATTAAATTGATGGGTGTAGAAGATGCTCATGCTCATATAGAATTTAGGATAACTGATACTGGTATAGGTATCGCAAAAGAAAATTTAAGTAAAATATTTGACCGTTTTTACCGTGCTAACCCTTCCTATTTAGCAGAATATAGCGGTTACGGCCTTGGCCTCTATTTGGCTAAGGAAACCTTAGATCTTTTAGGTGGTAAAATAAAAGTAGCAAGTGAACAAGGAAAAGGAAGTTGCTTTACATTACATTTTAAGTTTCCTTTGGCTAATAAAAAGCTGGATAAGACAGAAACCATAGCGGAAACCGCCTCCAAAGCTTCAATGAAGCCAGGTACTGTGCTAATTGCCGAGGATAATGGCATCGTGCTACGTGTGGTTAAAAATCTATTAGAAAAAGCGGGCTATGAGGTGATAGCAACTGTAGATGGAAAGGCCGCCTTAAAAGAATTACAAAACAATTGTTTAGCCTGGGCACTACTGGATATTGGTTTACCTGAGATGAGAGGAACAGAAGCATGCAAACTTTATCGTCAGTGGGAGAGGGAAAATAATAGACCTTGCTTACCTATTTTCGCTCTGACAGGTCACAGCGTAGACGAAATGGGGGAAGAATGCAAAGAGGCTGGTATAGATCGGGTTTTCACTAAGCCCCTAACTGATAAAATCATTGAGGAGATTGAGCATTTGTTAATAAGAAATAACTAACTTTTTACTAATAAAGGGAAAGAAATTTTTCTTTATTAACTTAGTTCTTGAAGATCCCGTTAATGTTTTCTAAAAAATCCTTTTTTCTTGTTTTCTACGGGTGCTTCATGATGGCTTTGGGGTGCTTTTTCGGGATTGGAAAAGATAGAACAAGAACCTGGTAAATTGAGTTGAAAAGGAGCACAAGCGGATAGCATAAATAAGCATAGCATGGCAGTTAGCAACGCTATCAGTACGTACCATTTATAGGCTTGAATGAGTTTAAATAAACTGGCTTGTGCTGGTTTAAGTATCTTTAAAAATTTAAACATAATAAACAATCTCCGGTTGAGTCTCACGAATCATCTCATGCTCAATGGCTAAAGTGAGGGTTTGATAAGCATCAACGCATGCGAAGTCCAATCATGAAGGGGATGGTCTTTGTAGATATTATTTTTCTCATCAAAGACTTTGGAGTAATTAGAAAGGCAGTCAATCAGTCTTTCTGTATTTTCTTTGTTAAATTTGGTGCGATAGAGCATTCGGCGCATGAGATTAATGGCATCGATCTTGCGTTGCGGTTTCGGTACACAAAAAGCTGCTTCGCCGAGTTCTTGCAGAATATCCTGTGTACTTTTGGTAGTCACTTTATCTCGATTTTTACCATCATGGGGAAGGAAATGACTGTGTAATCTGAGATGACGCTTATTGCAGAAGCGGTGTACTTCGTTAACATAATATTGAATAGAATGGTTATTGGCTTCAATAAAATAGATGATATTAGGGTTATTGAGGTGATCGAACTGGGCTAAAATGACTGCTGTAGAATCATTGACGCCCAGATCATAGAACGCATAGACAGGAACATTGGGTATCACTAATTCGGGAATGATGCGTTTATTTTCATCGAGGTTCTGAATTTCTTTGGAAAAATATAATCTTTCATGCTGGACGGTAATAACGGAATAATACTCTTGCTGAATCAGAAATTCAGGCATACCGGCTCGGCGGTCTTCTTCTATCATCTCATCGGTAATGTAACGGTTGCCGGCATGGTCTATTAAGCTTTCTACGCTGTCTACTTTCCAAATCCAAGCAGGATTAGTCTTAATCGATTGCCAGTAACGATAAGCATGATTCATGCCATTAAAGGTGGTTTG
>CAYQIM010000005.1:0-8002 GCA_964417555.1 Rickettsiella sp. | reverse complement strand
CAAACCACCTTTAATGGCATGAATCATGCTTATCGTTACTGGCAATCGATTAAGACTAATCCTGCTTGGATTTGGAAAGTAGACAGCGTAGAAAGCTTAATTGATGAAGCCGGCAATCGTTACATTACCGATGAACTCATCGACGAAGACCGTAAAGCCGGTATGCCTGAGTTTCTGATTCAGCAGGAATATTATTCAGTTATTACTGTTCAGCATGAGAGACTCTATTTCTCCAAAGAGATACAACATCTTGAAGAAAATAAACGCATCATTCCTGAATTAGTGATACCCAATGTTCCAGTCTATGCTTTCTATGATCTGGGCGTTAATGACTCCACTGCTGTGATTTTAGCGCAGTTTGATCACCTTAATAACCCGAATATCATTCACTTCATTGAAGCCAATAATCATCCGATACAATATTACGTGAACGAAGTACATCGTTTCTGCAATAAACGTCATCTCAGATTACACAGTCATTTTTTACCGCATGATGGTAAAAATCGAGATAAAGCGACTACCAAAAGTACACAAGATATTCTACAAGAACTCGGCGAAGCCGCCTTTTGTGTACCTAAACCGCAACGCAAGATCGATGCTATTAATCTGATGCGGCGGATGCTTTATCGAACCAAATTCAATAAGGAAAATACCGAACGGCTGATCGATTGTCTTTCCAACTATTCCAAAGTCTTTGACGAGAAAAATAACATTTACAAAGATTCTCCCTTACATGACTGGACATCCCATGCTGTTGATGCCTATCAAACTCTCACTTTAGCGATTGAACATCAAATGATTCGGGAGGTCGCACCGGAGATCGTTTATTATGCTTGACTTATTTCTAAAGGAACTTTTACGGTAAAAGTCGTTCCCGTACCTAATTCACTGATAACAGAAATTTTTGCGCCCATATCTTTAGCAAATTGATTCACAATCCTTAAACCTAAACCCTTACCTTCGTAATTACTGTTCTCTACAGTCGGCGTATTGTTCAATCTTTCCTCGATAGCTATCCGCTTTTCTAAAGGCATACCTTGGCCAGTATCTTTAACAATAAACTGAATTATCAGGGAATTATTATTTGCTATGGCTTTAGGTTGTACTATCAAGTGAATCTGGCCTTGTTGTGTGTACTGTAGCGCATTATTTAATAAATTTACTAAAATACTTTTTAAGCGATGAGGATAACCAATCACTATTTTAGGTAACGATTCTGCATAATCCAATGATAAATGCAATTGTTTAATTTTTGCTACCGGTGTAGCTATATTGATCACACTATCTACAATGTCACGTAGCTGGAAGGTTAAGGGAACTAATGGCAAATCTTTGACAGTGGCTTTAGAAAAATCAAGAATACGCTCGCAATATCCCATCAACTCATTGGCGCATAAAATAATATCGTTTAGAAAATCTTTCTTTTTAGGGTCCGTTTCACTACTAAGGAGAATATTCGTTAATCCCGTAATGCCTGTAAAAGGTGTTTTAATATCATGTTGCATGTGACGAATAAATTCAATTTTTGACGTCTCCATTTTTTTAACTTTGGTTTCTAAGCTTTTTAAATAGGTAACATCGAGACGATAGCCCATGACAGCTATTATTTGACCTTGGTCGTCATATAGAGGAATTTTATTAACTGATTCAGTAGTAGGTTTTCCATTTCCATTAGAACGGATGTACTCCATCTCTAAACCTTTTTCTGTACGAATTACCTCTAAATCACTGTTTCGAAAAAGTTCAGCAAAATCAGCTGGTAAAATTTCCGCATCTGTTTTACCTTGAAAAGTTTGCATAGTTTTTGCTTCTTTCAAAACACAAGCCCGAAGTTTTTCTATCTTATGACAATTCAACAGTAAGTAAACTCCTTCAATATCTTTACAAAAAATAGCACCAGGCAAATTATTAAACACTTTTTCTAGTAAGCTAATTTTTTGTTCAAGACGTTTATTGTCTAAATTTTTTTCTTCAAGCAAAACCTTTAATTTTTCAAGAGATGCTTGTTCTTCGATTAACGAATTGGCTGATATATTCATAGGCATTCCTACCAGTTTGATTATTATTGTTTTTAGAAAAAAATAGACATTTTTTGAACTTGTAGTCTATTGAATGGTAACTGAAAACGCAACTTTTTTAAGCCTGATTACATAAAAATGAAGGTTAGTGTTAATAAAAACATCTATTATAAATATCTATCATGAGATTGCTTGCCCTCTAAAATCTATCGTTTATCTTGTGTTTTTTAAGCCTAACCTAACTTGAAGTAACAAAATCCTATTTTTAAGGGAACTGCTGTTGCAATTCCCTAAGGTTGCTTAACCACAGATTATTAATAGTTAATATTTTTAATTCTCAGTTAAACGTTGAATAGTCGCTTTTAATAGCTCTAAAGAATAAGGTTTAATTAAGATGGCATTAGCTCCTAAATCGAGGCATTCTTGTTCTTTTGCCTTATCAGCATGTGCTGTGCAAACAATAATCGGCGTTAACTGATTCAATGAACTAATCCGCGCGGCTTGTATAACGACTTCGCCTGGCTGATCGGGTAGGCCTAAATCTGTGGCAATCAGATTATAGTGATGATGACTCAGAGCCTGGATAGCGCCAGTAGCATCGTTAACAGTAGTTACTTTATAACCTAAGCTAGCAAGTTGTGCCTTGAGTACCCGTTGAACCATTGGGTTATCTTCTACGAGTAAAACTGTTCTTATCATTTGATTTTGTTTTTGTTCCATTTGAGTTCCTTATTTTTTGTAACAAGGAGATTATGACTATTTAAAATAGATAAAATAAGTTGGGTAAAACCGTAGTAAATCTGATTAAAATAAGAATAAATTTTTATGCTATTAGATAAAAACATGAGTTTTTATTGACTTTCTTGTATGTGGAAAACCGAAGTAAAAATGTATTAGGAAATTAATCTTTTTTCCATGGCCTTTTTTACAGAATGAGTCATATTTTTACAATTGAGCTTTTGAATAGTAGTGCTCCGTAGATTTTCAATCTGACGTATCGAAACATCTAAAATCATTGCTGTTTCACGAATATCATAACCTTCTGATGCTAAATAAAGGGTTTTTAATTCTGATAGAGACAAAGGATAATGGAAAGTGAGGTCATCATAGATAAAGCGGCGATAAATTAAATTTTCTAAAACAAGAACCTGTTTTTTGGTTGGACTAAGTATACCTAAAAATTTTATATAATCTTGGGTTAATTCACTGAGAAAATGCTTTTGCTGTGCTGTACGCTTTTTTAATAATCTAGTAAAACTTTTAAAATCAATAGGCATCTTAACGCTTCTTTTATCTATTAACAAAAAAGATTAAGTGCTATGTTATTTTAAAACCATAGGGTAAATGCCCTATGGACAAAGGCAAAAAATTATAGATCTATCAAACGATAACGTACACCTTCCTTAATTGCTTCACGTAAATTTTTACTAAAGAGCTTTTGAAAAATATTATCTCGGTGGTTCTGGACTGTTTTAAGTGCCACTTTTAAAAAATTAGCCACTTCCTTGAGAGAAAACCCACGGTAAAAGAGCGCTAGACATTTCTTTTCCGTTTCTGTTAAACGGTCATCAACATGGATAGATAATTTAACCCAAGCCTGAGAAAGCATTTTTTTAGTCAAAAGTATCTGCTTAGGCGTGGGTTTTGCAATATCAATCCATTCTAAAAAGTCTTTCGTAAATTCATCATAGAAAGTCTCATCTTTTTTAAATAGCTTTTCTGTGAACTTTTCATCGCTCATTTTTAAGTCCAAATTGTCTCAGTGGAAAACAATTGTCTTAGAAATAAGCGATAAAATTCTAGTACGGAAAAAACGAGTGTTAGTGGAAAGCAGCTATTTGACCATAACGTATGCCTTTAACAACCGCTTCACCAATATTTCTAGAAAATAGTTTTCTAAAAATAGATTGACGACAAAACTCTATCCGACGAGTAGAAACATTGAAGAAATCGGCAATTTCACTCAAATTTTTTCCTTGAGAGGACAATAATAAGCATTTTGCTTCTTGTTCGGTTAACCGACTACTCACAATAATTTTTTTTCTTATCCATGTATGGGAAAGAATGGACTGCATTTCCTTGATTTGCTTTTTACCAGGCCTAGAATTGCCTAGATAGTTAAGATACTCTTTTGCAAAATCTTCAAAAAATTTATCTTCTTGTTCCCCGAGCTTGCTCAATAGCTCAGCTCGCGATAAGCTGCGTTTAACCATGATTCAATTCTCCTGGAATTGGTTGTGGCCAGACAGCGGCAGGGTGTTTCCGCACCTTTGACGCTGTCCCCCTCACGGGGTTTGGCGGATTAATAATTAATTGTTTTTAGTATTTATTCATTCCTAATAATGTAAGACCGCATAAGCAATGCTTTCTGTCATCGTCACCACAAATGCTGTTCCAATCAGCCATTTCAAAAGTGATTGCTTGACCCTATAAAGTGCCTTTTCCAGTCGATCTAATCTCTGCGTTAAGCGAAATTCACTGTCTCGATTAAAGGTTGGGTTATACGTTTTCATATTATCCTCGTTATGAAAGGGTTGTTTATTTTAAAGATTCTTTCTTTTGTTTAAAGACTTTTCTGATTTCGTCTTTATCTTCTTCCGAATAGTTTCCGTTCTGGATTTCTTCTGTGAGTTTATTCAGTTCGTCTAGTGTTTCCGCAGCATTGATTTTTTCACTGATTTCCGTGATAGAAACTCTATTTTCTGATTGGAGCTGCTGTTCTAATTCAGCAATTAAGGTTTGACCATTATCTGCTGTAGAGATGACTTCTTTTTCTACTGGAATATCTTCCACTTCTTCTCGAATATTTAAACCTCTGAGCACATCGGCAAAGGCATCACGCAAGGCAAAGCCTCGGGCACGCATCTGTAACATACGACCGCGATAATCTTGCCAAGGACCGGGTTTGTTTAATAACCTAGCTTTACGGGCATCTAGCATGCTAAAGGTTCTTTTTATAGCTGACTTCATCCCTTTACGTTTGACAATGCAGGTTGCTACTGCGTCTTTTTCCAGATCGCCTTCTAACCTTTCATCAATATCTTCTAATTGCCCTGATGTTTGTATGACAGCTAAAGCGCCATCGCCCCATAAACAAGGACGGTTATTAATCACAGCAATGTTCTGTAAGGCTTGCATGGGTTTTAAACCCACTTCCAAGCCCATTTGTATAGCGACTAATATGTCGTCTGGTTTATGCCGATAATCCTTCGGACAAAAATTACTTTTGGCAATCGCTTGTGCATAATGCATCGCATCTCCCCAGGATTGGGGAATATTAGAGTTATGGGTATGAGCTAACATAAGTATTTCCTCTTAATTAAATGCGTATTGTGGTAATGAAATTTCTTGCGTCTCATAGGCTGGCCAATGATTAGTTTTGAGGCAGGACTGATAACGATCGAGAAGCGTTTTAAAGTTTTCTCGGCCTTTCTCTAAGGCAGCTGTATCTAATTTATAAGTCGACACCACATAGGGCGGTGATTTCTCAATCACAATAAACCAGAAGGATTGGATATCGATTTCCTTGATAGCCTGTAAAGCTTCACGAATCATCGCCGCTTGAATGTGATAGCCATAGTCATAGATCGCTTTGGAAAAAGCCCAGGCGCTGCCATCTTGAGCCGTCTTTAAATCGGCAACTAAACAGTTATGTAAAATATCTGGGCGACATTTACATAAAATGCCCGTATCAGGATCGTTCCAATAAATTGATTGCTCTATTTGTGCGTTGGCTATCAGTTTTAAAGCAACATCATTTTTCTGCAGACTTTCTGCCATTTGTTGAATTTCTTGATACTGTGATTCTGTTAGAAAGGTTTTGTTGGCATGTTCTGTTTGAATGAGGCTCCAACGTTCACTACCTGCTTTTGTTCTTTTATCGAACTTCGGTAGCATAAAGTAGTGTTTCTCAAACTCTTTGGGATCTAAGATAAATTCGTGTAAGGCTTTACCAAAAAGCTGTGCTGGCGTTTCTGCGTCTGGCACGTAGTAAGGATTAAGGTATTTATACCAGTAGTGATAAGGAGATTTTCTAAACTCCATCAACGCACTGCGGCTAATACCCGCTCCTTGGTGATAAACATCATTAGAAATATCGTAGACTCCAGGTGCTATGTTGTCTTGTTTTATTAGTGGCTGTGTACTCATAAACAACTCCTGTTCGGGTATTTAGGGTGTAATCTTTCTTGGTCTGCTCTACAGGCCATTTCGTCTTGCAAGGATTTCTCAATAAATTGCGAAAGATTGATATTTGTATCTCCCGTTTTAACTAACTCAATAATGAGAGGATCACGGATATCCTTCGGCAGATCGGTATAATGTTTGTAAAGCAGATTAATCGCTCGCTCGATATAAAAGTCGTACTTGTGACTAATTCCCCAGCGGCTAGGTTCACAGCAACGATTAATAACTATCGTCTGTGTTGGAGGAGGCAATACATTAACCATAAGCCACCTCCTCATCAGGGTCACCGTATTTCCTGATGTCCTCATCATTTTTGGCATTGATTTCTATCTGTTTCTCTAAATCAGAGGTAATTCGTGCTGGCAAAACAAGCGCGTTTCTTACCTAGACCTTGAATAAAATGCGCTTGTAGATAATCATATAATTGCGTAAAACTTTCCGAATCTCCTTTTTTTAGCATTATTTCGGTAAGACAATCCGTTAATAGGGAAGCATTACCAAAGTCACAGAAAGCAGCCAGTCTTTCTGTTTTAATAATTTCCATGACCAACTCAAATTGCACGTCTTCGGGTAAGGTTTCATAACACTCATAGCCCTCATCAACGGCTTCGCGAATAAGCCAATCGTATTGTTTTGTTACGCAAAAAGTACTTTTTTCCCATTCAGCTAACTCAGTCACAGCATTTAAAGTAGTCCAACTTGAATTAGCTTCGCTGTTACCTAAACCATTGCCAAGTGCTTTATCGGGTACTGGATTAGCCATGAGCCACCTCCTTTAACCCGATGAGAGCTAAGAAATATTTTTTGATCTTTTTGAGTAATCGGTAGAGTTTACGCATAGCATCCTCTTTGATTTTTGTGCTGAAGCACGCTCGCTGATTCCTTGGCATAAGGCCCAAAACCATCGTAGCTATCGAGCCCATCGGCGGCTTTTAATAGCATGTGCTTTGATTTGGTAAGGTCATCTGCGACTTCTCTCAGTAACTCTTGTCCTTGTGTTTGGCTTACATTTAATGAGAGGAAGGTAGAGTAAGGGTTAATGCCATCATCCATAGCACTATGTGCGGCCTCAACACCTATTTGGAACGATTCTAAAAGCATCTCTAAGCTTTTAGTTAAATCGTCAAACTGAAGACCTGGTTTAGATCTTAGAAATTCCTTTAATTCTTCAATTAAATCCTTGATGAGTTTTGATATTTGGTAGCACTGCGATAGATAGTCGCTGGCAGGTTGTCTTAGACAAACGAATTGATTTAAACTGACGTTAGCCATAGTTTACTCCTAACAAGTAGATTGTGGTTAGCTGGTAGTTGGGATTCGTGGTCCTGACTATCAGCGTTCTATATTAAATTTTACTAATACATTAGCGTTTCTCTTAAAACCCCCTATATATTAATATTGATAAGTCTGTTAATATGTATGTTATATTAATATATAGATATTGTCAATATTAATATATTATTTTACTTTAAGGGGATTTATGCCATCGAAAAAATCTATTCCGTCAATTAAAAATGTAAGGTTAATTATTGAACTATCTCCAAATATTCGCCAAGAATTAAAAGCTAAAGCAGCATTGGAAGGGCTTAATATGAAAGAAGTAGTTACCAAATTAATAGAAGATTACTTAAGGAAAGAAAATAAAAAATAGGTATAAATCTAAGTTTATTAATCAGTTTTCAAATAGATATAAAAGGTGGATATTTTTTGCTTTAGAATCTAATTAAACTTTACTTCCCTAGATTAATAACAAGGAAAACAAAGTGACCATTACCATTCATCAGCCTTTTGATAAGCTC
>CAYQIM010000004.1:0-394 GCA_964417555.1 Rickettsiella sp. | reverse complement strand
CCTTGTCGGATATGCTGATCCATGGCAGCAATACTATATTGTAATTGCCGAAAGGCCATCAGTTCTTCATTGGCTGTCGATTCTGCTTCTAGGATGAAGAAAATATAACCATCCTGATTATCAAACTGGCAGCGGTAGACAATATCCGAATGAATCTCACGAAATTTAGGTAAAATAAAGCTTTTATCCGTTAATTCTAAAGTATCTATGTTAATGCGCTTAAAGATTTCAGCTGGTAAATGTGCTTTTAGATAAGATATGGCTACTTTTTTCTCAGAAAGTGATACTTTAAAGAGCTTATCAAAAGGCTGATGAATGGTAATGGTCACTTTGTTTTCCTTGTTATTAATCTAGGGAAGTAAAGTTTAATTAGATTCTAAAGCAAAAAATATCC
>CAYQIM010000003.1:0-371 GCA_964417555.1 Rickettsiella sp. | reverse complement strand
GAGTTAACCGCAAAGACAGACAGTCGAATTTTAGTGGTAGAAGATAATCTCATTGCTGTAAAAGTAGCGCAGGGCATCTTGTCAGCGCTGAATTGCCAAGTTGATAGTGTAGACGATGGAAAAACAGCGGTAAGTGCAATAGAAAAAAATCATTACGATCTTATTTTGATGGATATTGGATTGCCCGACGACGATGGCTGTGGAGTTACACGCCGTATTCGTTTAAAGCAATGGCAACGCAATCCGTCCGTTCCGATCATTGGGTTAACCGCACATATTTCTAAAGAGAAAAAACGTCGCTGTCTTAACAACGGTATGAATGCAATTTATACCAAACCTTTAACGGCAGCTAAAGCCGCTGAAATACTCCA
>CAYQIM010000002.1:0-435 GCA_964417555.1 Rickettsiella sp. | reverse complement strand
ACCTATCCCAGTATCACTGACACTCAAACTAACAATCATTTGTCCTACTTGAGTTTGGTTTTTCTCTAATCTTGCCGTAATTTTAACTTCACCCTTATCGGTAAATTTGAGTGCATTGGTGACTAATTCGAGGATTATTCGTTGTACACGGGTGGGATCACCTAATAAATAGGCTGGAATGGTTTTGTCGTAATCTAGCTGTAACTTTAAACGTTTTAGATGAGCTTCCGGTTTATTTAAGCGTACTATTTGTTCCAGCACTTGACGGAGATCAAATCTTTTCTTTAAAAGAGAAATTTCTCCGTTGGCTACCTCAATACTTTCTAATATTTTGTTTAGAAGCGCTAATAAAGCGTCACTGGATTGAACCAAGTCCTCGGCATATTCAGCAACTTTTTTAGGATTATTTGCTTGCATTTGGATCAACTGCGCACA
>CAYQIM010000001.1:0-434 GCA_964417555.1 Rickettsiella sp. | reverse complement strand
AAGCAGAATCGACAGCCAATGAAGAACTGATGGCCCTCCGGCAATTACAATATAGTATTGCTGCCATGGATCAGCATATCCGACAAGGCCACAAAAAATTACCGATTGTTTTGCCGATTTGCTTATATCACGGTTTGGAGTCTCCTTACCCGCACCCTATTGATGTATATCAATGTTTTGATAACCCTGATTTAGCCAAACAAATTGTATTTAAGCCTTTTACTTTAATAGACTTAACGGTTCTCTCTGATGATGAGCTTGCAGATGGCCCAGCTTTCCTGATGGAGATGCTTCTTAAACATGCTCGGGCAAAGAATTTTTTAACTATTCTTAAAAAAAGACGAGAGGCTTTTAGAGCTCTATTTAAGCAATTAAGCAGAGAATCTCGTCGTTATATGGTAAAATTTGTAATAAACGAGACCCAAGATGAGAGT